>NZ_JBJGED010000002.1:0-422929 GCF_045062745.1 Paenibacillus sp. HJGM_3
CGGCAAAAGAAAGAGGCGCCAGCATTGGCGTCGTGTTGCTTATCTTGTTTGTGGGTTTTGTGCTGCTTCCCGCCTTGATCGTCTGGCTCGTCATTTGCCTAATCGCCCGGCTGCGCAGCGGTAAGAAGCTTCGCGGCATACGGGGCACGCATCGGCAGCAGGCGGAAGCGATCAATGCGATGATGGTATCCGACCTGTTCCACGAGTTCGACCGCGGCTTCATGCAGGGAGCGAGTAAGCAACGCACGGGCGAGTTGCAGCGGCAGGTGCTGCAGTTACTCGAACGGTCGGAGGAGATCGGCGAACGGTTGGGGAAATTTCAACCGGGCTTCTTTTTTAGGGGCAAAAACAACCCGCGCTTGGAAGCGTTCCGGGCCGAGCTGGAACTGGAGAACGAGCGGCTCGTTCCGCTGCAGGCGACGTTCGCCGAACTTTCCGCTACGCTGTCGGAAGTGCGGCGGCTCATCGGAGAGGCCAACCATAGGGCGGGCCTCTTGACGGCAGCCGTCGAGGAGCTGGCGCAGCAATCCGCCAACCCGCTCTCAGCGCTTCGCGATCAGTTGAAACAGGCGCTGGAGCTGTACGCGAAGGCCGACGAAGTCGACGAATTCGACTTCGTGCAGGCAGCCCCGCATATTCGTGCCGCGCATGACAACTTCAATGAGGTGGAGAACGGGGTGCACCGGCTGCGCGAGTTGATTCCCGCCTTGCCGCTGCTGCTGCCGCGGATCGCGGCGTGCGAAGCGGAGCTGCGGCTGATCATGGAACGCGAGCGGCTGTTGTGCGTCGACGGCGATCCGTTCCAAATGCTGAAAGCGGCGCGCGAGGACGTTCCCCGGTTGGGCGCCGCGATCGCGGTCGGCGAGGCTCGCCGAGCCGACGAACTCAGCCGGGCGATCGAAGCCGCGATCGGCGGGGCCAAGGAGCTGGTGGAGCAGATGATTCGCAATCGCGACGGCTCGCTGCAGGCGGCGTCCGAGGTTAGCGCGCTGCTGCGCGGCTTTGCCGACCTCGATGTCCGTTTCCGGGCGGAACAGGAGAGACTGCGCGAAACGTTCGCCTCCGTGCACATGAAAGAGCAGGAAGAGCGGCAAGTTCGCATGCGCGAGATGATCGGGGAACTGAAGCGCATGCTTGCTGAAATCGAATCGCTCGTCCATATCAACGTGCAGAAATACAGGGCGGCATCCGCTGTAGGCGAAAAGGTTCATCTCGTCGGCCAAGAGCTGACCGCGCTCCATGAGGAATGTTTCGCTTATCGCAAGTCGCTGGAGCGGACGCTAAACGAGCAGTCGAATCGATCGGCGCGGCTTCACGAACTATACAATCATGCGCATGCCGCGTACGAGAATCTGCAGCTGCGAATACTGGAGCCCGAGGAAGCGATGGCGGATTGCGAGGCGGGGCTGCAGGAGGCACGGCTTCAATTGGACGCGCCCGGCAAGGATATGTACCGCATCGTTTCCGCTCTCGATACGTGCGAAGCGCGAGTCGGGCAGTTCGACCGGCTTGTCGGGCAGCTGGCCCATCTTTATTCGCTAGCGCACCATTCGCTGGAACAGCTGCGGAAAGATTATACCAATCGCAAGCGCCGGTACCGCCGAACAATCAACGTCGGCATATACGAAGCCGATTTCCAGGCCACGGTCGACAGCATTGTGCAAGCCGTCAAGGTGGGCAGCTTCGAGGAAGCGCAGCAGCTTATTGCATCAGCTCAGACGATTCTGGCGCACATGGACAGCGGTTTCCAGCAACAGCGTGCACTGGACGATGCCGCGGATCGGCGACGCCGCGAGCTTGAGGCGGAAGAACGGCGCAGACGGGCGGCGTGGGATGCCGAGGAACGAAGAAGGCGGGCAAAGTGGGAAGCTGAAGAGAAGCGCAGACACGGCAGCGGAGGCGGCGGGAGCGGGCGATCGTCCGGCAGCGCCGGCTGGGACGGCGGAAACGAGCGATCGTCCGGCAGCGCAAGTTGGGGCAGCGAAAACGGGAAATCGTCCGGCAGCGCCGGTTGGGGAGACGACGACAAAGGCGGCGGAGGAGGCAGGTCTTCGGGGTCGTCCTCATGGTAGAGTTGTCGAGACAGCTGCACCGGGCGGGTGAAAGCGGCCGGTGCAGAAGCGCGTTCGCAGGCGGTGTGGCGGTTTTTAAGCGAACGGGCCGAATAACGCAACGAACAGAAGAAAGGAGTTGAACAAGAAAGATGGCAGCATCATTTTCACATAAGCCCGAAGGATACGAATGTCCATTTTGTCGAATTTCTGGTATCGAGCAACCTAATCAGGGAACAAAACAAAGGGATATCATTTATCAGAATGAAAAGGTAACGGCATTTATAGCGAGCAAATGGTGGCCAAACAATAAAGGACATGTTCTTGTTGTTCCTAATCAACATTTCGAGAACATCTTTGAACTCCCTGCGGATTACGCTGCTGAAATTCACCGCGCGGCTCAGCTTACAGCGTTTGCAATGAAACGTACATATGAATGTGATGGGATTTCTACGCGGCAACATAATGAGCCTGCTGGCAATCAAGACGTGTGGCATTATCATCTCCATGTTTACCCTAGATATGTGAATGATCAACTTTATCTGACAAAGGGTTCTCAGTCCGATCCAGATGAACGCTCTTTCTATGCTGATAAGTTGCGTTCATGGATAAAGGAAAACATTAGGGTCTAGGAGGAGCGAGTGATAACCCTAGTAGGAGACGGACCGTAAAAAGGGAGGTTGCTATGAGATTTCCTAAAATGATTAAGGTAAGACAGCATTTTACCGGTCCGCAGGTGACGGATATTGAAGCTGAGATCGCGAAGCAATTGCTGCAAGTCGAACTGTCGCAAAAAATAAAACCAGGGATGAAAGTAGCCGTTACCGCGGGAAGCCGGGGAATTGCCAATATACCGATAATTATTCGTTCTGTTGTCCGGGAGCTGAAAAAGCTGGGTGTCCTGCCGTCCATTATTCCTGCGATGGGGAGTCATGGAGGAGCGACAGCGGAGGGACAAGTTGAAGTCCTACACAGTTTGGGCATAACCGAACATTTTTGCGAAGCTCCTATCGTCTCCTCGATGGATGTGGTTCAAGTCGGCGAGACTCCTGGAGGAATGCCAGTTTTTGTCGATAAAAACGCATGGGAAATGGATGCCGTTTTGTTGATTGGCCGGATAAAGGTGCATACGGATTTCAAATCCCCGATCCAGATAGAAAGCGGATTGATGAAGATGGCTGCCATCGGGATGGGTAAACATAAACAGGCGCTGCTCGTTCACAGTTACGGGGTTCACGGTATTCGCGACATTATGCCGGAAGTAGCAAAGGTCGTCCTTGAAAAAGTGAATATTTTGTGCGGATTGGCAATCGTTGAAAATGCTTTTGAGCAAACAGCCCTGATTGAAGCCATTGCTGTGGACAAAATTCAGGAGCGGGAAGGAGAACTTTTGAAGATATCTGCCTCCTTGATGCCGAAACTGCCTATGGAAGACATTGATGTATTGGTTGTCGACGAGATCGGCAAAAATTACAGCGGTACCGGAATGGATACCAATATCATTGGACGTATACGCATATTAGGCGTGGAAGAGCCGCAAAGTCCGAGCGTCCGATATGTCATCGCAAGTGACCTTAGCGAGGAGTCGCATGGCAATGCACTCGGGATTGGGCTTGCCGATTTGACTACGAAACGCCTCTTCGAAAAGCTGGATTACCGAAAAATGAACGAGAATGTCATTACCAGTTCGTTTCTCCACCGGGCAATGATCCCTATCATTTTAGATAACGATAGAGAGGCAATTTCAGTCGCCCTTCGCTGCAATTGGGGAGTCGACTCGGAGAATGCACGCATCGTGCTAATTCCAAATACGCTTCAACTGGAATATTTATATGCTTCTGAATCGCTACTGGCCGAAATGCAACGGCTGCCTCATATCGAAGTGATCGGTGAAGCCGCGGAAATGCAATTTGATGAGTCGGGATATTTCAAGAAGTCCGATTTTGTGCATTAGCGATTAATAGTTGAGAAGAAAGGAAGAAAAGTCTGATAGCATCCATCAGAAGAAATGGGACCAATATCTTAATAGAGGAGCGTCTCGAATAAAGTCCACAACCAAATTGGTTGTGGACTTTTAAATGGAGGAGTTACCTTAAGAACAGCGAACCGACCCTATTATTTAAGCTTCTGACAATCTAAGCGTTAATCATTTTTGTGTGCGGGAACGGTCGGACGTCCCGACTGGCCATATCGGAAAAATCGGTCCAGCGTGGAATCATGTTGCGAAGCCGATTTGCCGTGTCAAATGCAGCAAAGAAATAAACAAACGGAACAAAGAGGCGGCGCAGCGGCTGTAGTATAATCGACATATAGATATCGTTGTGGGGGCCAGCAGCATGGTAAACTTTATGATCGGTTTCGTCAACTCGATCCGTTCGAAGCTGTTCTACAAAATGCTCATCATCTACTCCCTGCTTACGCTTGTTCCGCTCATCGTCGTCAGCACCACCTTCTACTACCGTTCCAGCCAGTTGATCGGCAAGAAAGCGACGGAGAACGCCCAGCAGGAGCTAAGCGCGGTTGCAACAGCGATTGACGCCCCGCTTCTTGCCATCAAGAAACGGATGCTGGAAGTGGGAGAACGGGATACGATCCAATCTTACTTGAAGCTGTATCAACAAACCGGCGCTAACGCGACGAATGACGATACCCGGTCGAACTTGCTCGAGAGCGTACAGGATGTACTGCAGGTCGAACTGGTTGAACTGAAGAGAACCATCGGTCCATTCGTCGACAGCATGTATTTGATCACGCCGGACGATCAGGTCATCGGTATCGATGGCAGTCGTGCGCTGCAGTACCCTACCGCCTACCGCCTTCTGCCCTTCGAATTCGAACGAATGCCCGAATGGGCTTTTTTTACTGATGATAAACGGATGGCTTGCGACATGAAAATTTACGGGATCGATAAGGTGCTCGATACCGATAAAGTGCTTGGGCAGCTTGTCGTCACGCTGCTCCCCTCGGGTTTGCAGAACGCCGATGCCGACTTTTCGCCCGGCACCTTCTACATCACCAGCTCGGACAACATCATCCTCTCCGCCTCCGATTCGGACGAAATCGGCAACGTGCTGGATGTGAGGGGACCGGCAACGCAGCTGCTGATTCGGCAGAAGTCGCAGCATGCCGACTTCAGTTATATCCGGCTGGCAACACCGGGCACGGACAAGATTGTTGAGAAGCAGGCGCTGTTTTCCGCAACGATCACCTTCCTGGCATGGCTGGCCGTTCTTGTTGTAACGTATTGGATACTCAAGCGCGTGACCGATCCGATCCGGCGGCTTACCCGGCTGATGCGCCGGGCGGAGATTGAGGAATACGAGCTTATACAGGATGTTGTGACGAGGGATGAAATCGCGATGCTCTGTCACGGCTATAATCGGCTTGTGCTGCGGACGAAGGACTTGATCGACAAAAACTATAAAAACGAGCTTCTTGCGTGGGAGGCCGAACTCAAAGCGATCCGGATGTACATCAATCCTCATTTTTTGTACAACACGTTGGAATACATCAGCATCATGTCGCAGAACCCCAGCAAGGCACGGTATGTGCCCGATATTGTCCAGAAGCTGTCGAGCATTTTCCGATTCTCCATTCTGCCGGGCGGGAAGTTCGTATCGCTGGAGACGGAATTCGCATTCGCGGAAAAGTACCTGCAGATTCATCAATACCGGTTCGGCGGGCGGATGCAGCACACTATCGTTCTGCCGGAAATGCTCAGGCAGGCTGTGGTGCCGAAGCTAGTGCTGCAGCCGCTCGTCGAGAATGCGGTAATTCATGGCATCGACCGACTGCCGGATGGCGGCCGCATCGAGATCGAGGCGAAAGATGAAGAGTATATGCTTGTGGTCGAAATCCGAAACCCGGCCCCGCCGGTCGTGTCGGATCGCGGCCCGAGTCCCGGTCGACCGGGCAAGAACGGATTGGGTTCCGGCCTCGAAAATGTCAATATGAGAATTCGCCATCATTTCGGCGATGCATACGGCGCCAAACTCAGCCAAGATGCGGAAGGCACGGTAACGGTCACGCTGAAGATGCCGATCCAACTATGGAGCGAGGCAGGAGGGGAATAGATATGCGCATATTTGTCGTTGACGACGAGTCCGAAATCCGCGACTATTTGGCAGGATTGCCGCAATGGGAGCAAGCTGGATGCACGGTAGTCGGAACAGCTGCCAACGGAGAGGAAGCGCTTGAACTGATGGAGAGAATGAGTCCCGACGTGCTATTGACCGACATCCGCATGCCTGTAATGGACGGCATTGAGTTGGCCGAGGCGGTCCGGACGACGCGTCCCGATCTGCCGATTATTTTCCTAACCGCGCATCATGAATTTGAGTACGCTAGACAAGCCGTTCGGTTGGGCGCCACCGACTTTATTACGAAGCCGTTTAGGCCGGAGGATATCGTTAGCGCGGTGGAGCAGCTGCGGGCTAAGGAGCGTGACGGTTGGCGGGAGCGGGATAGTTTTTTTGCGGTGATCGGCAGCGAGACGGTTTCGGCGGAAGAGAAACGGGAATGGCTATGGGGCCGCGGAATGGAAGACGGGAGCTTTGTCTTGCTTTATGTCGAGCTGGATCATGTGCACGGGTTGCAATATTCGCGAAATCCGTTCGCGCTGAAGCAGGTCCGCAAGGCGCTTGAAACCATTTCAAAGCGGGAGTCAACGACGGCCTGGATGTCCGAAGTCGCAAGCGGGATCTACGTGCTTCTGCCGTATAGGGCGGATTCGAAAACGGACGCTTCCCGGAGCATCGAATTCGCGAAACGCATGATCGAAGCGTGTGAAACGCAGGAAGGACTGAGCATCTCGGTCGGCATCAGCCGGACGATGGTTACCTTTCTCGAGCTTCCGGAGGCGATCCGGCAAACCGGCGTCTGCATGGACTACCGCATGCTGCTCGGCAAAAAGTCGGTGATCGCCTTCGACGCGATCGAGACGATCGTCAGCGAGAAGGAGAAGGAGTCGCTCTCGTCGGTTAATCAGGTGGCGGAGCTGCTGCGCACCGGCGAAACGGACGGCATCCGCCATTCGATTTCCGCCGCCTACCGCCGCATGCTGTCCGTCGGCGCGAGCCGAAAGGACATCCAGCATTTTTGCATCGGAATGATCGAACGATCGGAGGACGTGCTGCTGGAGTTCGGCATCGAGCCGGACGCCCGGACGGCGGTCGAAATCCGGGAAACGATGCTTTCCAGCTTGATTTTGACGGATATGATGAAATCGCTTGAACGTTATATGCTGAGCAACGTGGAAGAAATTCGCCGCTTGCTGTCGCAGTCACCCAAGCGGATCGTGGCGGAAACGAAGATGATCATCCAACAGGAGTATGCGTCCGAGCTCACGCTGCAAACGGTGGCGAAACGGCTGAACGTCAATTATTCCTATCTGAGCCGACTGATCAAGAAAGAAACGGGTGTCAATTTCACGGATATGCTATGGGAATGCCGCATAGAGGCGGCCAAGGTCAAGCTGTTGAATGACGACCTCAAGGCTTACGAGATCGCTTATGCCGTCGGCTTCAAGGACTCGGCCCACTTCAGCATGCTCTTCAAGAAAATGGCGGGATGCACGCCGAGCGAATACAAGCGCCAGGCCGGCGGTAAATTGCAATAAAGAAAAACCAAAACCCAGCCATCGAACATTTCCTCCATCCAAGCTAACATGGAAATGTAAGCGATCATGTGTCAAGAAGGGGTGCTCACATTGAGGAAAAATGCAACAATCACATCGCTCTTTGCAGTGCTATGCGTCTTGCTAGTGCTGGCGGCATGCGGCAAAGGGAACTCGGGCAATGCCGACAACGGGGGCGAAACGGCGACGAACACTCCGACGAGCGGAGGCACCGCGGCCGCTTCGAATGACAAGGAGTTTACGATCCGCGTCGGCTCCTGGTTCCTTGACGACCGCCCGTACCAACAGGCATATATGAAAGCGGTAGAAGCGGGCTACAAGAAGCTGTATCCTAAAGCCAAAATTCAATGGGACATTACGCTCGGGGCCACTTTTTTTGACAAGCTGAAAGCGCAGTTTGCTTCCGATTCCGCACCGGACGTCACGTTCTTCCAGAAGAAGGATTGGTTCAAAGCCGGCAATTTCATGGACCTTTCGAATGAGCCTTGGGTTAGCCGTCTGTCGGAAACCGGCAAGAAATCCCCTGCCGTCCTCTATGAAGGCAAAATACTCGGCGTGCCGCTCGGTAGCACCCCGGCCGGGGGCGTATGGTACAACGCGGACATGTTCAACGAACTCGGTCTGAAGCCGCCGAAAACGGTGCAGGAGTTTATGGATGTTTGCGAGAAGTTGAAGGCGGCCGGCAAAACGCCGATTGCGCTTGGATTCAAAGACGTCTGGACGGCGCAGCTGTTCATGTCGCTATGGATCCAATCCTACGGGTTTGCAAGCGATTCCGAATACGGCAAGAAGATGTACAACGGCGTGATCAAATCGGACGATCCGGCGATCCAGGCGGTCTATCGAAATTTACAAACGATGAAGGAAAAAGGCTATTTCAACAAAAACGCGCTTAGCATCGATTGGCCGGCGTCGGCTCAACTGCTCGCTTCCGGCGAAGCAGGGATGATCGTGCAAGGTCCCTATATGCCCGGCACGAACAAGGACAATATTGAGAAAGGCGGCTACAAGCCGTTCCAGCTCGGGTACTTCCCGCTTATGGACGACAAAGGCAATACCCAAGTTCCGGTCGGCACCAACGCAAGTTTGGCCATCAACGCCAAGACGAAGCTGGTCGAGGAGTCCAAAGCGCTTGTCAATCTGATGACGAAGCAGGAAATTCTGGCGCCATGGCTTGCAGGAGAGGGCTCGCTGCCTTACTTTACGGACGTACAAGTCAAGTTTGACTATCCGGTCATGGATACCTTGAAACAGTTTGTGGATAAATCCTCTTTTTCCAACAGATTTGAAGACTTTATCCCGGCAAGCGCCACTACTGCGATGAGGGATCTTGTCACGAAGGTTATATCCGGCGCACCGTTCAATCCTTCCGATTTGAAGGCCGCACAGGACGCTTTCGAGAAAGACAAGGCGACCGTTGTGCTTCCGTACTGATCCACACGTCGGTACGTACCCGCGTCCAGCCTCACAGCGGCTGGACGCGTTTCATCTTCGGAAAGGAGCCGCTACCATGAATCTGGATCGCAAGAAGTATTGGACGGGCATCTTGTTTTTGCTCCCGGCGCTTGCCGTATTCCTGCTTTTTTTCTACTATCCGTTCCTCGAAAGCGTCTACTACTCGTTCACCAGTTGGAACGGCAGCGGCAAGCCGGAATTTATCGGTTGGGACAATTATGTCAATCTGTTCACCGATCCGCACATGACCGACGGCCTGAAAAATTCGCTTAAGATGGCCGTCTTCGGCATCGTCGTCCAGAACCCGCTGGCGCTGCTCGTTGCGGTGATGATCAACAAACGGTTCCGTACACGCGCTTTTATACGCACGGCGATCTATTTCCCGGTCATCGTCAGCCTTGTCGTCGCATCCGTCGTATGGGGGCAGCTGCTGCAGTTCGACGGCTTTTTCAACGAAATATTGAACCGGCTCGGACTCGCATCGTGGACCGAAGACTGGCTCAGCACGCTCAAGACGTCGTTCCCGACGATCATCCTGCTCTCGCAATGGCAGGCGATCGGATTTTGCGCCGTTATTTACCTGGCCGGCCTTCAGTCGATCCCGCCGGATATGTACGAGGCGGCCGAGCTGGAGGGAGCCAGAGGCTTCACCCTGTTCCGGAATATTACGTTGCCGATGTTGATGCCTACCGTGACCATCGTGCTGTTCCTGACGGTCGTCGGCGCGCTGAAGCTGTTCGACTTGCCGTACATTATGACCAACGGCGGTCCCGGCACGTCTTCCTACACGCTGTTCCTGGCCATCTATAACGCCGCTTTCAGGGAAAACAATTACGGTTACGCGACGGCGGGAGGCATTTTCCTCGCGGTATGTATCATTGCGGTGTCGATCGTCCAACTGTCCATTACGCGCAAACGGGAGGTGGAGCTCTGATGGAACGCAAACGGGCTTCCCTGCTGACGGAAATCGTCCTGATCGTCATCGGGCTGCTGTTTTTATTTCCGATTTTTTATTTGCTTCAAATGTCAGTCAAGCACCCGGGTATTTTCTACAAGCCGCTCACGCTGCCGGACCGGCTGTATCTCGACTATTACAGCCAGGCGCTAAGCGGCGCCTTTTTCCGCAGTTTGGCCAATTCGGTCATCGTTACGGTCGGTGGACTCGGATTGACCATCCTGGTCGCGTCCATGGCCGGGTATATGCTTGCCCGGCGCAGTGACAGGCTGTTCCGCATCGTCTTTTTGCTGTTCATGACCGGCATGATCATCCCAACCGTCGGTTCGCTCATTCCGCTGTTCAAGCTGGTGAACGCATTGCATCTCGGGAATACGCGGACCGCGCTTGTTCTCTTGTACACGGCCGGGCACATTCCGTTCGCTACGTTTCTGTACTCCGCGTTCACGAAATCGATTCCGCGCGAGCTGGAGGAATCGGCGGCCATCGACGGCTGCGGTTCGTTCCGAATGTTCTGGTACCTTATGTTCCCGCTGCTGCTGCCGGCGACGGGCACGTTCATTCTCACCAATGTTTTCGGCATCTGGAACGATTTTGTGACGCCGCTTATTTTCCTCAACTCCCCGGAGAAAATGACGCTGATGCCCATGATCGTCCAGTTCATGTACAACAAGCAGTCGACCAACTTCGGCCCCGTGTTCGCGCTCTGCGTGCTGGCCATGATTCCGCTGCTCGTCCTGTTTATTTTCACGCAGAAGTATATGTTGAAGGGTCTCGTCGTGGGGTCCGTAAAAGGATAAAGTCAAATTCAGCAAATACGAAGTCAATTGCAACTAGTGGAATTGACTTCTTTTTATTTTATGATGGGGGGGAAATCCAAGGGCAGACACTCCGTATGAGTAATGATTTACTACACAAGGAGATGGAACTATGTTCAAAAAAATGTTTATTCTGATTTTTGCCTGGGTCAGTTTATTCTACATGACAGGGAAACCGACAGCATCCGCAGAAACACAATCCCCCGAATTGCTGGTAAATCCGGGATTTGAGAACGGCACAACAGGTTGGAGTGCGCAGCTGGCGACGTTAACGCCGGATTCGACGCAAGCGCACTCCGGCGGCTCCGCCTTGAAGATTTCGAACCGAAGCAAGGACTGGAGCACGGCCGTGCAAAATGTGACGGGTGCCCTTCAGAGTTACGGGCCCGGCAACTATAAAGTAAGCGCTTATGTGAAGCTGGCAGCGCCGCTCGCAAGCGGTTCGTGCAGTCCGTTGCTCGTCCTCAAATATAATGACGGGTCGGATCATTATGCCACAACGAGCCGTGTTGCCATAAACGATCAAAATTTTGTCAAATTGGAGGGGAGCTTGAATCTCACATGGAGTGGAACATTGAAGTCTGCACAGGTATATGTTCAAACCGGATCAGGTGGAACAGAATGTTTGTCAACTATCTATGTCGATGATTTCAGCCTCGTAAATACGGATCGCTCCACTCCAATTAATCAATCCCCTGAACTATTAGCTAATACAGGTTTTGAAAGCGGGTTGTCAAGTTGGAATGGGCAATTGGCGACCTTAACGGTTGACAGTTTGAATGCTAATTCCGGAGCAGCTGCTCTAAAGATTTCGAACCGAAGTCAGGATTGGAGCACAGCCTATCAAAATGTCGGGGATATGTTAAATAGCTATGGACCTGGCAATTACAAGCTAAGTGCTTATGTTAAGCTTGTATCGCCCCCGGCTGGCGCGTCTTGCAGCCCGATGCTTGTTATCAAATATAACGATGGATCGGATCATTATGCTACCACGAGTCGGGTTGCTATCAACGACCAGACCTATATGAAATTGGAGGGAAGTGTGAATCTCTCTTGGATTGGAATGTTGAGTTCTGCACAGATGTATGTACAAACCGGGACGGGTGGGAAAGAGTGTCTAGCAGATCTATACGTGGACGATTTCAGTTTGGTAAACACAGATCGTGCGACTCCGTTACCGCCTGATCTTGGAGACTCAAGCGTCAATCTTGCAGCAAACAAGGGAGTAACGGCTTCGAATACATTAGACGGTTCGTATAGTGCCTCTTATGTAACAGATGGTGATGTAAACACATTAAACGGACATGAATGGGCAGCGGACGTTTCGCAAAGCTCACAATGGGTCACCATTGATTTACAAAACAATTTAAAATTTAATCGCATTGAGGTTTATACGAGCCACGGCAAAGAGTTGAAAGATTATCAAATCCAATACTGGACTACAGCCGGTTGGGTTAACATCTTCCCAGGAGTGACCGGTAATGCTGTCGATCATAATGCTTATGTCTTTGAACCGCTCATTTCGTCAAAAATTCGAGTAAATGTGACCAAAGCTGGTGACGATGGCATAGCAAGATTGGTGGAAATCGGCGTCTATCTCGACCCCAATTTAGCATTCGGCAAAGCCGTAGCTGCTTCTAGTGTTCAGACGGGCTATAGCGTTTCCTACATGAACGACGGCAATAAAGTGACATCGGGCTGGAAACATTGGGCGGCTGATGTATCCCAACAACCTCAGTGGGTAGAAATTGATCTGGGAAAGATGACTACCTTTCAGAGAGTGGAGTTTTATACACCTTCAAGCTATGAACAACGTGAGTATACGATTCAATATTGGGACGGAAGTCAGTGGATAGCAGCTTTTCCGACCGTAACCGGGAATAGTGCAGAACACAATTCGCATTCATTCCAGCCTGTCACGGCTTCGAAACTCCGTGTATATGTGACGGAAGGTAATATTCAGCAGCATGGTCAGGACGGTGGGGAGAATGTAGCGCGTATTGTGGAGCTCGAGGTCTACAGCACAAGCGGACGGTTTGTCGACAACACCGTTGTGCCTGATCCTATTCCTCAAACGATTGACCAAAGACAAAGCAAGACAGCTGTAGGGGCTATTCGGTGGGATATGTGGGGGAGTACAGACAATCCTTTAGATTTTGGATCCCAAACACAAAAGACGCTTTCACCTGAAAAATATCATTTCCGTCTGCCTTGGTATGCTTCTGTCACGGGTACAAATGAAGCTCATATCCCCCAGTATACACAGGAGATTATGGATCAGGAGATCCAGTATGCCAAAAAAGCAGGAATTGACTACTGGGCATTCGTAATGTACGAATCTCCAACGGCAAGGGATCTATACTTATCCAGTGCCCATAAGGACGATGTAAAATGGACGGCTATTCTCGGAGCATCAGGCTACTCCTTTGATAACTACGCGTGGCTTGTGTCTCAGTTTAAGACCTCCAATTACCAGAAAGTTCTTAATGACAGACCTCTGGTGTATGTCTGGAATACGAACAAACGATATGTAGATGAGTTGCGATCGGAGGCTCATAAACAAGGCACGGCAGAACCCTATATCGTCATTATGGGGACCAATGCTAAGACTATGCGTCTGATGCAAGGCGATGCGCTAAGTCAGTATACGAATTTTGGATCTAACGGTTCGCCCTATTCAACGCTTATAAAAAATGATAAAAATAACTGGAATTTGCTCGCGGATTATGGAGCGCAGGTGATCCCCACGGTAACGACCGGATGGGATCCCAGGCCGCGTATCGATACGCCGGTATGGACCTCATATGGAGAAAACCAATGGGCTCAAACCGCAACTCCACAAGAAATCGCGGAAAATCTGAAAAACGCATTGGAGTGGAATGACAGCCACCGTTCATCGAGCTTTCCAAATGCAGTATTGATGTATGCTTGGAACGAAAACGATGAAGGAGGATGGATCATTCCCACCCTCGGAGCCGACGGTCAGCCGGATACAAGCAGGCTTGACGCCATTGAGTCGGTTTTGCGTCCTGATCTCGCCCCGCCAACGATTGCGATCGGGGCACCCGAACCGGGAACCTACCAAACCGACGATGTTTGGACTCCGCAAATTCAAGTAACGGATACCGGGTCGGGCGTCGACACGACGAAAACCGTCATTTGTCTGGACGGCCAACCGATTTCGGCCGATGCGGCCATCCCGTTGTATACGCTCTCTATTGGCACACACGAATTTATGGTAACCGCCGTAGATAAGGCCGGCAATTCGGCGTCACAGTCGGTCAGCTTCCAGATTGGAACCAGTGTGGATTCGGTGAAAAGGCTGCTGACGATTTTCGCAAGTAAAGGTGGGATCGAGGGAGAAGGGATCTTGACCAGCTTGCAGAAGATCTTGGAGAATGCCAACCTGGAAGCCTTTATCAACGCAGTTTCGGCGCAGAAAGGCAAACATATCGAAATTGTCGCGGCTGATATATTGTTGCGAGACGCGAATCAGATTCGAAAGGATGAATCAGATGGCGAAATTGTTCAACAATGACAGGGCTTACTGGCTTGATACGATGGAACGTATCGCCGGTCCCGTATTAAAGGCGCTATCCGTGCGACAGCTTAAAGCAACGATGCCGGTCGAAGTGAAAACGGACGCTCGGCTTCAATATACGCATTTGGAGGCGCTCGGCCGGACATTGACTGGCCTCGCTTCGTGGCTGGAATCGGGTCCGCGGGACGGGGAAGAAGGACGGCTTCGCGAGCGCTTCGCCGAAATGGCCCGGGCCGCCATCGATGCGGGGACGGACCCTGCTTCGCCGGACGCTTTCAATTTTTCGGAGGGGGATCAGCCGCTTGTCGATTCAGCCTTTTTGGCGCATGCAGTGCTGAAGGCTCCGACCGTGCTCGGGGAGAAGCTGGAGCCTCGTGTTCGCCGTCAGCTCATAGCCTCGCTAAAAGCGACGCGTACTCGAAAGCCTGATTCGACCAACTGGCTGTTGTTTTCCTCCATGATCGAAACGGCGCTTCGCCAGCTCGGCGAAGCGGACTGGGACCGCATGCGGATCGATTATTCGCTCAAGCAGTTTCAGCAGTGGTACAAGGGAGACGGCGCTTACGGCGATGGAGCCGCTTTCCACTGGGACTACTACAACAGCTTCGTCATTCAACCGATGCTGCTGGATATCGTGGAGGCTGTAAGCGGAGAAGAGGCGGATTGGGCCAAGCTCGTCGAGCCGGTCCGGAAGCGGGCCGTCCGTTACGCAGCGGTGCAGGAGCGGCTCATTTCGCCGGAGGGAACGTTTCCGCCGATCGGGCGGTCCATCGCGTACCGGTTCGGCGCGTTCCAGCATCTGGCGCAGATGGCGCTGCGCCGCGAGCTACCGGTCGACATCGAGCCTTCGCAGGTACGCGGGGCGCTCAGCGCCGTCATCCGCCGGACGATGGCGCAGCCGGGAACGTTCGACGCGAACGGTTGGCTGACGATCGGTCTGTGCGGCCATCAGCCGGACCTCGGTGAAGTTTACATTTCAACCGGTAGCCTGTACCTGTGCTGCGCGGTTTTTCTGCCGCTCGGCCTGCCGGCGGACGATCCGTTCTGGACAGGCGAGGCCGATTGGACTTCCAAGAAGGCTTGGTCCGGCGTCAACCTCCCGGCCGATACGGCGCTTTACGGGTAAGTCGGCCTCCCTCTATATTAAATCGAAAGGATGAACCAGGATGGCTAAATCGGCAGAAGTGGCAGTGTACTACTTTCCAAATTATCACATAGATACACGAAACGAGGAGTGGCACGGACAAGGATGGACCGAGTGGGAGCTGGTCAAAGCGGCAACCCCGCGATTCTCCGGGCACGAGCAGCCGAAAGTTCCGCTCTGGGGTTATGAAGACGAAGCGGATCCGCGTGTAATGGGGCGCAAAATGGCAGCGGCAGCGACGCATGGGATCGATTGTTTCATCTTCGACTGGTATTGGTACGATAATCAACCCTACTTGCACAGGGCGCTTGAAGACGGATTTTTGCAGGCGGCCAACCCGCACGGTTTGAAATTCTCCCTGATGTGGGCCAACCACGACTGGCTGGAAATTCATCCGGCCACCCGTTGCAGGCCGTATCACCAACGGACGACCGGCGCGGTATCCGAGCGCGAATTCCAGGATGCAACCAACTATATGATCGAAAAATACTTCCATAGCGAATGTTACTGGCGAGTGAACGGCGGGTTATACTTCTCCATTTATGATTTGCCGAGCCTGCTTGCCGGGTTCGGCAATCGTGTCGAAGAAACGCGCAGGCAACTCGACTTGTTCCGGACGCGAGTGCGGGAGGCGGGACTGGGCGAGCTTCATTTAAACGCCATCGTCTGGGCAGTGCCGAATCTTCCGTCCGAGCAAAAAGCGGATAACCTGAACGACTTGATCAACCGGCTCGGATTTGACAGCGCCACCTCTTACGTTTGGATTCACCATAATCCGATTCCGGAATTCCCAACCTATTCCTATGCGAAATTCCGTGAAATGTCCGTCCGCGACTTCGATACCTTTACGAAAGAATACGATCTTCCGTATTTCCCCCATGTATCGATGGGGTGGGATTCTAGTCCGCGGACGATCCAATCCGACCGATTCGACCATCTCGGGTATCCGTTCACGCCAATTCTGAACGGGAACACGCCTGAGGAATTCAAGCTGGCGCTCAAGCAGGCTAAGGCATTCCTTGATAAAGGCGTTACACACCCGAAAATCCTCACAATCAATTCGTGGAACGAATGGACGGAGGGCAGTTATCTGGAGCCGGATATCAAGTACGGTATGGCTTATCTGGAAGCGATCCGGGATGTATTCGGCCAGGTATGATCGATAGGAGGTAGTGCGTCAGGATGGCACCTTGGCTGGAGATATCCGGTGAAGAAGAGGAATGCCGCTGGTAAACAACAGCTCAATGACGCAGACCACCAGGTAACGGTCCCTGCACAAAACAACCCCCAATCAAATCATTGGCGGGACGGATTTTCGCAGGAAACCTACGAGCAATTGGTCCTCGAAAATGCCGCTGCCATTCAGCAAAAGCTCGGAGGCTTTGGCATCCGCAACATCTGGACAAGCATCGGCAACTTGGGGGAAATGCTGCCAGGCAATTGGCTGGAGGAGAATCGCGAAGCGTTCCCGCACGGGTGGTCTTGGCTTGTGGACAAGCTGGCCGGGTATGGACAGCGGCTCGGGTTCTGGATCGCGCCATTCTGGATTCCCAATAAGCTGTCCAATCTGTTCGAGGAACATAGGGACAACCTGCTCAAGCAAGACGGCGCGTATGTTTTTTTCGATTACCGCTCTCCATATGGGAAATCCGGAACTTTGCCGAAGGAAGAACGCGTGGGCTTCTACAGCTTGGACGCCAGCCATCCTAACACGCTGCGGTTTCTGCGGCATGTGTTCGAGCAGTACAACCGGATCGGCATCCGTTATTTCATGATTGATTTCCTGTTCGCGGGCTCCGGTTCTACACCCGGCCAATTCCCCTATAACGGCTACCACGACCGGACGATGATAAAAGGTCCTGAGGTATATCGGGCAGCTTTGAAGACCATTCGGGAAGCGGCCGGCGAAGACACGTACCTGCTCTCCTCCACGGGAACGACCTTTCAAAATGTCGGCTGCGTCGATGCCGTCCGCGTGGGACCCGATATCGGCGAAGGCCGGCCGCTCATCGAGACCATGGCCGAATATCCGGCTACATATACGATTCATGGCTGGCCACTGATCAGCACGGTTGCCGCTTCCATGGCGATGACCTACTTTACGGACCGGAAGCTTTATTATAACGACGGCTTTAACGTGCTATCCGTGGACAAGCCGATTCCATTGGATGAAGCCCGGGCCACGGTCAGCATGTTTGGCTTGTCCTCCGGGCCGATCATGCTGGGCGACGATATCGCTACAATCAGCCCGGAGCGATTGGCGCTAGTGAAGAAGTGCCTGCCGCCTTATGAGCGGATGGCGCGGCCTGTCGATCTATTCACAGCCGTAGCGCCGGATACACCAAAGGTGTTCAACCTGCGCGTGGAGAAAGAATGGGACTGCTGGAACGTGGTTGGTGTGCTTAATGCAGGAGCTTCTGTGTTAAGCGTAGATTTGCATCTGGGCGACCTGGGTTTGGAGGCGGATCAGGCTTATTGCCTGTTTGATTTTTGGAACGAGATGTATCTGGGGGAAGCTTCGGCAACGCTACATGTGGAGGTTCCCGCTTATAGCGTACGCGTGCTGCGGATCAGCCGGGCACGCCCGCATCCATGGCTGCTCGCTACGGATATGCACGTTACCCAAGGCGGCGTGGAGCTCCCGCGGCTGCGCTGGGATGAGCGCCGGCTGACGCTGCAAGGCGTTTGCACCCGGCCTGTTGGAGAGACCGGCACGCTTTACTTCCGGCTGCCGCCGGGTTGGAAGCCGGTTCGCTACGAAGGGCTTCATGCGGCGAAGCTTCGCGCCGACAATCTGGTGATCGTGTCCAAGACGTTGGAGTTTCCCGTGGAGACGGTGTCTTGGCGCATCGACTTTGAGCGTTACGGCGAGCACGCGGCGGGCAATTACGCGGGGTTAGAGGTGCGGGAGTGAGCGCGGTTAATTCGTGTTGTCTTTTGAAAGGTTCATCGTTCAGGATGAGGGCCATGGTTGAATAGTTGTATGGAGGGAGCAGTTTGCTAAAAGCATCTGCTCTTTTTTTATGCCGACCTGCTTCCAGAGAGCGTTGTTTTTTGTTTTCATGCAAATTATACGCAAAAATATAACTTTGGATATACGACAATAAACGAGCCGGCGTGGTAGAGTTGTGAGATATTACTTGATCAGTCAACAATTGAGTTGAGAATATGGCGGAGGGAGAGGTTTGCATAGCTTTAGCGTGTCTGAGGGATCGCTGGCTGCAAGCCTAATTCTTAATACCGATAGGTGGGGTATCGTGGTAAATATTACGGTTGCGGCTATCTTGTCTGTCGCATTGCTGATAACCCTATTTCTTGCTGTTTTTACGTTGATGTATTGTCAAAGCTCAAAAAAGGTGTATTTTATTTTACTGTCCGTATCCGTCTTTCTTTTCGTGCTTGGTTACCTGTTGGAGGTTACGGCAACGTCCTCAAATGGCGGCTTGACGGCTACAAAGGTCATGTATTTGGGTTCCGCATTCTTTTCGCCGCTGTTTCTACTGTTTGCGGCGGATTACTGCGAAGTGCGGATTTCCAAACCGCTAGTTCTCTTCCCGCTCTTGTTGATTCCATCCTTTGTGATTGTGCTTGTCTGGACATCCGACTATCACACTCTCATGTATTCATCTTTCTCCTTCACATTGGATGCGCCGATTCATCATCTGGATATGGAACCGGGAAAGCTGTACTATTTGAATCATGTTTTTGCGTTGCTGTGCATGATCGTTACAAGCGGAATATTAATTCACCGGCTGATTCATTGGGGGAAAGGGTACAGATTACAGCTATTGCTTTTGGTTCTAGGCGTGTTCATACCGGTCATAGCCAATATTCTTTACGTAGTTAAGCTGAATGTGTATGGGATCAACTACACGCCGGTGTCCCTCGTTGTATTAAACCTATTGTTTTTTGTCAATATCATCCGATACGACCTTTTCGACATTGTGCCCCAAGCATCTGCAATGGCGCTAAATTCCATCCGAGAAGCGTTCGTGCTGATTGATAAGGATATGCTGTTTTTAAGCGCAAACCCGGCTGCTTATCTGGTTATGCCCGGTCTGTCCAAACTTCACAAAGGCCGTGAAATAACGGGGATCAGCGAGTGGCCGCCGGAGCTGACCAAGCTGTCTGATCATAGAAATGCAGATATACGGTTTTCCATCCGAACCGATACCGAACGTTTTTACGGTGCCAGTGTCAGCGCCGTCTTCACAAATAAGAAGGAGATGGAAGGCTGGATCATTTTGATTCAGGATATAACGCTTAATGAGGAAAATGTCGCCTTGCAACGGCTGGACAAGTTGAAGGATGATTTCCTCGCCAATACGTCTCACGAGCTGCGTACGCCGCTTCACGGCATTATAGGCATCACCGAATCGCTCGCGGCCGGTGCGGCCGGCCCGTTGCCCGAACGGGCGCTGAATCATATTGCGATGATCGGTGCCAGCGGCAAACGGCTTGCTTCGCTCGTCGACGATATTCTCGATTTCTCGAGACTGCGACACGAGGAGATCGTGCTGCGCCGTCAAGCGGTCGATATGCATCAGAGCGTCGAGGTGGTGACGACGGTGCTGAGGCCGTTGTGGCAAGCAAAGTCGCTGCGGTTGGAAAATAAACTGCCGGTGAACTGTTATGTAGACGGCGACGAAGGGCGCATTCATCAAGTTCTATACAATATCATCGGCAACGCGATCAAATTTACGACGGAAGGGTCAATCGAGGTGACGGCAGAGCGAACGACGTTCGGGTGGACAGTTCGTGTTGCTGACACCGGCATCGGTATTGCGCCGGAGCAGCAACAGTTCATATTCGAATCGTTCGCTCAGGGAAGCGGTTCGATTGCCAGGGATTACGGCGGCACCGGCATCGGGCTATCAATCTCGAAGAAGCTGGTCGAGCTGCACGGCGGCAGCCTCACCGTCACTTCGGTTGTCGGAGAAGGCTCGACATTCTCGTTCGAGCTTCCGGCTGCGGAATTGCCGCAAGAATCGGAGTTGACGACAAGCCTCCTCCCTGACGGGAGCAGGCAGATGCCATTGATCGAGGAGGAGCTTGCGTCCGAAGTACAACAGGCGGCTGCGGCGTTTGCACAGGTGGACAACGCCGTTATACCCGCCCGAGTCAACTCGGACTCTGACATCGCCGCGGCGCCGTGGCCTGCCTGTATTCTCGTTGTCGACGACGAACCGGTCAATCTGCAAGTGCTCGACAATTTTCTGACGATGGAAGGTTACCGAGTCGTCCAAGCGTCCAGCGCGTTCCAGGCGCTGGCGCTGATCCATGACGGCCTCCAGCCGGATCTGATCCTTCTTGACGTGATGATGCCGCGCATGTCCGGGTACGATCTGTGTCAGACGCTTCGCTTGGACTACGCTACGCGCAGCCAACTGCCAATCCTGCTATTGACGGCTCGCGGCTTGACGGAGGACCTGGTCGAAGGCTTCAGCTCCGGCGCCAACGATTATTTGAGCAAGCCGATCTCGCGGCAAGAGCTGTTGGCGCGGGTCAAGCTGCATCTGCAGCTGGCACAATGGAACAGCTCGCTAGAGAATGAGGTGTTGCAGCGCACGCTCGCGATCCGCAACCTGCTCGACGAGGCGGGGCAAGGTTTCCTATCGCTTGCTGAGGATATGCTGATTATGCCGGAATACAGTGTCGAGTGTGAGCGCTTATTCGGAGCGGAGCTGACCGGGCAGCCGTTCGCTCCTCTGATTTACCCGGCAGATCTAACCGATCGGCGGTTTCTGGAGGAACTGCTGATGCAGATTATTCACGAGCAGGACGAGTTGCAGGTCGCCGTGCTGCTCTCGCTGTTGCCCGGCGAAGTCGAGATTAAGGGCAAGCATGTTGAGTTGCAGTATAAGAAACTGGACAGCGAAGCCGGAATGCCCGACCGCATCATGGTGATTATGACCGATATAAGCGATCGGCGCCAGCTCGAGCAGACGATGGAGAAGGAGCGGCGCATGCTGCGGATGGTTGTGCGCGTCGTGGTGCACTATGCGATGTTCAAGGAGTTGACGGAGGACTATCGGCGATTTGCAACTTCCGGTATCCGCGAGATCCTTGCGGAGGATGCGACGACGGAAGAGCGGATCGACGAGATGATGCGTTATGTACATACGTTCAAGGGCAATTTTGCCCAACTTGACTTTATAGCTGTGGTTGAGAAGCTGCATGCGTTCGAAACGCAGTTGCTGGAATGGCGTAAGCGAATGGAAGGGGGGAGCGAAGATGTATTGGCGGCTGAGGTGTTTGCCGAATGGGTGACGGAAATCGATTACGCCGGCTGGCTGGAAGCGGATATGCAGGTGTTGCGCGAGAGGCTCGGCGATCAATTCGCCGATGATACCGAGACGGTCGCTGTGAAGAAGACGAAGCTGCTCCATCTCCAGAGCAAGGTCGCCGAGCTGTTCCCCGCCTCCGAGGGAGCGTGGATCGTCGACGAGTTGAAGCGGCTCCATCATAAGCCGTTCCGCGACCTGCTGATGATCTACCCGGACTACGTCCAACGGCTGGCAGCCGAACTCGGTAAGTCGGTGAATCCCGTAACAGTCGTTGGAGGCGAGTTCCCGGTCGATCACGAACGATATGTACCGCTTGTCCGCGCGCTTAGCCACGTGTTTGCCAACATGGTCGACCACGGCATCGAGACGCCGGAGGATCGCGCTTCGATCGGTAAGGACATGTTTGGCACCATATCTTGCCATATCGGAGAGAGCGATGGTCAGGTGACGATTGCGATTGCCAATGACGGCAGCGTCATCGATACGGTAGACATCCGGCGCATCGCGCTCGGCAGAGGGCTGGCGTCCGCTGAGGATTTCGATTCGGCCAGCCGCGCCGAGCAGCTTCGTTATCTTTTCCACGAGTCGTTCTCGACCAAACGGTTTGTCAGCCACGTATCCGGCCGCGGCTTCGGTTTGAGCGCGGTTAAGCATGCGATAGATGCGCTGCAAGGCGACTATGCTGTCACAAGCGACGCCGAACAGGGAACGATATTTCGCTTTACATTGCCAATTCAATAACTTCAAATCCGAGGAGTGAGAGACCAATGGCGATGATTTTGATTGTCGACGATTCTTCGATTTTGAGACTCAGTTTGCGCGAGATTCTCGAAGCGAGCGGCCACGAGGTGGTGGCCGAAGCGGAGGATGCCGAGGAGGCGCTTGAAATGTACCGCAGCCACCGTGTCGATCTGGTGACGATGGACATTCAGTTGCCCGGCAAAAGCGGAATAGAAGCGGTGCGGATGATCAAAGAGTTCGATCCTGAGGCGCGCATCATGATGGTCAGCTCGGTCGAGCAGCGCAACTTGATCTACGAAGCGATTAAGCTCGGCGCAAAGCATTATATCATAAAGCCGTTTACCAGAGAGAAAGTGAATGAGGTCATTAAGTCGATTTTGCCGGAGTCATTGGTTTCCGTTCCAACATCGTCCGCAAAGGAGACTAGCCGTCAGACCTCGAGGGACCCCGATGCGGATAAGGCGGCCAACAATTCCAAATCTAAGACTGCATATGAGAAAATCGTAGATCCGCAAGCGATCGGTTTGCCGTTCGACGTCAGCATAGAGAGCGGCAAAATCATCTTTACGCTGTACAAATATGTAACGGAGCATACGCTGCCGTATATGGTAGGGTGTCTGCAAGGTTTGCTGCATATCTATAACGCCAAATATGTTATTGTGTTGGAAAAAGTATCGGTGTCGCAGGACGCCGCGCTGCTGCCGATCATCGACTTCATCCGCATCGTGCGCAGCCGCCGAGGCACGATCGCCGTCGTCGCTGAAGAAAACAACCAGTATATTGTACTGAAATCCAAACTGAATACCGAAGTGTACAAGTCTGTGAAGGAGATCAGCTGGTATTAATACATCACTTGCAAATGGCATTGAAATCTACAGCTGTGATCAGCATCGTCGAGTGGACTATTCTCTTACATTGGATTTCATCGGAACTCCATTTAGATCTTGACTGTCGGGTCACAAGAACATTATCTCATTAATGGCCGCTTAAATCGCGGCTTTTGATGTTATGGGATAAAGTTCTTGTTGAACTATATCCCCTTCCCGATTGTGACAAGAACTTACGGAAGTATTGCGGAGACCAGGAACACCGGCGTCATCAGAAACTCGTCCGCTTGAAACGGCCCGGCATCTTTTCGGCCGGATCGGGACAACTTAAAGGCGAATGTTTCCAGACTCTTTATTGGAGGTGACCATCGCGTGGATCAAGAAAGCAAAAGCAAGCAGCAATTGGAAAAGGACCTGGCGCAGGCCCTGACGGAAGGGGAGATGGCGGCGAACGATCCTGACGAAGCGGCGCTGGGCCGGTTGAGTCCGCGGTATGTGGCCCGCGCGCAAGCCGAGAAGGATCCGATCGTCGAAGAGACGAACATCGTCCGCAGCGTCATCCGCGAAATCGATGACCGGTACGACGATTATATGCAGCGGGCGCGGGCGAACGCGAAGGGCGAAAGGGACGAAGGCGGGGACGGCTCCATCCCGTCGGACGAATAAGCGACGGCAGCGACACCCGTAAAAACTGGAGGCGCTGCCTCCGGTTTTTACTCAGAATTCTACAATTGGGTCATAATGGAAAGGAATTCAAACATTGCAATGGAGCCGAGCGGCCTCGTCCCCTACAAAAGGAATGTGAGGTGCATAACACACATTGGAACTTCTTCAGCTTGAGTACTTCCGTACCGTAGCTCGTTTGGAACATATGACCGAGGCTGCGGGGGTCTTGCATGTCACGCAATCATCGCTTAGTAAGACGATTCGATTGTTGGAAGAGGACTTAGGTGTCTCGTTATTTGACAGAAGCGGTCGTAAGTTACGGCTAAATGAGTTCGGTCGTTCTTTTCTTCCGCGTGTAGAGAGGGCTTTGTACCGCAAAACGCGTACGAAGGCGATGAACCGGGAACACTAGGTCTTCTTGTTCAAGCTGGACTAGGCATTTCCTTTATACCAGAAGATTAACAAACCGCGATTGTGAAGGCTGCTGGTTGGCGGCCTTCTTTTTTGCGTTTACGGCAATCAATATATGTTCTTGTTATTACCTTGCCGAGTTGTAGTCTTCTTTGTTTTGACATATTAGACGTTGCAGCAGTTCTTTTATTTCCAAAATCATATTGACTACAACTTCAATAGGTGATATCTTTCTAATCATACTAAACCTATATGAATAATTGTATTAAGACGGACGTCAACTGAATGAACAATTCTGAATATACATAATGGGTCAAGGAACGGTATCTGAACCCTAAGAAAATTACTATTAACGAGACCGCGATCAAGAAGCTTAACAGAGCATGGGCTCAAAATACTAAAAGGAGAAAGATCAAATGCGCGTTAATTTCAAAGTGTTAGTGCCCTCAGTCTTAATTGTCGTTAGTACGATGCTTACAGCCTGCGGAACCAACTCCGGAACAAAAGCCAACTCGTCCGCTGCTCCGGTGCCTACGGTGAACAAGGACCCCGCCAGCTTCACCATTCTGAATAACGACGGCGGTGAGGCTTATGCCAAGCAAGCGAAGAAGGATGATATCTTTTATACGGAAATGTCCAAATTGTTCAGCGACTATGTCGGTGCCCCAACCACCATCAATTACGAGTTTATTCCTGCGGCGGAATTCTCTCAGCAAGTGAGCGTCCGGTTTGTTTCCAAAGACATTCCTGAAGTAATCGCCACGCCCTCCATCTCAGACCCAGGTCACCCGACTGCAGTAGAGAATGGTGTTTTCCTGCAATTGAATGACCTGATCGACAAATACGGACCCAACCTAAAGAAGAAAATCCCTGACAACATCTGGAGAAACCCGCGCGTAAGCAAAGACGGCAAGATTTACGCGATTCCGAAATTGCTCACGCCGCTTAATCCCAAAGCATTTCTGATTCGCAAGGACTGGTTGGAAAAGCTCGGGATGAAGCAACCAGAAACGGTAGATGAGTTCCTGGCCTTCTTCGAGGCGGTTAAGACCAAAGATCCGAACGGTAACGGGAAGAACGACGAAATCGGTTACTTCGTCCGGCCCGATCTGGGCTTTAGCATGGCATTCTTTGCACCCTTCGACGTTACGCCTGGCGTATGGCACTTCGAGAACAACCAGTTCATTCCGGATATTATTAATCCGCGAATGAAAGACGCTATTAAGCTGTATAAGCTCATGTACGACAAAGGGTACATCAATAAGGATTTCGTTACCTCCAAAACGGCGGATTGGACGAATGCCATTATCAACGAAACCGTGGCCACGTGGAGCCATGACTTGCGGAACGTTCCGGCCAGCTGGTCGGCTGACAAGTTCGTAAGCAAGAAGGCCGTCATCGACCTGCTCCCAGGCATCAAGAACGCGAAGGGGCAGCTGTCGCTTGGCTTCTCAGACCTTAGTATCGCTAAAGTGCACGCTATTCTGAAGGATACGAAACATCCGGAGCGATTCGTTCAGTTTATGGATTGGACGTACTCCGACGATCCTAAGAAAGTCAACTTCTTCACCTTCGGCATCAATGGCCGCAACTTCACGGAATCGGGCAACAACATTACGTGGGATGCTAATAGCGAGGCTAACACCAAGGAAAAAGCTTTCTTTCAGACGATGATTAACCCGGCAGGGGATACTCGGACGGACCAGAAAGTGCTTCAAAGAATGGGTAACTTCGACGCCAAGATCCTGGAAAAAGGCGTCGGGTACACGGAGAAAAACCTGACGGAAAATCCAGCTATCAACATGGATTTGCCGGACGTAATGAAAACTTCTCCGGAGCTAACAAATGCGCCAGGTAGTCTATTCTTGGATATGTTCGCCAAGACTGTGACCGGCAAGGAAGACATAGATGTTGCATTCGACAAATATGTAGCAGAATGGAAAAAACGCGGTGGAGAGCAAGCGATTAAATACGCCACCGACTGGTATACGAAAAACGTGAAGAAGTAAACGAGAGAGAAGTCCTTAATAGCGAGGGACGGGTACCATACTTCAATGACACTAGGCTGCCGCCAAAGTCGGCAGCCTGTACCATTGATGGGAGCTGTGGCCTATGTCGCGCTTGCCCGCTGACAGCAAGATGTATGCCATGCTGATTTTTCGAACAAAAAAATGTATATCTTAGGTCAATTGGAGTCATGAAGCACACCCTTCTCTAAGCTAAAGGAGCACGATAGCGCACCAATGACACGAAGGACAAGGTCGCCGAAATGATCGGCGGCCTTGCTTCGCAACCGAGCAGGCTGCCGGGCTGCCTTGTTGAACGGGAAGCAATCGGTACAGCACGTTAGTAGTTGTGTTGGACTTTATCTGGCGAGAGCCTCCAACAAACGGCTTCAGAATGGAGCTCCAAAGAATGGCCATAAAGACCCGAGGGGCTTACATCGCTTTTGATGACATTTGGGGTAACGATACGGATGTTATGGAAGCGAACGGATACCTTAGCGGTAATTCGCATCCCACGGAGTTGGGCAGTCGGAGAATTGCTGAGAAAGTTGTCCAAACCTTTGGCCTTGAACTTGGACGAGCGGACAGAACATCATGATAGGGTGATTTCCTAACGGGCACGATAGCGGAACAGAAATGTCCACTTTTTTTCTGAAGATGAGAGGAGGGGAGGGAATGAAACTATCTAAATTAAGTTATTTTGTTGATAGGTTTTTAAATTTTTTTATAATCTCATCCAGAATAAAGAGTTCCCTGACTATAAAGCGGTAAATCCCCCATCGACCATCAAATCGCTGCCCGTGATGAACGACGCGTCGTCGGAGGCGAGGAACGCCACCGCGCCCGCCACCTCATGCGGCCGGCCTTGCCGGCCCAACAGATGAAGCTGGGAGACGCGCCGGTCCTCCTCGTCGATATTCTTGCCGAGCAGCCGGCAGGAATGGTCGAACGCCGCGGTCCGAATATAGCCCGGACATACGGTATTCACCCGGATTCCGTCGGCCGCGAGATCGAGCGCCCAGCACTTGGCCAATCCGCGAATCGCGAACTTGGTGGCATTGTAGGTAGCGAATTGTCCTTGTCCGACGAAGCCGCTGACGGAGGACAAGTTGACGATCGAGCCGCCGCCGGCTTGCTTCATGAACGGCACCGCCGTCTTCGTCATCAGCGAGGTGCCCTTAACGTTGACATCCAGTATGCGGTCCCAGTCTTCCGGCTCGGCCTCAACGCCCTTGAACACGAAGGCCGCCGCGTTGTTCACCAAGATCGCGATCCGGACCGATTCGCTTGCCCACTGGTCCGCCAAGGCGCTCATCTGACTCGGGTCGGAGATATCCGCCTGTACGAACCGGACCGTGTTGCCAGTCTCCGCTTCGATTCGGACCGCCGTGTCCCGGCCGGTCTCGCTGCGGTCCAGCAGCCAGACGCTGCAGCCCTCCTCGCACAAGCGCCGGACGATCGCTTCCCCGAGCCCTTGCGCGCCTCCCGTGACAACGGCTGTTTTTCCCTTCAATCCCCGCATCGCTGTTCCCTCCCGATTTTGGATTCCCGATTCTCGATTCGATCCTACTACATTTCCTCGATTCGTCTCTACAGACGGGGATCGACTATAATTTTTCCGTTCGGATTCGTGCCGTCGGCCAAGGTCGCAAACGACTCCGACGCTTGCCCCAAGCCGCACAGGGCAGTCCAGCCTTCCCGTGTAACGGCACCTGAGGCGAGCAGAGCGACGGCCTGATCGAAATCGGCAGCGGTGTACGTATAAGACCCAATCAGCGACACTTCCTGCCGTACGGCATGGTTCAGCGGCAGCGTCGTCCGATCGTGTCCGAGGCCGACGAGAACGATCTTGCCTCCCGGATTGACGAGGGCGAGCGCCTGCTGCCGAGTGGACTCCACGCCGACACAGTCAATAACGGTATCCGTCCCCGCCAAGCCGAACACTTCCCGGTATCGGCTGTCCAGCAGGTCCGGCGTGGACACGGCCGCGCCCAGCCGCTCTGCGAAGGCAAGCCGAGCAGGCTGACGGTCTACCGCCAGGATGCGGCGTGCGCCCATACGGCGCGCGGCTTGTACCGTCAGCAGTCCGATCGGGCCTGCTCCGAATACGAGCACGTCGCCGAATGGCGCCAGGCCGAGCTTGGCCGCGTGGATGCAGACGGCGAGCGGCTCCGCGAGCGAGGCCGTCGCCATGTCCATCGCCTGCGGAACCGCGATGGCGCAGGCCTCCGGGACGGCGACATACTCGGCGAACGCCCCGGGCCGATGGATGCCGACGATGCGGCGGTCGCGGCATATGTTCGGCCGGCCTTCCCGGCACCGGTCGCACGCGCCGCAGGCGAGCAGCGGGTTGACGACCACCTTGGCGCCGATGTCGAACCTATCGGCGTCGGATGCCCGGAACGCCACCTCGCCGGCGAACTCGTGGCCCATCACCAGGGGCGGGACCCGCACGCTGCTATGCCCCAGATAGCCTTCGAGCTCGCTCCCGCAGATGCCGACCGCCTCCACGCGGACGACGATTTCGCCGGGAGCGGGCGACGGTACCTCTGCCTGCTCCAGCGTCAGCACACGCGGACCGCGGTACACCAGCGTTCTCATACGCTCACCCCGTTCACCACGTGGAGCGGCCGGCCTCCCTCCAGCACGCGCTTCACTTCCAGCGCGGCGAATTGCTGGAGTCGGATCAGCGAGCTCTCCGAATACCACGCGCAGTGACTCGTGATCAGGCAGGACTCCAGCTGCAGCAGCGGGCTGTCGGGCGACACCGGCTCCTGTTCGAGCACATCGAGCGCGGCGCCGGCGAGCTGATCTTGGCTCAGTGCTTCGGCGAGCGCCTCCGTATCCACTACGCCGCCGCGCGACGTGTTGATCAGGAAAGCGGTCGGCTTCATCTTCCGGAACGCCTGGGCGTTCAGGAAGTGCCGAGTGTCCGCGGTCAGCGGCAGATGAACCGACAGAACATCGCTCTCGCGCAGCAAGCGCTGCGCATCTACCCGTTCCACGCCGTTCGCACGGAATACGGCCTCGTCCACGAACGGATCATAAGCGATCGTCTCCATCCCGAACGCCTGGGCTCGTTTGGCGACGGCCCGGGCGATGTTGCCGAACCCGGCGAGACCGAGCCGTTTGCCGGTCAGTCCCTGGATGGGGCGGCGGGGCGCGATCGCCCATTGGCCCCGGCGGACGTCCGCCACGACCTGCGGAATCTTGCGCACCGAAGCGAGCATCAACGCTAGGGCATGGTCGGCCACTTCGTCGATCGCGTAGTCGGGCACATTCACCACCGGGATGCCTCTCGATCGGGCTGCAGTCAGATCGACGTTGTCGACGCCGATGCCGTAGCGGACGATGACGCGGCACCGCTCCATGCGGCCGATCGCCTCCGCCGTGACGGGCGCCCACTGCGTCAGCACTGCGTCTGCTTCGGCGCATAGGTCCGCGACCTCCTGGCCGGTCTTGCACTGAGCGGCTGTTAGGCGGACGCCTAGCGGCTCCAGCGTCTCATGCTCCGGCCGCAGGTCGGGGAAACCGTAATCCGTTACGGCCACTTTCCATCGCTCCGTCCATTCCATTCGGATTCACGCTCCTTAGTCGATCATCGCCACGGCGCGTACGGGCGCGCCGTCTCTTCCGGTAATTTTCAAGGGCGCCGCCATGAAGAAAAACTCGTTCCGACCGATATTCCCCAAGCGGGCCAACCCTTCCACGATTACGATTTCCTCGCGCAGCAGGATTTTGTGCACCGGATCGAAGTCGGTCGGATTGGGCGTCGGGACGTCCATGCCGATCATGGCGATGCGGCGGTCGGCCAGCCATTGCGCCAGCTCGATCGTCATGTAAGGGAAATCGGTGAAATAATGCTTCTCCGGGAATTGCAGATGCCAGTCGGTACGGTAGATGAGCCGGGTGCCTTCCCGAATCCGTTCGTCATAAGCCGCGAAATCGGAAGGGTAGAGCGGCTCCTTCGGTTTCTTGTGCGACAGGTCCACCAACAGCGCTTCCCCGATGCATTTGTGCAGATCGAGCTGGTCGACGGTCTTGCCGTCGTTCAGGAAATGAAACGGGGCATCGAGGTGGGTGGCTTGGTGCGTGCTCATCGACAACTGCGACATGTTGTACCCGATCGATTCCACCGTATTGTGCACGATGACGGCGCATTTCGGGTCATAGGCAAAATTGGGAGCACCGTGGTAAATATCGAGAGACAAATCGATCAATTGACGGCTCATCGGAAGGGAACCTCCTTGAGAATTGAATCGTTTACATATCTAAATTAAACAGGAGCATTAATGGTATGTCAATATAACTTATATATCCTTTGAGAAGAAAATATTCATGCAAATAGCCCTGCCGGCGGATGACCGGAGGGCTGAATGAGAATGGGGATGTCCGGCGAGACCGCTTCAGCCGACTTCAACAAGCTTGGGCTCGATAACGATCTGGCGGGCATCCGACTTCCCTTCGAGCGCGTCGACGATTAAGGCGGCGGCGTGCAGGCCCATGTCGAACGGCGATTGGTCGATGTAGGCTGCCGGCAGTACGGCGCCCGGATGGGCATAGGGCGCGTCGAAGCAGACGATGACCGTCCCGAGTCGTCCCGCTTGCCGGCAGGCGATCCCGACGTACCGGGCGAGCAGGGCATCGGCCGCGGCGATCGCCTGGAGGTCGGGGTTGAGCTCCAGGTAGCGGTAGATCTCCGGCGGCACGCGGTTATTATCGCTTTGCCCTTGCGGACCGAGCCAGTCCGGCGAGCCTATCAGGATCCGGCCGTCCGGGAGCGGCGGAATGCCTCTGCGGGCCAGCTCGGCCTGAAACCCGAAGATCCGTTCCTTAACTCCATACGTGAAGGTCGGCGGGTAGGCGAGCAGTCCGATCCGCTCCAGTCCCCGGTTGGCCAGAAACCGCGCGAGACGGGCGCCCGCCCGCTCCGTATCGCAGTAGACCCCACTGGTCTTGACGTCGCGCATCGCTTTCTCCACCAGCACCAGCGGATATTTGTCCAGGGCAAGCCGTACGAGGTCCTCGTTGAAATGTTCGCCTTGACTCGATACGACGACGAGGCCGGCCACCGGCAGCTCGAGCAGCTCGCGGATCGCCTTCGATTCTTGCTCCGGGGTGGGGATCCGTTTGAACACGACATGATACCCCCGTTCACCGAGCGCGGACTCCAGCCCTCCGAACAGCAGCGTGGAATAGTTCATCTCCATCCAGGGGATGACGAAGCCGATCAGCTTCGAATTCCGTTTCGATTCGAGCTCGGGCGGCTTGGGCGATAGAAGGGGGGAGGACTGGGGCTTCGAGCCGGATACGAACGTCCCTTTCCCTCGGTGGCGGTACAGGTAGCCTTCGTTCACCAGGCGCAGGACGGCGTTTTTGGCGGTGATGCGGCTGACCGAGAACTGTTCGGCCAGTTCCCGCTCCGGCGGAATTTGATATTCGCTTGGCCAGACCCCGCTTGCGATCTGGTCCAGGATATATTGGCGGATTTGGGAATACAGCGGCACAGAAGGTTGGTGCATGACGGCTCTCCGTTCGTTTGAATGGTCTAATAAGATATAAAGAGTATAGACCAATCTACCCAAGACCTTCAAGTACGAATGAAGGCAGGTAAGTGTCAAGGACTCTTCGTTCTACTGATTATGTACCGAGTTTTTGCGGTAGGCTTGAGGCGTCAGCCCTGTTTTCTGTTTAAACATCGCTTGAAATAAGGGATATGAGGTGAACCCGAGTTGTTCAGCTATGAGCATGATGGAATACTCGGTATCTTTTAATCGCGCTTTGCTTTCTTCAATCCGGATGTCGATTAAGATTTGACGAAAAGATCGATTATACATCTTTTGCAGAATGCGATTCGTCTGGCGCTGGCTAAGACGCAATTGTGCAGCTAAATCTTCCAGCGTGAGATTCGAACTGTATCGGTCAAAAAAGGATTCGATAATCTGGCTTCGTTTATCATGACCTAGCCGGCGCGGGATATTGTAAGACATATGCGTGTCTGGAGTGGCAGTTCTCATTACATTTATAAGAATTTGGTTGAAGTAGGATTGGAGTTTTGTATAGTAACCAAGCGAACGCTGTTCCAATTCGTCATTGATTTTTTTAAGCAAAGAAAGATTCTCGCCCAATTCCGCGACGGAAAAACGATGCATGTTAGACAAAGCGATTTTTATGGCCTCGACTTCATTGGCTGGAAAATAAAGATCATGTTCTTTCAATTCGGTATATTCGAAACGAATGGTATATTTGCAAAGTGTAGACTTGGAATCCTGGGTAATGGTGTGATAGATGCCCGGAGGGATCAGGTAGTAGTGATTCGGCAGCAATTCAACCTTATCCGAACCAATGATCATAAACCCTCCTCCTTTTACGATGAAGTGGATTTCGAAGGTGGAATGGCAGTGCCGGTTGAATAGGCTCGGGGCATTCGCCGAACGAAACGAATCGTCGAGAACAATATCGAACAGCAGTGGTCCGATCCGAGTTTTGATATTGTAATTCTCAGGAGATACCCGATTCATCCGTGCTTCGCCCGCCTTTTTGTAGGAAATGGTTGTTCCTAATTGTAGCGAATACTCACGGGGTAGTACAAGGAACAAGAACGTTCAAAAAAAGGGGGTTCTAATGACATCAATTCCGGAATGATGTCCATAATCCTTATATTCCCCCCTATCTCACTAGCTATATAATGACGGTGAAATAACAAATTGATATCCATACTGGAGGAAAAAACGTGATTAAACCCTTTGTCAAAAAAATTTCCACATTGCCTGGCTACTTGGAGGAAGGCGTAACGTTCCTGCCGGAAGAAGGGGCAGAGACCATTTCCAGTAATTATGTCCGGGTTAAACAAGGGCAATCGACACCCGAAGGACTGCATGACGATGAAGAGGAACTATACATTATTATCGGTGGAAAAGCTCGTCTTGAATTAGGCGATTCGGTAAGCGAGGTCGAGAAGGGAGACGTTGTTTATATCCCGAGGAACGTAAGGCATCGAGCGACTTGCCTGTCGGAAGAGGATTTCGAATACATCTGTGTTGCCAATTGGCCGGATCGAATTCCAGGGCAAACCTACGCCAAACATTAAGAGAGACTCAAACTGGAGGAATGGCGATGAAATTTGGAGTGGGCAAGGATTTGATTACCCCTGACGTTCTTACATCCATGGGGGGGTATAGTTCGTTTCATGGCAAGCACTTCTTGGGAATCCACGACCATTTATATGTAAAAGCATTGCTGCTCGATGACGGCAAAGAACGCTTGATGTTCATTTCTATCGATCTTCTTTTCCATGACTATGCATTGACGGAAACCGTTAAACAGTATGCATTAGAAAAGCATGGGATTTCCCGCGATTGCTTATTTTTATCCTATACTCATACGCACGGCGGTCCAGCGATACGTGGATATGGCGATCCTGGCCAATATTCCGAAACGTACGAACAGTTTTTGCTCGCACGAATTAAAAGTTGCATGGACCGGACCCTGCTCAACCAATATGAAGGCAGCATGGAATACGGTTCGATTGAGGGAGACTGGAACATCAACCGGCGAAAACCTGTGGATGGGAGGATTGAACTGGCTCCAAACCCGGAGGGGGCCAAAGACAATACGCTGCATATGCTTAAACTTGTCGATCGGAATGGACATATCAAAGCGGTAACGATTTTTTATGCTTGTCACCCTGTAACGGTAAGGGATACGTTATACTTGTCAGGGGACTTTCCGGGACGGATTTGCCAGTTGCTAGAAGCGGAGTGCTTTGGTGCGACTGCTATTTTCCTTCAGGGGGCCGGAGGCAACGCGCGACCCAAAATTACGGCTAGCGGCAATGAATTTCTAACGAAGACCTACGAAGAAGTCAATGAGATGTCGGTTGCCATAGTTGAACGGATCAAGCGCACTTTATTTAAGGCCGGCGCCTTTACAAAGATTGAAGCCGATTTTGTTGCACGCCAGTTTGAAATCCCGCTTTCTCTCGACCCATTTCCAAAGCAAAGATTTGCTGAAGCTGCCTCGGATAAAAGGGAACCTATCGGCACTCGTAGGGTGGCTGAAGGCGTATACGCTCGTTACGAACAAATGCCGGATGAAATTAGGCTGCCTGGAGGTTTCGCCAGACTTGGCCGGGACTTATTTTTGGCATATCTTGGCGGAGAACCGTGTTATGAAGTCAAGCAGCATCTGGAGTCCTTTTTTCCGGGAAAGTATCTGTTATTCATCGGATATGCAGATTCCAAAGCTTATGTTCCGAATGATAAGCTGAATGCGGAAGGCGGTTATGAAGCATCAGGGTCGACCATTGAATACGGTTTAAAAGGGACGTTCAAGTATATCGATCGCAGTATAGAACAAGCCTTCAAGAGCGCTTTATCTATAACTTGATATAAGATTAGGAGTGCTTCTGAATGGAAAGCGACTTGAATGTTGCTTACATTGGGACTGTGTACCCCCACCAGTACCTCCATCAATTTGTACGTCTATGAAACCGATTGGCATTTTTATCGGTTTTCACGGCGTGAAATTCGAAGGGCAGCTCATGAAGTGGGACTTAAAGTCTACTTAAATTTTCATGGATTCGGCTCATTCGCTACTACCCACACCGGGCATTATTATCAAATGCATCATCCGCAAGCTGTCCAAATTTCAAACAAAGGAAATAAGGGGGAAGAAATTCTTTGTTGTCCCAACAACCCGGAATTCAAGCAATGGCTTCAATCTAAACTTGCGGAAATTATTGAGGATTTGCGCCCGGATGGCGTTTTTTGGGATGAACCCGGATTCGCTATTTTTAAACAATGATAGGCTTGGGGCTATTAGCGATTACTTTTTACAGTTATCCCTCATTTCTTGAACTCTAAACAAATAAACCCGCCAGAGGCGGGGTTATCTTACGATAATTTATTTGGAACCATGAACTTCTTGATGATTACTCCTCTCAAGGAAGCCATTCCCTACAGTTGTATATGTCCTGGAAAGTGGAATGTCCCATTTACGACAAATATCCTTGCACCTTTCGTGAACCTTCTTTTGATTGTTTTTTTCATACCACTAACAAGGAGCTCAATAGTTGCTTTGTTCGCAGTCGCAATGTAAACTACATGCCCATCCGACACTCTTTGTCTTTTCCATTTAGTGTCAAATGTTGCCAGTAGAATCCGATTAGATACGGTATGATTTAAAGCCACTGCCATATAATCGAACCTCCTTTTTGTTATTTGTAATCATTAATACGTTGGATGACGTGGAGGTGAAAGGGACAAATGTTGAATGAAAATTATTAATCATTCGCAAGGAGTGTCACGATGGATAGTTACACACGTGTTGTATGTGGCTACGATGGATTAGAAATACCGCAATATGCTTCGGTCGCGGGGCAGCAATTTTTGGACGTCTTTCCGCTGACGTGAAGCTACGGACTTTCTGCAACTTGGCTGCAAGATAAGGAAAAGAGAATTTCTAAAGGAAGCAAGCTACGTGTTTGTAATCGCAGTGACAGATTAACTTTCCTTGAGACATGATGGAGGAATCATGAAATAAATAGTTGTCAGTGACACGTCGGCAGCGGGCACAAGATCCGCTGCCGTTTCCCGTTGAAGTAACTGGCAGTTTTGTGCAAATGGTGTCAGCTCCCTTAATGAAACGCGCCAAGCCTGGCGCGACGTGGCGGACTCTCTAGAAATTCCATTTATTGAAATCGAAGTGGTCTGCTCGGATGAACGTGAACACAGGCATCGAATCGATACGCGTATAGCCGATATTCCCGGAATTGTTCTATGAATCAGGTAGACCGCACTGTGTGGGTCGTTCCGCTGACCCGTTGGCATTGCCACAAAGCCGTTGTTGCCATAATGCCGCCATCCCGACGCAGGAAGAGGGGCTGCTCGTCGATTCGCTCGGGGCGGACTTGATTTCCACGAAGATATCGGTTACACTCTTTGCCGGAAAATAGGCATCTACACAGTCAATTAGTTATTTACCTACGTATCATGAAAGTAGCAAATAACATCTGAGTCACCTTTTCATCATTCCATTTATTAATTTTATCAAACTTAATTTGTATAAGGAGAAACCAACATGGTTAGCATACCATTCCCTTCACGGTGGGGTATCGACACTTCTGTAGGAGGGAGACCTGTCGTTCGTGGCACATTCAACATCAACTCTATTTTAGGTAACAAACTATCTGGTACAATTAATTTTCGCGGCAGTGATATCCCGATTAATGGATACTGGGATGAAAGCACCAAACAAATAAGAGTTGATTCGCCTTACGCCTCCTATTCTGGCAAATTATCAATATTTGATGATCCCTCAATCAGGATCCGACATTTAATTTTGAAGGGACGGCTTATTATGAAGCCTCCCTCTTTACAAGCAGGTGAGCACGGAACTTGGATTGCCACAACCAATACAAGTCTCACCGGAACTCCAACTATTAGTTATGATTTGCCTCCTGTTGGAGTTTTTTTAACATCAACTGAGCCGTAGCTCAAATGCTGATGAACCAGCGTAAATCGAGATTTATTCGATAGCTCAATCACGACATGACGGCAGCCAGCACACGATCGGCTGCCTTTGTCCGTTGAAGTAAACGGCAGAAGAGTGTGGTGGAAAGGCAATTTATTATTGCTCTCTATTTTGCCAGAGTAACACATCCGCTTCACCTACAATATAATGAGTCTAGAAATCTAAAGAGGTGAGCTAATGGCAGTCGTAAAAGCCAGGCAGCAGGATATTGATATGTTGGCAAGGTTGCTTCGAGCTGAAGCTGAGACCGAAGGCGAAATGGGCATGCTCCTTGTTGGAAATGTTGGCATTAACCGAATAAGAGCGAATTGCTCCGATTTTAAAGGAATCCGGACAATTCCCCAAATGATCAACCAGCCGCATGCCTTCGAAGCGTTGCACTATGGTTTGTACTATCAAAAAGCAAGAGATAGGGAACGCCGTCTGGCGCAAAGGGCTGTGAATGGGGAGCGGAATTGGCCAGGCAAATACTCCCTATGGTATTTCCGTCCAGGAACGTTCGAAAATCCCGGACCATGTCCGCCAACTTGGTATAATCAGCCGCACGTAGGACGATGGAAGAAGCACTGTTTTTATGAACCGACCGCGGAAGAATGTGAAAATGTATATAATACGTATTAATTATATGAACGAAAAGAGCTCAGGATCTCTTAACCTGACTTGTCACAGCCATGTGTCGGTAGACAAGAACTTTATCTCATTGAGTGCCGCGTAAATCGCGGCTTCTTTGGGTTTAGTGGAATAAGGTTGTTAGCAATATTGAATCCAATAGGGCAAGTTTTGAGGTTTTACCGCTGCACTAACGGGCACGAGAACTAATCCAAAGAACAGTCCAACGATACCTAACCACACCGCACCGAGAAAGTCACGTGAAATATGATCCCGACTGTTCCAAAAAAAGCGCCAAATGCGAATGGAACAACTGCATATGGTGTTGTACCGCCACCTGCATCTTTATGTGCATCCCAAATACCGAACAAATAGACGCAGGGGTAAAACAAGAGCCATTGGTAGTTCGTTTGATTTATTGTGTTCTCAATTTCACCATGAAAACTGGAAATGATGATTTCATTTAAGTTGGATTGAATATTAATCAAAAATTCCAATCCAACCAGTAACAGTCCTTTTAAATACCAACCATTGAGAAGTTGTCCAAAGCCAGGCAAAGCTATACTCCAAAGAAATACCTCAGTACGGGTACATTTTCCCATATCTTACCCAACTTTTCATTAACGTAATTTAATTATGTGCTAACGCTTTACGGTCATCTGCTTGTGGCGGCTGTTCCATCCAGTTGTTGTCAATCATAATGTTTGCCCCGTCTTCTTCATATTGTTGAGTTTCTGTAATAATACGCTGATATTGTAATATCACATCGGATCTCATACATACTGCCATTCCAGCACCATAAAATCCTATTGCCGTATTAATCAGTACCATTGCATGATACATAATCAGCTTGTCTGAAAATGGTGGTATCATTGAATTCGTAACCTCTGATTCCCAACGATTAGGGGAAGGTAAGTCGTTTTCGTGTAAGATTGAGTTGAAGACCTCTATGTGTTTAAAAGTTATATCGACCCCTCTTACCATATAATCCTTGACCTCTTGGGACTTTGCTACTTGACTGAATCCCATTTGAAGAGCTCTGCTCACAATGTCTTTCTTCAAATTGAAAAAAATATTGCTTATCTCAATCGCGTTTAAAGGTCTGCGGTCGCCAAACCAACCGCTTAAAAAGGATTGCTTTTTGACATAGCCAGCATTTTGCGGTGTTGATATATACGGGGGTCTGGAGTAAACGCCTTTAGATAACAATATCTCGGTTGTCTTATGATAAAGTTCCATTGATGAACACATACATTTCGTGTAATACTCACGAATATCTGAACGTGTCGCAGTTGTTAAGGCAACATTATAACCAGTTAGACCGTGAATGCTCATTTCGTTCAGGTACATTAACCAGAAGGCATCTGAAAATAAACGCGGAGCTGACAAATTTACATCATGATCTGTAAATCCAAACGGAATCGGGAAGTTTTCTTCCTTAAAAATTTCAGTTATGGTTTGGATATGCTGTTCAGCTAAGCTTAGGGCTAATTCAAAGATCGGTTTAATTTCAGTATCTTCAACTTTTTCCAACATGTGCTTAGTGACACAAATTGCCATAGTATCATTTAAGTAAGCGCTCCAAAGGCTTCCCATTTCTGGTGATGTAATTCGTATGCTGTGTTCGGTTTCATTTTTCGCTTTTACATTATACATAAAATTGGCTAAACCTCCATTGAAGTTGACTTCAATCATATTTTGTGAAAAACAAAGCAATTTATGTATTGTCTATTTTGCCCGGATCCCCTTCTCTTAAATTTTGGGCATCACAGATTCTCTTCGGAATGGTGACTTGTCCTTTGGAGCTGTTCCGTCCCGAGGTGTAGGGCTCGTGAACAAGGGCGAGGTGATGATGCTCGAGGAACTGAATGCCGCACTGCGCAGCTGGCTCGATGGCTACTACCATACGCGCGAGCAAGAACGAAGTAATCGCCGCTATCGCGATTTGAAGCCAGCCTCAAGCCGCGCAAGTGCATGCCGCTGGTGAAACTCAATGTGCCCTTCCTGCTCGGAAGGGCTGCATCCAGCTGGGCGGGAACACATACGAGGTGGACAGCGATCTCGCGTGCCTGACGGTCGCCCTACGGTACGCCCCGTTTGATCTGAGCCAGCTGCTGGGAAGGAGAGCAGCGGTATGCGGATTACGTGCCGGTGGAGCTGAACAACAAAGGCAGCCGCAAGTTCGCTGCTGAAGCGCGTGCCGAGGCACCTGAGGCACCTGCGGACGAGACGTTCTCGTTCCTGGCGCTGGCCGAGATGAGGCGCCAGGCGGCTTGGAAAGCAGAAGAAGAAATTTACATCTAGGGAGCCACAAATGACAAGAACTTTATCCCATTCCCGAATTTGACAAGAACTTTATCTCATTCCCGACAGATTGCTCGTCTATATGAAAAATCTGGTTTACAGGTTAACGAGTAACGATAGTTCAACACCAAAACGGCTGCCACTGGGCAGCCGTCTGCGCTAACGGGCAGGATAATTCAATCACTTCGCGAACAACTTAAATCATGGCGAATTTATTGCAATTGATTATTAATTCCAAAAAGGGGACGACATAATGATATTTTTCGAGAAAACAAACAAGCTGTCTAATTTCTTTTTTGTTATGTTTGTATTATTTCTCATTCTGACGATAGTCTTCTTTGCAAGTAGCCAATTCACAGAGGTTCTTTCGTATAACTTCACCAATGATCTAAGAGGAACAGTCCTGATGTTAGTTTGTATTATGATTTCGATTTCTTCCTTAGTTGCTGGAGTATCACTTAAGTATTTGATAAAAGAGGCAAATAATGAGATTGAATTACTTGAAGAAAGAATGAAGAGGGATAAATTTTAGATTATACTAAGGGATATCAAAGTGGACAATAACATCGTCTAACACCATTTTTACACTTCGGGCCATCGGTCCGCCAGATTGATTTCGATTTTAAGCTATCGAGGAACTATAGCGTGACGATGGATCCGATCCATCGCTTATTTTCGTTTCCGTGTACTCAATAAACAGGAGTAATGTAACTAATGCTAAAACAGCGGTTACAAATTTTGCCAGGCGACGGAATGGAGGACACTGAATCACAGGAAGAAAGTTTACGTAGAGAACATTCACTTAAGATTATGGGTCACTGCCCAGAATAGAAGAGCCAAAGCACTGACAATTGCACCTAACAAGCACACTCCATTCCAGCCTAAGTAAACATAGATACTGGTAGATGCGATTGACCCGGTGGCGCTACCAATGGAATAGAAAATCATGTAACCAGCAGTAAGCCTACTGCGAGCCTCACGGCGCAAAGTAAGGATCATGCTCTGGTTGGTGACATGTACGGCTTGTACTGCCAGGTCAAGAAGGACAATACCGACGATTAATGCGAGAAGTGAATGTTGAGTATAACTTATGGGCAACCATGATATAAGCAACAGAATCAATGCCACGCCTGTGGTCCTCTGCCCTAAACCTCGATCGGCAAGACGACCTGCTCGCGTCGCTGCTAACGCCCCAGCAACTCCAGCGAGACCAAACGCTCCAATCGCTGTATGTGAAAGTGAAAGCGGCGGTGCGCTGAGAGGCAGCACTAGGGGAGTCCATAATATACTGAAAGCGGTAAAAATCATCAGGCATAGTGCAGCACGGATTCGCAGGATTCGTTCTTGTGCGAACAGCGTGAGCAGCGAACGAAGCAGCTGTAGGTAGGATAATGATTCACTTTTGTGCTCATAATGCGGCAGTACCCTAAACAATACACATGCCACGATTAGCGTTAATACCGCAGAGACAAGGTAGACAGAACGCCAACCGGCTAAATCCGTTAAAACGCCAGCGAAAGTTCGCGCCAGTAGAATACCAATTACGATTCCGCTTGTCACAACACCCACGGCACGCCCGCGTTCGGCTGGGGCAGCCAAAGTTGCCGCGAACGCAACGAGCTTCTGTGTCACTACGGCAAGCAATCCAACCGCAGCAATACCTATGAATAACACCATGCTGGTGGGGGCGGTACCAACCACAATCAGTGCCAAGACGGATACTAGCATCTGTCCAGCGATCAGCCAACGTCGATTTAATAAATCGCCGAGGGGCACTAGCAATAGCAGTCCAAGTGCGTAACAAACTTGAGTGATTGTAATAACAATGCCGACGGATGAATGAGTAATACCGAACTCGTTTGAAATAGCATCCAGCAAGGGTTGCGCGTAATATATGTTGGCGACTGCCAGTCCGCAGGCGATTGCAAATAAGAGTGCAACATTGCGGGACATTAAAAATGCGGGCACTGATCCTGATGCTATAAGCGTCTCTTGAGCTGGTTGAACATGGTTGCCTGTATAATCCACAGTAATGACTTTCGGTTCTTTCACAAAGTTCCCCAAAGATAAAGCCTCCTTAAATATATTGTTATCAGATTTATAAAATAAATTACCGATCGGTATGGAATGTTTCCTGATAAATATAACTCTGAAAAAAGATAACTGTCAAGAGATAACTGTAGAGGACAGGCTGAAATGGATCGAGAACTCTTTTTCTCTGCTATTTAGATGAGATCTAAGAGCTGAAAAAGCTTAATTTAATTGACAGGATAATCTTCACAAAATACAATTATAATATACCGTTCGATATGAAAAGAGGGGGTTGCTATGGCTCGACCACGCGAATTTGATGAGGAAAAGGCATTGGATGCAGCTATGCAACTTTTTTGGGAAAAAGGGTTCGAAGCTACCTCTTTAAGCGACTTGACATCAAGAATGGGCATTCAGCGTCCAAGCATATACTCCACCTTTGGAGACAAAAAAGGATTATTTGAAGCTGCGTTGCGAAAATATACGAGTTCCCATGCTGCCTATGTTCGTGCCAATCTTCAAAACAATTCTTCTGTTAAAGAGGCATTCCGTGCCTTTTTTGAAAATATGGTGGCGAAAGAATATGAAAAAAGTCCGAACTGGGGGTGCTTTTGCATCAATTCGATGGTGGAACTGGCTCCTCATGATGAGAAATTTGAAATCCTAACAAGAGAACATCAGATGTATCTCTCAGTAATATTCCAAGAAACGATTGAACGAGGTTTGCGCTCAGGTGAGCTTGATACCTGTATTAACGCAAAGAGTTTAGCGCAGACACTTGTCATATCGTTAATAGGGCTTACTGTTTTCATGAAATCTCGTCCTGAAAGAGTAGTTGTTGATAATTTTGTAAAAGAAATACTTACTTTGATGAAGTAGAATCAAAAAATAGGATAGTGCCATCATGATATCAACAGAAGGAGTGCACGAATTTTTTTTATTTTATCAATCCCTGCCGCGGGGCGGCCGTTATTGCGCTAACGGGAGCTGATAGTTCAATCATGAGACGACGGCAGCTGGCCCAAAGATCGGCTGTCGTTTCCCGCTGAAGTGAACGGGCAGGATAGTTCAATCGTTTCTCGAATATTTTCTGAGTTGGATAATTTTATAATCTTGGTGAATTTAATGTTATCTGAAAGATGCACAAATCATATAAGTGAGGGTGATTCGTTTGAAGCAAGGAATCATTGTTTTGATGAACGGAACTTCAAGTTCAGGGAAGACAAGTATTGCTATGGAACTGATGAATCAGAAAGAGATTCTTTTCCATCATTTATCAGTAGATGATTTTATCAAGGATTTTTTTAAAAATAATTTTTCAGATATTGAACCTACAAGAGAAGTAGATGACCGAGTTGTAGCACAAATAACTTTTGATCCCTTAAACTCACTGTACTATTCGAAAATTAAATTGTTTTCAGAAATGGGTTTGAATGTAATAGTTGATACCGTTATTCAAAATGACAAGTGGTTTAATGAGTGTCTTGATGTATTTTCTGATCAGCCTACATTATTTATAGGTGTAATATGCTCGAAAGAAGAACTCATAAGGAGAGAGCAAACAAGAGGAGATAGACAAATTGGACTAGCAGCTTCACAGTTCAACAAAGTATATTGCATTGATGAATATGACCTCGAAGTAAATACGGAAGAGATGAATCCAATAGAATGTGCCGAAAAGATATTAAGTTTCATTAAGTCCAATAAGGAATACTCGGTATTTAAGAAATTACGTAAAAGAAATGTTAGTGTTTCCTAGATGGTATATCCATCAGATAACACCATATTCAAGCATTGGGGCTATCGCCCCTCGAGCAGATCGAGGGATCTCGGAATTAAGCTATCTTGAAAATAACGCATACCGCGTATCCCGAAAAAAGACAATACGAAACTAGGCGCAGCTTGTACAGTTTTAAAAAAAGCTGCGTCTTCTTTGTTTAGTAGGGAAGATCAGGAAGCTTCGGATGTGGCCAATGTTACGGTAAAGCCAAGGTTTTCGAGCTTTCGGACGGTCTGTCTAACAGTTTTCTGGAATATTATGGGTGTCCGAAAACAGGTAAAACAACCACTCTATCGAATACATTTAGCTATCATTGCGCTAATGTTGCAAACTTTTATGATCTTGCAACCGATGATCACAAAGTCATTCATGGGGAGTTGACACGAGCCAGTGCACGATTTGTTGAAACATACCGAACATAGGCCATACCCTCTGTCTCAAGGTCCTTGGATCATGACCCAGACATGGGAGAGGTTGCTTTTCGCTCATTGGCCGGTACCGCCGGACATCATGAAGGTGCATCTGCCGAAGCATCTACCGCTCGACACGTATGACGGCTATGCGTGGATCGGGATCGTACCATTCCACATGTGCGGTATACGTCCAAGATGGCTACCAGCAGTTCCTTATTTGTCCGCATTTCCAGAAATTAATGTGCGTACTTACGTAGTGAGGGATGAGAAGCCGGGAGTATACTTCTTCAGCTTGGATGTTACGAATCCGATGGCAGTGGCATTAGCCAGAGGAGTGTTTCATTTGCCCTATTATCGGGCAAGGATGGGGATGGAGAGATCGGGAGTTGGCTGGAGTTATAGAAGTGAGCGAACTAGCCGCTTTGCACCGCAGGCAGTATTCACGGGCTCCTACGCGCCGATATCGAACGTTTATCGGGCTTCTCCCGGCTCCATCGATGAATGGCTGACAGAAAGGTATTGTTTATATACAACCCATGGCGGAATTCTGTACCGCGGTGAAATTCATCATTTGCCTTGGCCTCTTCAACGAGCGGAGGCGGAATTAGAAACAAATGAAATGCATCCGGATTTCAAACGTTATGTTACGACTTCAACCGCTCCGATTCTGCATTACGCCAAGACTCTCAAAACCTTAATCTGGCCTTTAGTCAAAGTCACTTAAGAAAGCTCCTATTGATGTGTATTCAAACGAGGAGCATGTCTGCACGTCTGGCGTTGATTAGCAACCGAATTTAAATGGTTGTACTCGAATTCGAAGCTCTAGCACGGGCTTCTGCCACGGGGGCTACCTCCTTAAAAGGAGCGACATTCCGTGGTGCACCGAGGTCCTTGGGGTCAGACTAACGGATGGGTTCGCGACACTCTTAGTTTATCGACCTCCCTCGCCAATTTTCATTATCTGTGGTGCCCGACAGGGCATGGGGGGCTAACGGATACGATAGCGTTGAAAACTGATCATGGGGCCGCCGTGGATGATATTCGGGCGGCCCTTTAAGCTATCGGGCAGATTACTCTAATACCTAGCAAATGCTATTCTTTAGAAAGTGGTGATCGAAAAGCAGAGGTCCACTAATTTCACTTAAAAGTCTGTAATCCATCTTATCCCAGCCTGAGCTAAGTTTCATATCTGCAGAAAATACTGGACTTATCGTTCCAGAAAAGTATATACTGTACCTACGGAAACGGAGGGAGAACCATGGGACGCTACAAAGAGTTTGATAAAGAAGCGGTGCTTCATAAAGCGATGCTCGTTTTTTGGAAGAAGGGGTACGAAGCGGCAAGCATTCCCGATTTGCTGGAAGCTATGGATCTTAGCAGATCAAGTCTGTACGAAACGTTCGGGGACAAACAAACGCTTTATATCGAGGCGATCAACTGGTACAAGAAGTGGAAGCAAGCCAAACGGGACATCCTCGTCAATGCGACATCCGCAAAATCGGGAATCCGGCAGTACTTCGAGATACACATCGATTCCGCCGTGGACGGCGAGTCGCCGAAGGGCTGTCTCATTACTAATGCAGCAGTCGGCATGGATTCGCCAGATGAGCAACTGAATGCGTTGATCAGGGAGCGGTTTGACGAGTTGGAGAAATCCTTCTACGAGCTGCTGCGCAAAGGGCAGGAGACGGGAGAAATCATGCCTGAGAAAGATATCAAGACTTTATCTTATCTGCTCTCAAACCTGAATCATAGTATAAATATCGTTGCGAAGGTGCAGGGTGACCGCAGCAAGATGCAGCAGATGATAGACATGGTACTGGAAATGCTATAAAACATTTTTTTTTGCACATTCCGGAACGACTGTTCCAGATAAATTTCTGGTGAGCAAAGGGGACTTTCTATGCATTCAGCTTCCATTCCAACGGTAAAATCGGTTTCGCCATCGCTGATTTTTATCCTGGCAGCCGCTTGCGGTATCATAGCGGCAAATCTTTATTATGCTCAACCATTGATAGGCTCGATCGGTTCGACCATCGGGCTCTCCTCAGGGGCTGCCGCACTCATCGTTACGTTGACTCAAGCCGGCTACGGGATCGGCTTGTTATTTATCGTACCGTTGGGAGACATCCTGGAAAATCGTAAGTTGATCCTTTCATCATTGCTCCTTACAGCCGCCGTTTTGACAATTGCCGCTGTAATCAAAAGCGCCATCCTGTTCCTCACCGCTTCACTCATGATCGGAGTAGGTTCCGTAGCAGCACAAATCCTTGTGCCGTATGCGGCTCATCTTTCGCCTGAAGCCGTGCGCGGTCGCAATGTTGGCAACGTCATGAGCGGGCTACTTCTGGGGATTATGCTCGCGCGTCCCATTTCAAGCTTGGTGGCGGAGTATATGGGCTGGCGCGCCATATATTTCATCTCCGCAGCATTGATTTTCGCGCTGGCTCTTGTATTGGCAAAGGCACTCCCCTCAAGGAAGCCTTCGACCGCTACAGCTTACCCGGCGCTGCTGCACTCCATGCTGCATCTGCTGAAGGCGACACCGGCATTGCGCCGGAGGGCAATTTATCATGCTTGTGTATTCGGAACGTTCAGTTTGTTTTGGACTACAGTTCCGTTGGTATTGACAAGTCCGCCGTTCCATTTCACTCAGAAGGAGGTCGCTCTGTTCGCATTAGTCGGGGTAATGGGGGCAATTGTGGCGCCAGTGGCGGGCCGTATGGCAGACCGTGGATGGGTTCGCCCGGCTACAGGATGGGCATTGGCCATCGTCATCTTTTCCGGGCTGCTTCCCTTGCTGGTTCCATCAAGTTCTGCACTCGCAGTTCCCATCCTCGTAGTTGCGGCGATTTTACTTGACATGGGGGTTTCCGCCAACATGGTTCTCGGGCAGCGGGTGATTTTCTCTTTAGGAGCGGAATTTCGCAGTAGGCTTAACGGTTTGTATATGGCCATTTTCTTTTTAGGGGGCGCTATCGGCTCAGCGGCAGGGGGATGGGCTTACGCAACGGGGGGCTGGGAGGCGGCACTGCTGATCGGAATCGCCTTACCGGCCATCGCCATGGCGTATTATGCGACGGAGTTTTCGAGATTATGGAAGGAAAATCTCATTGATTGAGGAGCACAGTTGAGTAATCCACACGTTCTAAGCTAACGGGAACGATAGCGCATTATGACACCAAAGGCATGGCTGCCGCGATGATCGGCGGCCTTGTTGCGCTAACGGGCAGGATAATTTAACCATTAAACGAATACCTTTCTTATAATTATAGGGAGAGTGAAGAGGTTGGAAACATGTTTTTTGTTAACCGGGAAACCTAGAGTAGGAAAATCAACAGCGATAAAGCGAATTATTCAACAAATTGGTCCTGAATATTTTGGAGGTTTTTACACTGAAGAAATACGCAACTCTACAAATCGTACTGGATTTAATTGCATCACACTTAACGGTGAGACTGTATGTGTGGCAAGTGTAGATAGCGAAAGTTCGTTAAGAGTAGGGAGATACGGGGTTGACGTAGATGCTTTTGAAAACATTGCTTTAAAGGCAGTGAACCTATCATTAAATACAAAGAAGATTACAGTTATTGATGAAATCGGCTTCATGCAAATGTTATCCGCTCCATTTGTAACAATGATCCAAGAAGTGATACCGAGCTCTAAACAAATTATTTTAGGGACAATTTGTGTGGACAGCCATCCGAGCATTGATAAGATAAAGAAACTATCTGGGATAAGACTTTATGGTCTGAGTGAAGAGAATCGTGAGTTTATACCAGAACAAGTAACAAACGATATTCATAAATTCTTGTAAGAGGATGGGGGGGACAAGGAGCTGGCTCCTAAACGCAATGGCATGGATCGGCAGCTTTGTTGCGATAACGGGCAGATTTGTGCAGTGAAAGTACATTTAGGGAGGACCAGTTTGTGGTAAAATCTCCATATTATTGTTGCAACGGAGATGCACTGTAAATGCCCATTGTCTGCCTTGAAGGTACCAGCGCAGTCGGGAAGTCTGCAACTTGTAAAGCCTTCGCAGAGATATACATACATATATTGTGGAAGAAACTCATTTCCTGTTTGGTCCAACCAATTTAAAAGGTATTGAACTTGTCGAATGGCATCTTGAGTGCCAAATCAAAAGATGGCAACTCGCGTTTGAGAAGAGCAAAGAACATGAATTTGTTTTGTCGGATGGGGATGTTTTTAAGCTTTGGTATGATTTTGGAATTATGGGTTTGACGAAAAAATGTTTGAGTATGAATCAGACTATTTCCGACGAAAGATTATCTCAAACGAAATATCTTCCACATTACCGCATTTTGTGGGACCACATATTCAATCAACTGACAGCGGAAGCGAAATAAGACGAACGCCAACTGAAACGTCCGCAATGGACAAGCACAAGCCCTGCAAGCGCGGAATGCCGCCTGGCAGGGCTTGTTCGTTGTACCGGGTATCAGGCTTTCAACGTAATCGACTTCGGGCCAGCCGTGGTTCGCGCCGATATGATCCGTTCTGACGGCGCCGAAGTTGTTCAGGTCGGTCTTGCCGTTCGGCATCGGCTTATGCAGCTTCATGACGTCCCATACTCCGGCGCGCCAATAGCGGGCCAGCAGAGCGAATTTGCCCGGATCGTATCCGGGCGGCTCTCCTCCTCATTCATACGCATCAATTGCCTAGCAAGCCAAGCTTAACGGAAGACGCCCCCCGCTGAACATGCAATCTCTTAACCGGTTTGCAATTTCTTGCGCATGGACGAGGCTCATGAAGAAAAATATATAAAATTTGATGGATTCCTGCATGTATCTATTCAAACGGGGATGATACCATGAAAAATAAGACAAGAGAATACTAAAGCGGCAAAGCCGGGAGCAGATCAAATCCGGTGCGCCCGGCGGTATTCGGAAGGGGTGATACCCATCTTTTGCGAGAACACTCTGCTGAAATAAAAGCCGTTCCTGTAACCGCACGCGGTTGCGATTTTGTCGATCGTCCACACGGTTTCCTGCAACAGCGTCCGGGCCCGGTCAAGCCGAAGCTCGCTTAAATACTCGCTCGGATTGACGCCAAACTTGCTGCGGAAACGGCGGCTGAACTGCACGGTGCTAAGTCCCATCGCGAATGAGAGCTGACTGAGGCTGATAAATTCGAAAGCGCTTTCTTTGATGTGAGCTTCCGCTTCTTCCATCAGCGGGTCGTCGGGAATCACTCTCGTTTCATGGAGATGCGTCTCCCATTCCCAGTCGAATTGTTCCCATAGATCCGCAAGCAGAAAGTTTCTGCGACCGACTCCGAGCGGGTCTTGGCGCCGGGAGAGCATGGCGAGATAGCCGTAAGTGGAAGCGAAACGCTGCTTGTCCCGGATCGGATGCTTGCCGACGGGGTTTGGAAACAGCCTATCTTCGGTGCGTATTTCCTCCGCGGCGGCGAACCAGGAAAAGTTCAGCACAAGAAAAGTGGCGGGGCGCAGCATTTCCCGCTTAAGAGCGATATCCGGCGGACAGAGCAGAAGGTCTCCTTTTTCCGCGACTCCTTTATGCTCGTCGATCTCGAAACGGAAACTGCCGCCATCCACGACGAACAGCATCCATTGCGGGCTGACGTCTTCGTCTATTTCGAACCGCGCCTTATGGTTCCATACTGTAATAAAATCGATGCGAGCCGCAAGTTCTCGGGGACGATATGTTTGCATGCACGATCACCGCCTGATTGTGAGTATGTATTTACGATAACGGAATACGCAACGAAACGAAAGTGACGATTTTTTCAAAACGACTCCGTTCAATGGGACGAGAAGGTCGGATTTCAGGATATGAGGAGAGATTGAAGTGAAGGGCAACAAGCAAACAGACAGGCAAAAAATAACTACGCAGCTGTTCGTGGCGGGAGGAGGGATGGCCGGTGTAGCTGCAGCGGTCGCTGCCGCCAGAAACGGAATTCGCACGGTTCTTTGTCAGGATCGCCCGGTGCTTGGAGGCAACGCCTCGTCGGAAGTGCGAATGAACGTGAGCGGTGCTTCCGTTCGGGGTGCCGCGCTTGAGACAGAGTCGCGGGAAAGCGGCATCGTCGAGGAAATTATGCTGGAATGCGCCGTGCGGAACCCGCAGCGTTGCGCCAATATGCTCGATTTGATTCTATACGAAACGTGTCGCGCTGAACCGAATTTGACGCTGATGCTCAATTCGTGCGTTGTCGGGGTCCGTATGGACGGCGACCGGATCGCGGCGGCCTACGTCAATCGGGAAAGCACGGAACATTACTTCGAGATCGAAGCGGAGCTGTTCGCCGATTGCACCGGGGACGGCCGGCTCGGAAGCGAAGCGGGAGCGCGGTACACGACCGGGCGGGAGTCGTCCGCGGAATACGGAGAATCGTTTGCAAGGGACGATCGGGACGCGTACCGGCTCGGATCATCCTTACTGTTCACCTCCCGGGACATGAGGCGCCCGATGCCGTTCGTCGCGCCGAAGTGGGCGCGGACTTTTTCCGAGGAAGATTTGCGGTTCCGCTCGCATCAAACATGGGAATACGGATATTGGTGGGTCGAATACGGCGGAATGCGGGATACGATCAAGGACAACGAGGAGATCCGCGACGAACTTTTGGCCATCATGCTCGGCGTATGGGACCACATCAAGAACAGCGGACATCATCAGGAATCGGCGAACTGGGCGTTGGACTGGTTCGGTTTCCTTCCCGGGAAGCGGGAATCGCGGCGGTTCGTCGGACAGCATGTACTGACCCAGCACGATTTGGAGCAGTCGGTGGATTTCGACGACACGATCGCTTTCGGAGGATGGTCGATGGACATCCATCATCCCGGCGGCATCGAGGCAGCGGACGAGAAGCCGAATTTTCATCCATACACGCCCTATATGTACGGCATTCCGCTTCGCTCGCTCGTCAGCGCCAATATCCTCAACCTATTGTTCGCAGGGCGCAACATATCGGCGACGCACGTCGCTTTCTCCAGTACGCGGGTCATGGCGACATGCGCCTTGATGGGGGAAGGGCTGGGCACATATGCCGCCTTCGCGGTTCGAAGCGACAAGCCGCACGAAGCCTGGCGCGACCCGGAGCTTGTCCGGGAAACGCAGCAGCAACTGTTGCGGCAAGGGGCTTTCTTGCCCGGCAAGCTGCTGGAGGACCGAAATCTTGCGGCAGAAGCGGCCATCACCGCCTCGTCGGAGCAAACGGGCGGCGCCGCGTCACAAGTTGCGGACGGACATACCCGCTCCGTGCATGGCAAGCGGGGCGTCAGACCGGACTTAGCCGTGCCCGGGACGCACCGCTGGATGTCTGACCCGGCGGATTCGGCGCCGTGGCTGGAGCTTCGCTGGGAACGCCCGGTTCAAATCTCGCGCATCACGGTCGTGCTGGACACCGGGCTCCATCGCCATCTCGCCTTGACGCACTCGGACGGGCATCATAGCCGAATGGCGTGGGGGCCGCAGCCGGAAACGTTGAAAGACTTCAATGTTCTAGCCGGCATCGGGGGCCGTTTCGAGGAGGTTGCCCGTGTGCGGGGCAACTACCGGCGGCAGTTGCAATTCGATGTGCAGCTTGGCGAAGTCGACTGTTTGAGATGGGAGGTGATCGCGACAAACGGGCTCGACCATGCGCGGATTGTGGAAATTCGCTGCGAGTAGCAGTACGCGCGTCCGCGGACATGATTGGCAACGGACGCGCAGAGACGGTAGTACGAGATCGAATGCTTGAACCATTCCATTGGGGGGATCGACATGAAACGAAACCATCGGTTAGGTAGCTTAGCGGCATTGCTGCTGCTTGCGACTGTCTTGGCCGCAGGATGCGGCAAGACGAAGGAACCGGACAGCCCGGCAGCGGACGGAGGAGATGCCGGGGGACCGCCGAAAGTGAGCGATGCGTCGGTAACGCTCAACGCCGCCGTAGACTCGGTTATTGTGGACAGAGCTCTGGAAGCTGCAATTCAGGACGGATTGAAGAAGAAACATCCGAACATCAAGCTGAACATCATTCAACCGGGCACGGGAACGACGCTGACCGATCAGATCGCTTCCGGCAACACGCCCGACATTGTCTTTACGTTCAACGGCCGCTTTGCGACGTATCAGGACAAAGGGATTTTATACGATATGACGCCGCTGCTGAAAACCTATCAATTCGATCTGAATCGTTTCGAGCCGCAGATGATTACGGACGCCAAGGTCAGTTCGACGAACGGCGAGCTGTACGGCATTCCGTTCAGTCGAAATTTCCATGCCTTCTACTACAACAAGGATATTTTCGACAAGTTTGGCGTGCCGTATCCGCAGGACGGGCTTACGTGGGACCAAGCGCTCGAACTTGCTAAAAAACTGACCCGTATGGAAGGCGGCACTCAGTACAGAGGCATTGACCCGGGAGCCGGCATCGCATGGATTTACCAGCCTCTAGGCATTCAGGCAGACGATGTCACGACGGGCAAAGCGTCCGTCAACAACGAACAGTGGAAGAAAGTGTTCGAGCTCGTCAAAGCGATGTACACGATTCCGGGCAACGAGCCGAACGGAACGCCTCTCGATAACTTCCTGAAACAAAAAAACTTGGCGATGATCGCGTACACCAACATGTTCTCGCAGCTGGAGGAGGCGACTAAGCAAGGCTTTAACTGGGATCTCGCCCAATATCCGAGCTACCCGGAGCGACCGAACACGTACGGCAACGCCAGCGTCAACATGATCGCGATTACGCAATCGAGCAAATACAAGGAGCAGGCGCTGCAGGTCATCGAGGTGGTCACCTCCGACGAAGTGCAGCTGGAGATCGCACGTCAAGGAATCATTTCGCCGTTGAAGAATACAGCGATCCAAGCCGAATTCGGTAAAAATCTGAACGTCCTGAAAGGAAAACGAATCGAGAGTATTTTCAAGAGCAAGCCGGTGGCGTACCCGAAAGCTTCTCCGTATCGGTCGAAGTCCGAAGGGATCGTCGCAAAATATTTCACCGAATACATGAATGGCACGATTGACGTCAACACCGCATTAAGCAAAGCGGAGGAAGAGATCAACAAAATGCTGCAAGCGGAAAGAGCGAAATAACTGCACGACGGCGGAACAAACGGCAAACCGGTTTCCGCAGACAACAATGCTGCTTTCTTCGCCAATAGCCGTATCGTCATGATTCCGACGATGCGGCTCACGCGAACAATAATAAAAATTAAGGAGGACTGCAGCATGCCAAACTTGACGAGAAGGAAGCTGTTGGCCGCAATCGGCGCAACAGGAGCGGCAGCCGTTCTTTTCAAAGCTTCTGCCGGCGCGACAAACGGAATGGAACCATCTGTTTTGGAAGCGGTTTATAATCCCGTTGGCAAACTCAAACCGAAGTTGACGAGAACAGATTTGTGCATTTCAACGTCAGTAAGCGAACTGAGAGCGGAATCAGATCCGGTGGAAGGTTTTGCGTATTATGTAACGGATGTGGGGATGGAGGGATTTTTTCAGTATGACCCGGGAGACACATCTTCGCCCGACAATACGGGAACGATTCTCGTCTCGACATCGGGTGCACGGTTTAAACGGATTATCGATCAATCGTTTGTGAATGTAAGATGGTTTGGCGCTGTGGGAGACGGGGCGACCGACGACACGGCGGCGATCAATGCGGCAATCGGCGACGGCAATGTGATGGTATATATTCCGGAAGGAACCTACATGATCCGGGCCGATGCAACAAGCGTCGGTCAATTAAATGCGGGCATTCAGGCGAAAGACAACACGACAATCGTGATAAGCCCTTCGGCTGTTCTAAAAGCGTTTCCGTCGGCAACACCGAGATATACGATCATCAATATTTTCGGCAAAACCAACGTCACCATCGAAGGCGGTGGCAAAATCATCGGGGAACGAAACGAGCATCCGGGGACGACGGGTCAATGGGGCTACGGCATTGCGATCGGCGGATCGGACCGCGTGCTCGTGCGCGACTTGTATATCGCGGATTGCTGGGGAGACGCTTCCGTTGTTGGCTACTACCTGAACCAAAGCAACGCCTCCCGCAATATCACGTTCCAGAACGTAATCTGCGACAACAACCGCCGGCAGGGAATCAGCGTCACCTGTGCCGAGAACGTGCGGATCGAGAGCTCCACGTTTGTCAATACGCACGGACATGCCCCGGAGTTTGGCATTGATCTCGAACCGGACCCCGGCAGTTTCGTTCGCCGCGTGACTGTTGCCCACTGTTTATTCCAAAACAATACCGGCGGCAGCTTTACGATGAACGGGACGTTAGGGGCGGTCGAATACGTCGAATTCTTTGGAAACACGCTTATCGGCCCAGCCTCCCGGATTAACGGACTGTTGACGCAAAACGTCGTTTTGAAAGGCAACATTATGTCCGACTCGATTAACAGATCCTTGTGGATTAGTAAATCGACCAATTATACGATAGAGGGGAACCTGATTCAAAATTGCGCCGGCATCGGCATATGGCTGGAAAATGCAAGCTCGATCTGCATCACGAATAACCACCTCTACAACATTGCGACCAACACCATTCGGCTTTCCGGGGCTACCAACTATTGCTTGGTGGCCAACAACGTGATCGAAGAAAGCGGAAACGCTGCGTCAAGCACGAGTGTTATGATTATAGACAACGCAAGCTTCAACACCATCCAGGGAAATACCGTTCAAAACCGGTTCAAGCACGCCGGACAGTCAAAAGGCGGAACCAGCACCACGATTGTACTGGATGTTAACGCTTCCTCCATAAGCGGGGAATACAACACAATGACGGTTTATTTGGTTGGCGGAACCGGTGTGGGACAAAAAAGGAAAATTTCATCCTACGACGGAACGACGCAAACTGCCATATGTACGCCGGCCTGGACCGTCGCCCCGGACGCTTCGTCCGAATTTGTAATTCGCTACGGCCCCATGAACGGCATACGCGTGAATTCTCCGCAGGCCAAATACAACGCAATTCACAACAACCAGCTTCTGTTTGCTACAACACTCTACAATTCCAACGGAATAGACGATCACGGAACTGGCACATCAGTGGCCAATAATATTTCATTAGAAGAAACGAGATAATTTGGACGAGGAAGGGCATGGAACGCATTACAAAGAAGACGAGTTCAGCCCGCGCAATGTAATGTTCGATGCGCTAATCGAGAAAAGCCGGGAGAACCGCCGGTAGTTTAAGGAGAGAGGATGAAAGGCAATGGGAGTCAAGGATCTCGAATCATTCAACTTATCCATCTACGACGTGAAAGACCAATTCAAGCGATGGGTATATGATCGCTCCAAAGCTGCGTTCGACGAAGGAGACCTTGCCCGCGACAAGATCCGGACCGTCGAAGCTTCGGAAGCGCACTCCTCGTTCATTCGCGAGAAGCTGATTGAGTCGATCGGGGGATTGCCTTCCTTCGATCATCCGCTCCAAGCTGAAATTACCGGCAAGCTTCAAGCAGATGGCTACAAAATCGAGAAGCTGATTTTTCAGTCCCGTCCGTCCACCTACGTCACCTGCAACCTGTATGTGCCGGATGGGCTTGTTGGTCCGTCTGCAGCCGTTTTGTTTCTGTGCGGTCACGCAGAAAATGCGAAACAATATGACCGCTACCAATCCGTATGCCAGCGGCTCGTTGGTGAAGGATTGATCGTACTTGCCATGGATCCGGTTGGACAAGGAGAGAGACTCAGCTATTACGAGCCTGACAAAGGCGAAGCAGCCGTTCGCCCCGGAACGAGAGAGCACGATCATGCAGGCAGCCAATGTTTGCCACTTGGCGACGGAATTGCCCGCTATTTTCTTCATGATGCGATGCGGGCCATCGATTATTTGTGCAGTTTGCCCGAAGTCGACCCGAAGCGAATCGGCGTGACGGGCAGCTCGGGAGGCGGATTGCAGACGAGCATGGTCATGTTGTGCGATACCCGAATTGCCGCTGCGGCGCCCGGCACCTTTATCATGAACCGGGAAACGTATATGTACGCCGGCCAAGCGCAGGATGCTGAGCAAATATGGCGCGGGATGACCAAATGGGGCTTGGACCATGAAGACTTGGTGCTCGCCATGGCGCCGCGTCCGGTCATGATTCTCGCGGTCACCTCCGATTTTTTTCCGATTGAGGGCACGAGGCGTACGGTCGCACGGACGAAACGATTCTGGGAGATGTACGGTATACCGGATATGCCGGCGGCCGCGGAAGACCGATCTGTGCATCAATATAGCCCGCCGCTTGCCGACAAGGCAGCTGCATTTTTTGCCGAACATTTGCTTGGACGGAAAGAATCGAAGTCGGATGGTTTAGGCATTGTTCCGTTTAGTCCCGAACTTCTAAATTGCACCCCAAGCGGTCAAGTGCGGGCCCATTTCCAGGACGCCCGCGCCGTTTACGACGAAAATTTGGACCGATTGCGCCTAATCGAAAGCAAGCTGGAACTGATTCCGGATGACCTTTGCAAGCAGCAAGCTTTCGATTGGTTAAAAGAGCGCGTGTATGGCGGTCGTATCGTTCCCGATTTGAACCCCCGGCATTTGAAACTTTCGCCAGTGGAAGGGTTGTCGGTAGAAAGCTACATATGGTGGAGCCAGGAAGGCATTTTCAATCATGCGTTTGTTTTTCGAGATCCTGCTTATGACGGCGAAAGGCAGCCGGTTACGATCGGCTTGTGGGATCGCGGCACAAAACAGCTTCAAGACAAGTTCGAGTGGATCCGCCATACATGTTCGCAGCGTAGAATCGTACTCGTTTTGGATGTGACCGCCGACGGGGTTTGCACCCCGCATCCGATCAACCCGCTTCCGCTCTGGCAATGGTATGGAACGCTGCATAAGCTGACGACCGACTTGTTCTGGCTGGACGACAGCTTGGCCGCCGTACGCGTTTTCGACGTTACGCGTGCAGTGGATCTGATCGGGTTGCTGCCGTTTAGCACAACGGAACACACGCATATGTTCGCGCGGGGACGATTTCATCTATATGCCGAAATCGCAGCGGCTCTCGATGACCGAATCTCTTCGCTTGAACTCGAGGAAGCTTCGGACAGCGTCGCTTCTTGGGTCCGAACGCGTTATTATGAGGCAAACGATACCGTCAGCACGATATTGCCTGGTATGCTATCCTATTTCGATTTGCCCGACTTGCGACGATGGAGTCGATCGTAAACCTTTTCGAATCGCTATTTCGTCCCTAAGGTGGATGAGATAGCGATTTTTTTGGGGCAAAGTAGGTTAAGGATGAAAAGGAGGTTCCATGTAAATCATCGAGCGGCATTAATAAATTTTACAGAAATTGAGATGCTGGAAAGACGTCTATCAAGGCTGAATGCACATTGTGTTCTCTTAACCTTGTCCCAAGATGCTATTGAGCCCAGATTTATTGAAAGTCGTAGCGAAGCTAAACACAGACGAAGCAGACTGGGATTTATGCAATACAAATACTCATGGAATTAATTTTTGTGCTTTCGGTAATGGATATATGTTCTTGCATCCGACAACACCTCCGAAAATCGGGATATAATTCATTTGCCAATACAAGCCACAGAATGATACTTCTGTGCCTTGAAATGTGCTTTAATGGAAGAAGTAGGATATCTCAAACAGGGGGTTAACTCTGACAATTCAAGGCACGGAGTAGGGAACACATATTATTGGAGGGATTTTAGAATGGGGTTTGGATTTCGCAAAAGCTTTAAAATTGCCCCTGGTATTCGAATGTCTGCCAGTAAATCAGGATTGGGATTAAGTTTTGGTGGCAAGGGGTTACGCTATAGTGTCCATAGCTCGGGGCGAAGACGAACGACCGCAAGTATTCCAGGCACTGGCATCTCTTATTCATCTTCCAGCTCGAGTAGAAATTATCGCTCTAGCTCGTATCAGCGGCAATTGCAAATACGTCAAAGAGAAGAGAAAGCAAGAGAAGAATTAGAGCGTAATCGCTTGCTAGTAGAAAAATTTGAAAATCGAATTGAAATGATTAAATCCATTCATAAAGAGTGCGATGATGAAATTGATTGGATCGAAATCAAAAAAGCACCCGCTCCTTTTGAAAGAGACCAAAAAGGTCCAAAAGAAATAGCGGCAATCCGGAAATATGAATCTTATCGCCCAGGTTTTTTCGCAAAGATATTCAAAACCGAATCTAAACATAGAAATAAGCTTTTTTTTGCGATACAAACCGCGGCAAAAGAAGATGTTGAAGCTTACGAAGACTGGGTTGAGCTTCATACAATTGCAAATCGCATTCTAGACGGAGATGAGGATGCTTATTTTGATGTGATAGACCAGATGTCACCGCTTGATGATTTACTTGAGTTTGGAAGCGGGTTTGAATTTTTCTATATGCGCCCAACCATGCAGAACACTTCTTTTGTCTGCTGACTGGTGAGTTTCTGAGGGCTGCAACCAGTACATACTCATCCTAGCGAGGCGTCTAATTTTCTGCAAATTGCATTTACTAAGGTCTACAGGAATGTTAACGGGCACGTTATATAAAGGGGATCACCGGCTGCAACGCACTCGATGATCCCTTTGTTTTTGTTGAACGGGCAGTTTAGTTTTATGAGTACTCGCCCATTACATATATAGTAAAATAATGTGGAACAAATTGGGTTTAAGCTATTGGATGTACTATGAGTGAGATGGTAAGATTGGACCCCGAGAGTCATAATATATCCTTCCAGGTACTTAACGAATTAGTAGCATTCATAGTTAGTTTTAGAGGAGGATTCATCGTATAATGCAAACGGAAAGCAAACAAAATGGGTATCAAGAAGTAGCTGACTCGGCTTTAAGTAACTATAGTATAGGTGAAGCTCACTTGAAGTACTTAGGACAACGGGATCATGTGACATTCAAAGTGGAGACAGACAAGGAGAAATATCTCTTAAAAATTCACCGAGATGCCTCTACCAGTTCTAGAATAGAAGCTGAGTTGTTATGGCTTGAAGCTTTGTCTAGTGATACGAAGCTAATCGTTCCTAAACCTGTAAGAAATGATAAGGATTGCCTTGTAACCGAATGGAAGAGCAGTCTAGTAACGTTACATCATTGGGTAGAGGGAGTAGTATTGAATCGTCAGCCTAGTGGTGATGAAGTTATCAGATTAAGCAAAATGATGGCTTTACTACACAATCATGCGAAAAGTTGGAAACTTCCTAGAGGGTTTGACAGACCGGCATATGATACGGAATTGTTACAATCGTACTTGCCGAAGCTGCTTGTTTTGCAGGAGTCGGGCATTATAACGAAAATGGATTATGAGGCAATCGATGAGACCGTAAGTCAAATAATTCATGACACTAGCAGACTTGAAAAAACAAATCTAACATGGGGATTAATCCACTCGGACTTGCATGAAAGCAACTATGTAGTGCACCAGGATAGCATAAGACCAATAGACTTTTCGTGTTGTGGATTTGGTTATTATCTCTTTGATGTAGCCGAAACTCTACTGCACTTGTACCCTGATAACAGAAAGTTATTTCTTCATAATTATTTACAACAACGTGCATTATCTAAATTGCAGGTAAGGACTTTAGAGGCGTTTTTTTTATGGCAAGTGATAAGGGGTTATGCTTTTCATTCAACAAATGTGCATGAACATGAATGGTTAGCTAAGAGCGTACCTAATACTGTGAGCAAATATTGTCGTAAATATATGGCAGTAGAGCATTTTCTCTAATTGAACGATTTTGACAACAATCACACAAGCGTACCTATACGATTGAAAGTTGCGGGTACATTCACCTCTGATACACGAATGTGCTAGAGAGTGGAGTTCATTACGTTAACGGGCACAAGAGTTTAACAAACACACTGGGGCAGCCGGCCACCATGATCGGGCTGCCTTTGCTCATCTATTGGGCAGATGAAAGCATACTCACATAAGCCTGAAGGGTATGAATGACCATAGGGAACAAAACAATAAACACTTTGAGAACATATACGAAATCCGCTGCTAAAATACTAAACTAACTATTTACATGAAAAACGTCTACTTGAACTGCACAATACTTTTCCATTATAGTCTGTTTCCCCGATGGGCAAAGAGGTTGACGTACCGGAAGTCGTCATGTAAGATTATGGCATCAACAAGGGAGGTGGGAGCTATGAATAAAAATCGCATATATGTTGTGTTGCAACTAGCCCCCCTTACGGAACAGATGTGCGTCTAGGGTACGCCGTGCGCGTGTCCGAACCCTTCTGACCATGGGCTGATAGCCTGTGGTTTTTTTTATTTTCAAATTCAGGATCTATGAGGAGGCAAAACAGATGTTGAAATTATTCAATTATAACTGGCAAGTTCGACAAGACTGGTTCGCTTGGTGCCAAGAAGTTTCCGAAGAAGAACTGCTAAAGAAACGGATAGGCGGGGTCGGAGGTATTTTGCACACGTTGTTTCATATTGCGGATGTGGAATTCAGCTGGATATCTGTTATGCAAGGGAAGCCAGAGTTCACGGAGCCGTTTGAATCCTATGACAGTCTGCAGAGAGTGACGGATTTATCCGCTAGGTTTCACGAGGAAGTTCGTCCTTTTGTCATGTCGTGGACAAATGAAATGGATTTGAAGGAGTTATCGGAATTAACTCCAAAGGGGGAGCCCGTTAACTTCAAATATGGAGAAATCATGCGGCATGTCATCGCACATGAAATCCACCATATCGGCCAATTGTCTGTATGGTCGAGAGAAGTGGGCAAAGTCCCCGTGACGGCTAATCTCATTCGTCGGGGTTTGTTTTAACCAATGACACCGCCGCATTAAGCTATCGGGCACGATAGCTCAATGACACAGACCACCAGGTAACGGTCCTGCGAAACAAAATTATATAAGATTGACACAAAACAACCCCCAATCAAATCATTTGATTGAGGGTTGTTTTGTGTCATTGAACAATCCGGGCAGGGACTTTTAGAACTTATTATTTGATGATCGAAAATACATAACATATATTGTGTAACAATATTAATAGGTACTCACTGGCCAAACGGACTGGAAACGGGCGGGCCCGATTCCGTCTGGACTACATACGTACATAATAGCAATTAAGGACGTTTCTATTGGTAGAATGTGGATCGGATCAGAGACTAAAAATTAAAAGCCATCTTCTATTTCTATGATGGCTTCAATGTAACTTTTCTTAATTTGTACCGGGTCAAGTATTTAATCCCAATTCTTTTCTTGCCTATGCTTCAGGAAATGCTGGTGCATTACCGATTTGTCTATTTCTCATAATACTGGCTGGTACACGATGTCCCACCGCTGACCCAAGAAATGTAACAGCAACATATTTTATCTTACTTCGGATACTTGTGTGAATTTTCGTACAAAAGTGGGCGGTCATCGCAATTAATCAACCATTTTGTATGATTTTCCGTACAAAAGTGAGCATATCCCTCGACGCCATGAATACCGATATGCAAAAGTTGCGACTATGTCATCATCATTCTTCTTAATAATGCCCGAAACCCGCGTTGCTAGCTATCCTGCCTAGGCCACTTCCATGCAGTAAAGATAATTAGTAACGTAATTACCGTAACGAAGAAGGCCATTTCCATGCATACCAGATAATTAGACAAAGAAGAGCGACTTCTACAACAGCGCCAAACACCATGTGCACCCAAGCCTCTCCTGTCAAATTAAACAATGTATAGGGAATATACACCGCGGCAATAATGATATTTGCCCAGCGACTTACTTTTGCCGGCAGGGCAACAGAAAGGAAAATCATAAGAGCTGGAATTGTTACCGAAATCAGTGCCATCAATAGAAAGACATATGAAATGTCAAATATAAATATTTTTCCTGCTAGAATACCTTCTATTTTGCCCGGCATATATAAGGCGAAATAATCAACATAAATATAGAGAAACATAAAACTCGCCCACAGCGTAGCAATCTTCAGTTTCGAACTGACTTTGATGTCTTCCAGTGCATTTTGTGCTTTATTTTGTGTATTCATATTAATCTCCATTCATAAATAAAAAGTTCCACAAGGTTGAAAATAAAGCCCCTCTATCCTTCTTTTCAGCCGTTATTGTGCTCATTTCCGTTTCTACCTCCATTCATAATGAACTGTTGCCTTTGTATATTAGTATCCATGAATATTTTCCCACCGTACAGATACTAAAGTATTGTCTTGAACCTCCCCTACCTTAGAGGTTGGGGTTTCACTAGCCTTACAAATACTCTCTACAAGTAAGCAGGTTGGCTACTACTACCTTTCGCTGTATGCGGAAATATAACTGTAAGGTTCAGTAAGCAACACTTTTACAAGTGGGTGGGAACTCACCTTCTACTACTTCTAGCTCTAGCTTCTTCCAGAGTTCCGCTGTTTCTTGTATTTTAGTCTTATATGGTTACCTTAGGTTTCTCCTTTAGCCCGCCAGCCGTTCTTTTACCCTTGGCACACAGATGAAGAACTTCTATCCTCTATGGGATAGAGATCGTGATCGGCACACAAAATTTGTGCCGACATTACGTTAACGGGAAACGATAGCGCAAATGACACCAAGAACAAGGCTGCCGCGATGATCGGCGGCCTTGTTGCGCTAACGGGCAGGGTTCATACAATTGCAAAAACAAGAAATTATTCATCAACTTCAAGGAACTGATCACGGAGGTACCCCACGGGCTGAAGGACGGGACAGCAAACGTACAAAAAATATAAGCTTTCATTGATAAATTTCTGTTCCAAGTCAAACTAATTGAGAACTTCTACAGTTAAAAATAATGAATAAGTCTACATGGATAAGGAGTGGAAATACTTTGAAACATAAATCATTACTACTTGCCGTCTTATTGGCTTCAGGCCTAACATTCACCTTTGCGGGGGAACCTACACATGCAGCTTCAGGGAATGTGACTGTAACGTTACCAAAGTTTCCGGTGGTGATGGACGGCATTCAACTCGACAATGCGCATCTGAGATACCCGTTGCTGACGTATAAGGATATTACCTACATACCGATGACCTGGTCGATCAGTCAGGCGACGGCGCTGCAATTGAACTGGAGTGAGGAGAACGGTCTATCCGTCAATCTTGGTACACCGATGAGCGTAAAACCGGAGCTCGAAATAGGGGGTTCATTCCGCTACGATCGTTATACCGCCCAAGTTGCGGAGTTCCCCGTCAGTGTCAATCAGGAAGAAGTTAACAATTCAGAGCAAACATACCCACTGCTTGTATTTCAGGATATTACCTATTTCCCGCTGACCTGGGATTATGCAGTTGATAAATTCAGATGGGTGTTGACCTGGAATGATGCAGATGGATTGAGCATCAAGACAAACCAACGACGATACATGTCCGGAATCATCTATGATGATGAGAATTATCTTTATACGTATGTTCACAATGTCAGGGATCGAATGTTCCGCGTACCTAAGAGTCTTGATGGGTCCCCAGAGTTGCTAACGGTTGAACAGAGCAAGCAAATTATGGCTTCCATTCAGGCCTTGCCGGAGATTGTGCCGGGCAAAGTGGAATCTATACCGAAGCTGACGGTTTATAAGGATCACCAGCTCTGGTATGACGGTAACCCGCTTATATCGGTGGATAAAGAAGAAGCAGAAAAGCGGCTTGCCAATCGAAGCGGGGAAACAAAAAATGATGTTTTTGTGTATAGAGAAAGTATGTTCGATCTTGGAGCCGATACGAAGGTGTTCGCCTTCTATATTCCTACCGGACCGAGTAACCCTGGTGGAACGCCATCATCCAAGCGCCTTGTTATAGTACATCAAGGAACCGCTCAAGAGGTGACAGATTTCACCAGAGCAATATCAGGGTTCAGGAAATCGATGGATGGCGTCTGGTTGTGGACGAATTCGCCTACCCGGTTATCCGGACGTACGGGCTCGGACCGCGGAGAGGTGTTGTGGGTAGGTGCAGACGGAACGCATCGCAGCTGGAATCAGATTCTGGATGCCCAATACGTTCGGGTTCTTCATCATGAGGACGATAAGCTGCTTGTTCAGGCTTACGAGCTTTTCCGGCTGGAGAACACATCCCCCAAAAATACCGACTATTTTTGGCTGCACAGCGATGGAACGTATGAAAAAATCGGTAATTTGACCGAAGAAACGACCACTAAAGATGCGTTGTTGTTTATTGTCGATAACCTCGACGCTTATGTGAATCGGGATTTGAACATTTACGTAGTGAGGAACAATACGATCAGCAACGTGAACAACGGAATCAACCGAATCTGGTGGGATTACGAGTTGAAAGAGCTTACTAAAGAATATCCAGAAGCGGGCTATTGAGTAAATAAGGAATTCTAACGGGAACCGATAAAACAATAATTACACCAAGGACAAGGCTACCTCAATGCATCGGTGGCCTTGTTCCACTAATGGGCAGTTGTGTTAAATAACAGAGGTACTAAAGGTAAATAATATTATAATTTAATGTAGAATTCGTTTTAAAACAGAGTACATTAAATCAAAATGGAAGTGAAATTAAATATATGAATATGAAAGTTGAATCAATTTATGAGACTTTTCCTGCCGAAGTACAGTCATACATTAGAAATGCAGTGGTGACAATCATTAAAAATAAAGCCAGATCACATGTATTTCACATAGAAAAAGAAGTATTTGATATTTTTCTGAAAGTGACTCCAATAAACCAGATGCAAACCGAAGCTCTGATGACGGATTACTTATATAAATACGGGGTATGCCCTAGGGTTTTGCATTATTCATCAGATGACAAAAGAGATTATCTTATTACGGATCGCATTCCTGGTTCGGATGCAGCAAGCGACGAATATCTTATGCAACCAGAGCATTTGAGTGAAGTGTTTGCAGAAAGTCTTTTGAAATTACATCAGGTGGAGTACAGTGACTGCCCAAATTATTAATGGGTTGGAGGAAATGGTTATCAGAGCGGAAGGAAATTACCGAGAGGGCAGGGCAGAAAGGGGCATTCTTCGATATTTGGGATATACAAGCATTGAATCGGCGTACGAAAATATGATTAATTTGTACAAATATGTGAAAGAAGATAAAGTCGTCATTCATGGAGACCACTGCTTACCAAACCTAATCTTGCACGACTTTAAAATGAATGGATATGTTGATGTAGCGTATGGTGGCATTGGAGATCGCCATTATGATATTTTCTGGGGACTTTGGTCTTTACAGTATAACTTGAAGGGAGACTATTCACAGAAGTTTATTCAAACCTATGGCAATCACCTCATCGATCCAGATCGACTTCGTCTATGTGGACTTCTGTCTGTCTTTAACGGTTTTAGGGGACTAGACTATTATGAATACTAAAATCGTCGTTAACTGAACTAACGAGAACAAGAGCGCTGCTGTGGAGCCGATCCATCGCTTTTTCTATTGCAGTCCCGCTCAGTGTCATCCTGTTTAACTAAGCCTACATTGCTCAAGTATAGATTTACATCCTCCTGTTATATACTGTACTGTGCCACTATTAGTCCGATTCTCTTCTTTTGAGAACGGGCTTTTTGTTTTGATTAGCTGCCCGTTTGTTTAAGACACTAAGTTGAATAGTTAGCCGAAAAGGGACAACAAGATGGTTGAAGGAAGTTCAAGCTACGTGTTTTTTATCGCAGTGACAGATTAACTTTCCTTGAGACATGATGGAGGAATCATGAAAAAATAGTTGTCTGTGACACGACGGCAGCCGGCACAAGATCAGCTGCCGTTTCCCGTTGAACGGGCAGGATTGTGTGGAATTAATAAGATAAAAATAGGTTATAAGTGACTGGTGGAAGAATATCAATAGCAGTTATGATTGGAGCGAACATGAAAATATGGAGGATAAATGACGAATTTTATTGTCGAAGCAACTAATAAAATAAAATTGAATGACCAAGATGGTTTAACGGCTACATTAGAAAAATATCAATTCCTAGAAGGCTCGTACCTTCCCTTCCCAATCTTAAACGATGCCATTGAATACAATCGGTTAGGGCTAATTACGTTATTATTGAAAAATTATAGATTTGAAAAATTGAACAACATCACAGTAGTGGGGGAAGCGCTTCGCAATTCAGCTTGGAAAGGCGAACTAGAAATAGTCCGATTGTTCGTCGAACATGGAGCCGATGTCAATTTCAACGGCGTGGATCAGGTTTTTCCGTACTGTACGACCCCCGTCCAAATGGCTGCATCCCGAAATCATTTCGAAATTGTCAAATATTTGGTAGAGCACGGCGCAGACGTGACGTTGAAAGACAAGTATGGAAACCGAGCGTTCCAAGAGGCAAAGCGTCATAAGAATACGGAAATGATGGAGTATATTAAGCAGTTTGAACCGACCATCTGGCATGAAGCAGATAAACGGGTAAGAGAGCTTAAAAGAATGGGAATGCCCTCAGAAATCTACAAATGGCTTGGAACCGAGAGCCGCCGCATTGACTTTCACGAAACATGCCCCACAGAATACATCGAGTTTGAAACGATCTTTGACGTAAAGCCGATAGAATGGCAAGGTAGAGTGTTCCTGGACTTTACGAAAGAAGTCGAAGGCTATGGCGGCACCGGTTTTATCATTTGGATCCCAGATCAAAAATGTTTAGGCAGTTTCGATGTCGATCATAAAGAACTTTTCACCTTTAAAGGTGTGAAGTGGAACAAATTCATTAAGAGGTTACCGGTCGTCGTCAATCACGTATTGAATGGTATGCCGATCGATGAACTCTATAAATAGGGATTAGTAAGTTTGCTGTCTTCGCTTAACTAACGGGCACGAGAGCTCAACTTACACACAAAGGTAGCCTGTTCGGCTGCCTTTGTTCAACTATCGGGCAGGTTAGTTTAATGGATAATGCAGGAAATATTAGGGTGAACGTTGAAGTAAGAGAGCATTTCATTTTAATAAGGGGGATAACCAGATGAGCTTAAAGGTGGAACCGTTGGATTTGCAAAGGGCAGATATTTCAGGGTCTAAGTGGCAGGAGGTCAGAGCTGAGGAGCTTGATATCGATAATGTCAGCTTGGCAAAGACGAAAATTAATAACGTAAACATGAGTGATATGTCTTTGAATGATGTTAATATGGGTGGAATTAATATCTCGAACGCAAACATGTTGGGTATAGGTATTCAGCATGCTAACTTTAGCCATGCTGTTATTGACCATGTCCAGCTTTTTGGAACAGAATTTCATAATGTGGTTCTTCCTCAAGAAGGAGACGGAAACTACAATCCCGAGGGACAATATAAACCAGTAAGTTTTCATAATTGTAACCTGTCAAACGGACAATTTAATAATTGTGATTTATCAAATGTTGAAATAAATGCATGTGACATTTCAGGATTAAAAATAAATGGTATCTTAATTACTGATTTACTCCATAACAAATAAAGAACAAAGAGCGGCAGCTTCGGCAGCTGTTTTGTTTTGACTCCGCTAAATAACGAAGTTTGGTTACGCTAACGAGGAACGATAATGGAGGAGCTTGTTTACAGCAGCTCCTCTTTTTGTTGTTCATTAAAGTAACGGAGGTTAGCGTGGCGACATTGGCAGTTATGAAAACGAACAGGCAGCCAGCAACTGGTCGGCCTGTTGAATGATAAGGTATGCTAGATGTAGAAAGGATTTATAACACTTATAGAGAAATCTAGAAAAGTGATTGATTCAGGATTCGGAGGTTAATACGATGATAAGTGTTCGGACAATGACTGGAGCTTTTCTTATTAATAATGATGATGTGTTAATGCTCAAACGATCGAAAAACAAAAAGATAGCTCCAGGCTTATGGTCGTGTGTCGGAGGTCATGTTGAGCCACACGAGCATGGCTCACCCGAGAATTCTTGTTTACGTGAAATAGAAGAAGAGACGGGTATATCTCATATTGAAATTGAAAATCTAACATTGCGATACATACTACTGCGACAAAAAGAAGATGAACTAAATCAACATTATATTTTCTTTGGTGATTCGAACACTAGAACTATAAGTAGTTGCGGTGAAGGTGAATTACATTGGGTGAAATTATCAGAAATGGCTAATTTGCAGATGTCTTTGAGTTTAAAACTAATGTATGAACATTATCTCCATAATTCTAAACAGACAATGTTTGGACGGGAACTTTTAGTGATGGAAAGATGTTGTGGGCACAGTTGTTGAAGTAACGGAGAACGTTAGTTGAATAAAAACAGCAGCAGCCTAGGAATAATTTATTCCAAGGCTGCTGCTGTTTGCTGATCAGTGCGATGTCTTACTTTTGGCTGGACGCTGCTCCTGACGCACGGCGAGGACGGTCTCGCGATTTCGCCGGAGCCGTACCCGAGCCGCAGTCTAAGATCTTGGGATTTCCACATGGACGGCAATTTCCAAGGCTGGTCTGTGCGCAAGGTGCCGGCGACCGTCTCGGACGGCGCGATTCAATTGAATGTGACCGTGCGAGATCCCGGCATCGTGTCGCCGGACCTGCTCGGACTGCCGACCTCCGATTACAGCAAGGTTGAGATCGTCATGAGGAATCAAACGAATGATACCAGCCTTCAATTGTTCCGATGCCGATACGGTATACAACGAGGCGAAGAGCGTAAGGATTCCGGTGTCGTCGAAAGATGCCGAGTATCAAACGTATGTCGTCGATATGAGTGGTTCGCCGCGCTGGAGCAACTCACGCGTTCGCCAAATCCTGATCGATCCGATCGACGGGTCGTCGCTAGGACAGGTGTCGATCGATTCCATCCGCATCGTTCCATAAGCAGGCCCAAGGGGCAGCTTTCAAGCAGGAAACTGTTTGATAGCTGCCCTTATCTTTGATACTTCGGCGGTTAACAGAGCTAGTGTTTCTGGTTAACTTAAGACCCTTATGCTGGCAAATACTAAATTTATGATTCATGCACTTTTTGTTATTGGTTTGCTCAGTGGGCGATTCTGGTTTTTGCACCGATGAGTCATTCATCGTTTTTAATTTTCCTCCATAAGGCATTCCCGCCTTTATCGATTCATATGTTTGAATTAAATTCACATATCCGATGAAGGGGAATGCTGAAGCTCTCAGACGGCTTGCCGGAGTGACGACTCCTTTTGTAAAGCGCTCCCAAAACAAGGCGAGGAGGAAGAAAGAATGAGGCAATGGGTGAAAAAATCAATGCTTAGTATGATGGCTGCTCTAGTACCATTCACGTTCGCCGCCGGTTGTACGAATGGAGAGGAGTCCGGAACGACGCCCTCAACGGAAAATAAAGGAGAGGTATACCCCGAAAACGGGTTACCCAAATCGGAAAAGGTTACGATCAAATGGGGGTATTGGGAAAACGGTTACGGCCGCGAATGGGCCGACAACGCAATTAAGAAGTTCACGGAAAAATACCCCAATGTCAAGTTTGATGTTACCGCTTCCCCGGTAATCCGCAATTTAATCGGCACCAAGATGGCGGCAAAGAACGACGAAGACATGTTTGACATCATCTCGCCGAGCTTTAACGGGGATGAGGGTGTCATCGCTCAAAAGGCAGGCTTGTTCGAGGATTTGACGGATCTATGGGAACGGGAGGTCCCGGATGCGCCCGGCAAAAAGCTGAAGGATGTCGTTCTCGACAATACGATGGAATACGCGCAAAAGGTGGACGGCAAGTTTTATCAGCTTCCGATGGGCGCATACGCGGTCGGACTGTTCTACGACAAGACGTTCTTCGAGAAAAACGGGTGGAATCAAAACCCGAATACATGGGATGAATTCATGAAGCTGATGGCGGACATCAAAGCCAAAGGCATTATCCCGATAACGTTCCCCGGCGTATATCCGACCTATATCTACTACGGCTTTTTGATCAATCAATTCACGCTGGCTCAGCAAAAAGGGACGCTGGATCAATTTACGAAGGATTACCGCTCCGGAAAATGGCCGATTTACACCAGCCCGGAGCACAAGGATATATGGAAACGCATGGAGCAAATGGGCAAGCTCGGCTACTTCCCGGAAGGCGCCGCCGCCTTGAACCACACGCAATCTCAAATGCAGCTGCTTCAGCATAAGGCCGCTCTTGCTTCCACCGGGGACTGGGTGCAAAACGAGATGAAGGATTCGATTCCGGACGGATTTAAATGGGGTTTCATGAACATTCCGTTCGCGAATAAAGCGGGAGACCCTATTTGGGTGCAGAACGGGATCGGTTCGGGCAGTATGATGATCTGGAAAAACAAGCCGGATCTCGTCAAAAAGTGGGCGAAAGAGTTTAACATGTTCCTGATGACCAATGAGATCCAAGCGTTCAACGGAAAATTCGGCATTTCTCCGATTCGGAAAGATTTTGCCGAAAAGGCTGAAAACGTCGCACAGCTTCAAGAGGCGCCAAGAGCCGTGCTCGAGTACGTCAAAACGAACAAAGCTCAGTTCGGCACGATCGTAAAAGACGTTTCCTTCACACATCCTTCCGCCGCCAGGGCGACGAAATTGGTCACGGATATGATCGTGGAGGTAGCGGCAGGCAAGAAGGATCCAATGCCGGTACTGGAAGAAGCGGATAAGCTCATGAAAGAAGCGATTGACGCCGAGAAAAAGTAAGCAACCGATCTCGTTAGAGCGGAGAAGGGAATCGTTATCCCTTCTCCCTGCTCCCTTATTCGCGGAAGGAGGAGGACACGTGGCGCAACCGGAACCGAATGCGGCGGCAGCCGCGAAGAAGAGTGGCCTGTTCGGCAAAGAAAAGGTTCAAAAACGGCTCTTCCTCGCGCTGGCTGTCGGCCCGAGCTTTCTCGGGTACTTGCTGTTCACCTTATATCCCAACATCCTTTCCGTCTATTACTCCATGCTGGAATGGAACGGAATCAGCGAAGCGAAATTCATCGGGTTGGATAATTTTGTTTATATGCTCAAGGATCATTTTGTTTGGAGGGCGCTGTCGCACAACTTAATTCTAATGCTTACGATTCCCTTCCTAACGATCTATATCTCCATTTTCCTCGCTTATTTGCTGAACAATAAAGGGTATTTCGAGGCCGGAATCTATAAGGTGCTTTTTTTTCTGCCCAACGTTCTTGCCGTAGTAGTCGTCGGCTTGCTTTGGAGGTTTATCTATGACGGGGAGTACGGTCTGCTTAATGCGTTCCTAAAGCTCGTCGGTATAGATAACGGAAACTTTTACTGGCTCGCCGATCAACGAACGGCTTTGGCGGCTCTGTTGCCCGTGGCGATTTGGGGCGGGGTCGGCTTCTACGTCGTCGTGTTTATGAACGCCATGAAGTCCATCCCATCCTCCTTATACGAGTCCGCTATCTTGGATGGGGCCAGCCATATGATTCGTTTGTTCAAGATTACGATGCCGCTGCTTAATCCGATCGTTAAGATAAGCGCCCTGTTTTTGATGCTCGGGGCCTTTAAAGGCTTCGAGATTATGCTGATCATGACGAACGGCGGGCCAGCGGGAGCGACGGACGTCATCGGGCTGTACATGTTTAACATGGCGTTCGGAAGCGATTCGCACAACTACGGGTATGCGTCGGCGATCGGGATGTTCTTATTCGTCATCATGGTCGTTGCCAAGCTGATCATCGATAAGTTCAGTCCGAAGGAACAGGTCGAATTTTGATCGTTTTGGGGGGCGGAAAGGGGGAAACGATGGAGAATCAAAAGCGTACGGTGCTGGACTACGTATGGCGGCTTATCTTATTTTTTTGGGCGCTGTCGATTGTCGTGCCGCTGCTGTGGATCGTTCTGGAGTCGTTAAAAACGAACAAAGAATTTTTCGCGAGTGTATGGTCGCTGCCGGATAAATTGATGTGGAAAAACTATGCGAATGCATGGAAATCCTATCATCTCGGTTCTACGGTATTGAATACCCTCTATTTTGTTGGTGTAAGCCTGCTTCTCGGTACATTTTTGACCACGCTCAATGCGTATGCATTAACGCGTCTTCAGTTTCGCGGCAGAAAATTGATTTGGTCGATCATCATGCTGTCGTTGTTTTTGCCGGGTATCAACGCATTGGTTCCTCAGTATGTACTAATGCGGGAGCTGCACCTGACGAACAGCCTCACGGGTCTTATTATATTGGACAGCTTGGGGGAGAGCGTCTTCTTCCTGATGCTTCTCGGCGGATTCATGCAATCGCTTCCGAAAGAGCTGGAAGAAAGCGCCTTTATCGACGGAGCCTCTCTCTTTCAAGTTTTCATTCGGGTCATCGTCCCGCTGTCAACGCCGGGAATCGTGACAGTCGCTATTTTTAAATTTTTAGGATTGTACAACGCCTTCTTAGGTCCGTTCATCTACTTAAGCGATCAATCCAAGTATACGATCGGCGTCGCGATGTATCATGCGAATCAGCTGATGCAGTATAAAGCGGATTGGGTTACTTTATTCGCGGGCGTTACGATCGCGATGCTGCCCACGATCATGCTTTATATCCTCTTCCAGCGGCAAATCTCGGAAGGAGCAACCTTTGGGGCTCTTAAAGGATAATCACCGAAAAGAAACGGAGTGAACCTATATGGCTTCACAGCTTCAGGACAAGGTTATCGTCATCACGGGTTCCATGGGGGCGGCCGGAGGCGCGGCCGTAAAGCTCTTTTTGGAGAGTGGAGCTTTCGTCGCCGCCTGCGATATTAAAGCCGAAAATGAATTCTCCGAGAAAGCTTTGCTGCTGGAGCGGTTCGGCTCCAACCGACTCCTCTACGTTCAAGCGGATATGAATGAAGAATCGCAGGTACAAAATCTGTTTACGAGGGTGAGCTTTCATTTCGGCAGGCTGGACGGCTCCTTTCATACGACCTACACGAACCTAACCGGAAGAATTGAAGATCAGTCTCTCCAAGATTGGGAAGCTTCCACTCGAGGCACGTTGACCAGCACATTTCTCGTCACCAAATACGCGGCGAAGCTGATGGCTGATACCGGGGGAGGTTCGATCGTAAACGTCTCCTCCGTTTTGGGCACGATTCCGAAAAAGGCGAACGCCGCCTATGGCGCAGGCAAAGCCGGTATCGAGCAGTTCACCCGAGTTGCGGCGGTTGAATACGCCAAGTACGGAATTCGGGCCAATACGATTGTACCCGGCGACTTTAAGTCTGAGGAAAGCCTGGCAAGGTTTACCGAACAACAGAAGGAAGAGATGAGACAAACCACGTTGGTCGGAAGAAGCGGGTTCGCCGTCGAGATAGCTGAAGTTGCGGCTTTTTTGCTATCCGACGCCTCCTCTTATGTGACCGGCTCCCTTTATCCCGTAACGGGAGGGATTTGGCTGTCCCCCGATCGAAACGTATGAATCCTTAAGCGGAAGTTGAAAAGGAGGAGCACGTCATGGCAGAAAAACATCCGATTCCAAAGGGGACGGGAAAGCGGGTAGCCGCTATCGTAACGGAATATCGCTTCAATTCGCATGCCGACGTCATTTTGGGACGATTGCTGGGGGATTTTGATTATTTGCCCCAAGTGGAGGTCGTTTCGATCTATACGGATCAAGTTCCGGACAACGATATGAGCCGGGCGGAGGCAGAGCGCTGCGGAATTCCGATTTACGCGACAATCGAGGAAGCGCTAAAAAAGCCGATTGAGGGCGGAGGCTTGGACGGTGTTATCCTGATCGGCGAGCACGGCGACTATCCCGAGGACGAAAGACGGCGCAAACAGTATCCCCGTCGTCGATTGCTGGAAGAAACGCTGAGCGTACTGGATGAGCTGAACGTTAGGATTCCGATTTTTTCCGATAAGCATCTTTCCTACAATATCGAAGATACCGTCTGGATGTATGGCCAGTTGAAAAGCCGAGGCATTCCCTTTATGGGAGGCTCCTCGATTCCGCATGCGCCGCATGTTCCCAAATTGCAGCCGAAGCAGTTTGAAGAAGCTAAAGAAATTTTGGTGGTCAGTTTTTCTACGGCGATTGAAGCATACGGGTACCACGCATTAGAGGTGCTCCAATCGGTCGCGGAAAAGCGTTCCGGGGGCGAAACGGGGGTTCAAGAGGTTTACGCTCTCGAAGGGGAGCAGGTGTGGAAAGCGATGGATCGCGGCGAATGGCCGGAGGAGCTGATGATGAACGCTCTGGCGCTGTTCGATCGGAACGGACAGCCGCATCCCTGCGAATCCGGAGACTCTCCGGTATTGTTCATAGTCGAATATAAAGACGGAACAAAAGGCTATGTCATTCAGCAGAACCGGCTGTCGGAGCAATGGGCGTTTGCAGTTCGAAACGAGCAGGGCGAAATCGCTTCCGCGATATGCGATAGTGAAAAAGGCCGTCCCTTCGGACATTTCGAAACGTTAACCCGGCTAGTCGAACAATTTATGATGACCGGCACACCATCATTTCCGATGGAGCGCGTTTATATGTCGAGCGGTCTGACGAATTACGCCATGGAGTCCTTATATTTGAAGAGAAGATTAGAAACTCCGGAGCTTTTGATCTCCTATTAATCCAGCAAGGGAAAGAGGTTAGCGGCTAATGAAGGATATTTGTTTTCACCACCATACAAGAGATGAGATCGCCGAATACGCGGCTGCCGGCTGCGCGGCCGTCATTCCTCTAGCAGCAACGGAGCAGCATGGCCCTCATCTCCCGGTTTATACCGACAGCCTGATTTGCGAATACGTCGTTACCGAAGCGGTTCGTCGTGTCTCCGAGCAAAACCCGCTGCTTATGACACCCGTGTTCTCGGTAGGATGCTCCGACCATCATTTGCAGTTCAACGGAACGATCTCCTTCCGTTCCACTACTTATTTAGGCATGCTGACGGATATAGCCGAAAGTCTTGTCCGGTGCGGTTTTCGAAAGCTTATTTTTGTCAACGGCCACGGCGGCAATGAACGGATCATGATTCAGGTTGCCTCCGACATCGCGGTGAAGCATCCGGTCTGGACGGCTTCGGCGTCTTATTGGACGGTATCGGGTCAAGCCCTTCAGGATGCGTACGCGCGTGATGTCGGGATGGTCCCCGGGCACGCCGGAGGCTTTGAAACCGCGCTTATCATGGCATTGCGATCCGATTTGCTTCGATCCGATAAGATTACGGACTCCCATACGCTTACTCCTTGGTTTAACAGCGGCATTCCCGGTTTTATCGGCAAGCACGGCATGCTGACCGGCTATGACGGCTATACCGATGCGGCCAACCTGGCTACGGAAGAGAAAGGTAGAGCGTATTTGAATGCGATCGTGACCTCATTATCGGATTGGCTGCATCAAGTCACCCAAACCATGAGCCAGGGAGAATGAAATTCCCTACATTTGGAGGCGAATGATGAAAAGAGAAATCGAGACTGGGCCACAAACCGATAAGCCGTTTTCCTCCGGGATCGAGACGGAATCGCTGATCTTCGTTTCCGGTCAGGGAGGGATCCAAAACGGGAAAGTCGTTGGGAGCGATCTGGAGTCCCAAACGATCCAAACGCTAGAAAACGTCCGTGCGGTACTGAAAGCAGCCGGGCTTGATTTCGACAACGTCGTCAAGGTAAATGTCTACTTGTCGGATCGCGGCTTATATAAGGATTTCAATGAAATTTACGAGCGCTATTTTTCTAAGCCATATCCGAGTCGAACGACCGTATATTGCGACCTGAACTATGATTTGCTGGTGGAGATCGATGCCATTGCCGTGAAAACGGGGAGGTGATCGGACGGTGGAGTGCGAAATTCTAATTCAAGACGGAACGGTTGTAGACGGAACAGGCCGAAAGCGGTAAAATGTGGCGATCGGATCGGAGCAGGATCGTTGCCGTCGGGGATACGGCCGGCATCACGGCTGCAAGAACGGTGAATGCAGAGGGTTTTTGTGTAGCAGGCACCGAGCTTCATCGATGTACACGTTCATTCCGAGAAGGTGCTTACCGGCGGAAGGGACCGCTGGGCAGGTATTCGCCAAGGCGTAACGACGCAGTTCCTCGCACCGGAAGGGTTTTCTTGGTGTCATTAGAACGGTCGACTGCGCGAAGAGATGAGACAATACCTTGAGGTCTTTTACGGGATGACCTCTGTGGATTGGGGCGGTGAATCCGTGTCCGATTTTCTTTCAGAGCTGTTCCTGAAAAGGTCGAGCCGTTTGGCTACCTCCAGACCACCAGGTAACGGTCCTGCACAAAACAACCCCCAATCAAATCATTTGATTGGGGGTTGTTTTGTGTCATTGAACAGCGAAATTGTGGGATGACAAGAACTTTATCCCATTCCCGAATTTGACAAGAACTTGACCCCATTTCCGACAATAGTAGGGAGGAGAGGTGTCGGAAGACAAGAACATGGTTACATTAAAGGTCGCGAATTCCGCGGCTTTTGTTTTTATGTCCCCAAGTTCTTGTCATTAACCGATGACAAGAACTTGGGGACATTCCCGACGACAAGATTGGAAATCGCCCAAAGAACTGAAATCTAGAGTGTCGGATGAACATATTTGGTTGTATCACGGGCTTGCCATTAAGCAAACGGGCAAGATAGATCCAATAAGCACAATGTAAAAATTAACAAAAACAGTATTGGAAATAATGGAATTGTCTGATATTATAGGATTGTATTTAAATATGTGTGACTGGCGTAACGTAGGTAACTACGGGGGAGCACATATTTCATAAGCCGTACGCCTGGGCAAAGTATTTGATCTCAGATCAGATGCTTTTTTTTTATTTTATTTATTGAAAGGTCAGGTGGGCTTGCATGATATCCAAAGAAACTATCCAAAAAAACCTAAAGAACTGTCTCGATGACACCTCATTTCTGAATGTACCCGGGTTCAGACGAGATAAAGTTCGCGACACATATGATCTGGGTGATTCGCTACTCCTTATCACCACAGACCGCCAAAGCGCATTTGACAGGATTCTTGCCAATATTCCGTTTAAAGGCCAAGTATTAAACCAGCTTAGCGCTTTTTGGTTTGAAAACACCTCGGACATAGTAAGGAACCACGTTATAGAAATCCCGGACCCGAATGTGACTATAGGAAAAAAATGCACGGTAATTCCGGTAGAATTCGTAATGCGAGGCTATCTTACGGGCTCGACTGATACCTCGGCTTGGGTCCAATATTCACAAGGCATCCGAGACATCTGTGGCAACATCCTACCCGATGGAATGAAGAAAAATCAGAGGTTTGAGAAACCGATCCTGACCCCGGCAAAGAAATCAGCAGCACATGACGAGTCGATGTCAGCTGCTCAACTCGTTGACGAAGGCCTAATCGACCAAGAGACCTGGGGGTATTTGCAAAAAATCGCGTTCTCGCTCTTTGCCAGGGGCACAGAGATCGCAGCTAGGAACGGATTAATCCTTGTAGATACCAAATATGAATTCGGTATTGATGACAAAGGAGAGATTCTTCTCATCGACGAGATACATACTCCCGATTCTTCCCGCTATTGGATTAAAGAGACATTTGAATCGAGGTTAGCCGAGGGCAAGGAACCCGAGAATATCGACAAAGAATTCCTGCGACTTTGGTTCAGGGAGCATTGCGACCCCTATAAAGAAAAAATCCTGCCGTCCGCACCTGATGACCTTATCATTGAACTGTCGCATCGTTATATCCGCCTCTTCGAAATGATCACCGGCAAGGAATTTGCCGTCGACGGCACGCATTCTGAAAAGGAACGGCTTCAAAAGAACTTAAATGCTTATCTATTCTAAGCGACATTAACCAGACAGGTGTAATTCGAATGCGCTCATGGTTGCCGCAAGGCCAGCTATCGAATCAAGACTCTGATTGAACTAAAGGACATTATCCTGAATGTAACCTGAGAGAGCATTCGCCAGCGTGTTCCGTACTCGACTGGATTAAGCTAAAAGGCACGATAGTTTAACGTTAAATAAGACGAAGCTGCCGGCAGGAACGGGCAGCTTCATTGCTAACGGGAGGTTAGTGTGGTAAATATGATATAATTTACAACATTACTGTGGAGAACGAGTGACCACGAGGAAAAGATTTGGGAATGAAGAAGTACGAATTAAAGGATGGGGAACGGAGCATGACTTCAATCGTCACGGATAAGCAGGTGCTGGAAGTTTTACCATATTTGCGGGCTGTTTGCCCCGAGGATTGGGCGGAAGCACAGCCAGAAGTGAGGAGATTCCCAGCCAAGTCGCGTCTCTTCCAGAGGGAGGAAGCCACGTCCTTCGGTATGTTTTTGCTAAGCGGCATCGCCCGTATCAGCCAGATCGGGGAGGATGGGAGCGAGTGGGTCGTCAATAAACTTACCCCCGGCGAAATTTGCGCTCTCCTTGTGATAAGTGGACTGAGCGGGCGTGACTACCCCGCCGCCATTGAGGCCGAGACAGAGGTCGAGGCGTTGTTTGTTACCAAACTAAGCTTCCTCCGCTGGGTGCAGGAATACGAGCCGATCCGTAGAACAGTGTTCGGCAGCCTTCTCGATGGCATTATGCGTATGGGCGAACAGCTCCAAACGAGGCAGACTAAACCGCTTGACATGCGGCTGGTAGAAGCACTGCTGAGTTCCACGTCGGAGTGTCATCCGCTGCTACAAATGACGCATAATGAGCTTGCCGCCGAGATCGGCACCGCCCGTGAAGTCGTGAGCCGCGCGCTGCGGCGATATCATCGGCAGGGGTGGGTGGAGACAGGACGAGGTTGGGTACGGATCACACGCCGCAATGAATTGGAAGCGCTAATTGGTGACTAGGTCACAGAAGCGGTGCCACTCTTCCTGATATAGTGGAGAAGTAAATCAATTTCCCTTGTACAGGAGGAATCACCGATGATTCGCCAGCTTCAGCAGGGTATGATTGCCCCAGCGTTCCGTACCGTCGATCTCTATGGCAATCCCATATCGCTTGAAAGTTTTCGCGGCCACAAAGTACTGCTCGCTTTTTTACGTTTCTCTGCCTGTGCCGTTTGTAATTTGCGTGTGCATCATTTTATTGGTCGCTATCCGGGTTGGCAGCGCCAAGGCATGGACATCGTCGCTGTCTTCGAATCGCCGGAGGCGAATATGCGGAGATATGTAGGCGCCCAAAACGCTTCGTTCCCGCTCGTCGCCGACCCGAAAGCGCAATTATACGAGTTATACGGTGTCGAGACATCCGAAGAGAAAGTACACGCGACAATGGCCGATGCGAACACGAAGTCGTTTGTCGCCGATGCGGTCGCTGCCGGCTTTGCTCTTACTCCGGAGGAAGGTTCGAACTTCAACCGGATACCTGCCGAATTTTTGATTGACGAACGAGGTATCGTACGGTTGGCGCATTACAGCCGCATCATTACCGATCATCTCCCGCTTTCAGCGATCGACAGCTTCGCTGCTGGTGAATAACTATGCATAGCAAAGGCATGAGACTTGCCCACGCGGTTCTCATGCCTTTTTTACGGAAAAACCTTAGTCGATCGGTTCGTTCAGCTAACGGGTACAGACAGCGCGGTGAACCGCTCATATAGAAAAGCCAAATCATTGCGGAGGACGTTAGTGAAATGAGTGCTTTTTTATTGGACAAACGGGCAGAATTGTTGAATTGTATAACTTCAGAATATAACATCATAATTAACAAAACTCTTATTAAAAGTGGGGGAAAGTATTATTGAGAATTATAAGTTGTTTTCAAATTGGTTAAATCAGATTTTAGAGCAAGACATCCCCAAAGGAATCAAAGCATTCAATTTTAACTTATATGAAGGTTCAGAAGATACATACGATGTACAATTAATTGGGTCAGATGAATTCGATGAGGATGACTCAGATTGGGCTTGTAACGACTATTTTACTTCGGAAGAAGATATTTGCTATATAAAAAGAACAGAAGATATTCAACATTGGGAACAAGGTTTAAACTACATTACGATGTTAGTGGAACGTTATCTTAAAGAAGGAGAGTATGCAAACATCCTCAAAAGTACATCTGCAATAGGAATTGGATTTGTAGATGGGGATATTGATATTCTATTCCGTGCTTAAATACGCTTTTTGTTGATGATTGCGATGTCGTCGCTAAACTAACGAGAAACGATAGCTCAACAAATCTAATCCGCCGGCCTGTATAGTGATGATCGCAGACCAGTGCTTATCAAGGAAGGAGACGTACTTTTGGGCATAGGATATAGGCTGGGATTCGTTGCTTTGGTGGCTTGGTTATTTTATGTACTTTATGCGATACAACACGTAGACGCATGGAATAGTGACGCCCGAGCCGCACTCGGTATTTTTATTGCTTTCGCAGGATTGATTATATTCCCAATCTATTTTGTCCTGCTTTATTCTGCTGGAAAAACAGTACGAAGGACGAAACGTCGCTAAGCTAACGGGCACGATAGCATTCCTGTAGAGCGTTAAATTTGCGCTTTGCAAAAAAACGAGCGCCTCGGTACGATGGGAGTACGCAACGGGTCATAGCCCTTAAAATCCCATCATCCAGGAGGACGCTCTACTATGAAGTTTAAATCGCAAGCCCGACAAAATCAACTCATTGAAAAGATTACGGCTCAGCATCTCGTTGTTGGGATCGATATCGCCCAGCAAACGCATGTCGCACGTGCCGTAAACTTTCGCGGTATTGTGATCGGCAGCCCTTTATCCTTTTCCAACGACGAAGATGGCTTCCACAATCTTCTTCAATGGATCCAGCGGCTGCAAACCACGCATCACTTAACTACCGCGATTGTGGGAATGGAACCAACCGGACACTACTGGCTCAATGTATCGAGTTGGCTTGCAAAACGCCAGTTTGAGGTCGTTCTCGTAAATCCGCATCTCGTGAAAAAGAACAAAGAAAACCGCGACAATACGCCCTCAAAGAGCGATAAAAAGGATGCGCTGGTCATTGCCGACATGGTGAAGAACGGGTATTACTCCATCGCACGCACCACGCCTGAATCCTTTACAGAGCTGCGTGTCTTACTCTCCAACCGGGACTTTGTGGTGAAACGAGTCGTAAGTGCCAAAAACCAAATTCATCGCTGGGTTGACGTAGTTTTTCCTGAGCTGCGGCAGGTCTTTAAGAACCTGATGGGCGTCGGTTCGTTAGCTACGCTTCGTCTGTTCCCAACGCCAGTAGAACTGAGCGAGTTGCAACCGCAAGACCTGATTCAGGGATGGAAGTCCCTTATGAAGAGGCACTGCGGCGAGCGGAAGGCTCGCACCTTAATCGCACTGGCTGGACGCTCTGTCGGTTCCAGACAAGCTGCGCAGGCCTACAAGCTTCACTTGAAGCAACTGCTCGCCGAGTATGACCTGGCTTGTACACAGCTGCAGGACGTAGAGCGTGAGATTGTTTCCGTATTAGAATGCATTCCTTTCGCAAAGTCCATGCTTGCTGTCAAAGGGATTAGCGCCATTTCACTGGCCGGTATTCTGGGTGAGGCTGGTGATTTAAGCGGCTTTGTTCACGGAAATGCCCTGCTGCGTCATGCGGGTCTTAATCTTGCTGAGGCCAGTTCAGGGAAATGGACCGGACAGATGAAGATTAGCAAGCGTGGACGCTCTCGCCTTCGTCGCTTCATCTTCATGATGACCATGAGTTTAGTAATGAATAATCCAGAGTTTCAAACCATTCACGCACATAATGTGCACGTAAAGAAGATGAAGAAGATGAGATCGGTCATGAAACTGTGCGGTAAACTCGCTCGAATCTTGGTCGGTATGGCACGCACGGGTCAGGCGTACATCCCCCATAAAACATTGCCTCTTCAGCAAGCTGCTTAAACCAAGTCATACCGTTTCGTTGCACGTAGATTGGCTTATTCGCGGGATTTCAAAAGAAAGCACGGAGTACCGGATATATTCAACCAAAGGGCATCGACCCGTAACGATAGCAAGACCGGCCTCCACCCCTTGGACAGGCGTAACGAAGGAATGAGAGGGCAAAGACCCGTTGAGACATGGGAGTGAAAACCTCCGAGGGCGGTGTGGAGAATGCGTGCAGTATCTGGAAATTAATGGGGCAAGAACCTCCCCCTCTATTTCCGCACGCCTTCATGTTGCCAAAGTCTTTAGCGGGGTCGCTCTTCCTAACTTTCAGCCCTCATAACAAGGGCGAAATCCTGCGAATAAGCGAGCATTCGTGAGAAAGTTAAATTGTACCGAGGGAGCTGAATATATACACGAAGGCAGCCGGTCAGATCGATCGGCCAGTTGTATTAACATCGCACGAGTATGCGGCGATGTTTTTTATGTCGCAGGAATGGGATACTTGTCATTTATGACATCAAGTTCTTGTCAACCGACAAGAGTAAGGACACCTTATGTAGGAGGACAAGAACATATATTCATATTTGCCCGCGCAAAGCGCGATTTTTTGTTTTATGAATATAACTTCTTGTCCTTTGTGCAGGACACCAAGTTGCATGTTTAGCCGAATAGCGACAACAAGATGATGCGTTTTCCACTGTGCCTGGTTTAATACAGTGCTGTGCTGCCCCCTACTACGAAGATAGGCACCAAACCAAAGTACGGAATGTACCGTCTGTGCTTTGATTTGAGCAAATAGATACCGGAATGGGAAGGAGGCGGGGAGGAAGTTGGGTGCAAGGGGTGGCCGAGGATGGATAAAACAACGCACCAGTACTCCCGGCAGCGCAAGGAAGAATTGGTATCACGGAAAGAAAGAATAATGTGTTGGACTATTCACCATCCTCGATAACTTAGGAAAAGGATCAATTCTGACCTGAACCTTTTTTCCTCCGATCTTTACGAAACCTTCGTATTTTTTGAATTGACAACTTATGTTAAACAAAGTTAAATTGAAGTATCGGGAAAAATGACACCGGTGTCAAATTAAGTGGCAGGTGAGAAAAATGGAAAGAAAATATACGATCCGCGATATTGCGGAACTGTCGGGCTTCTCGTTCAAAACCGTTTCGCGCGTCATTAACAATGAGCCTAACGTCAAACCGGAAACCCGCGATAAAATATTAAAGGTAATTTCCAATACAAATTTTAAACCGAATCTATTTGCAAAAAATTTAAGCACGAAGACGATGAAAAATGTTTTAATCTCCATCCGCAAAACATACGGGCAAAATACGACGCAATGGTTTGATATCCTGATGTCGTATATGAACCAGGCAGCCCGTAGCAGGCACTACAGCTTGATTCAGGAAATCATTTACGATGATGGTGATTTGATTAATTCCATGATGGAGCAATCCAGCGGCTATATCGATGCGGTCATCTTGTTCTATCTTCAGGAAAATGACAAGCGGATCGAATTGGCGCAGAACAACAGGATTCCGCTTATTTCGTTTGAAAGAAACAAGCAGGTTCCCGTTTCGATCAGCAATAACAACAAGAAAGGCATATTGGAAGCGACACAGTTTTTGTTCGGTAGGGGACTGACCCGGATTTGTCTGCTTCTAGGCGCAAGGATTGGAGTGAATCTGGAGAGGGAGGAGGCGATCAGGGACGTTTATCTGCGAAGCGGCATATCGCTCGATCAGTTGGAGATTGTGCATGACATGAATAACCTGGAAAGAATCAAGCAGTTTGTGGACGGCAAAATAGCAGGCGGTGATGTTCCACAAGTTTTCTTCGTTTCCGGGGATGAGAAGGCGATTGCCGTCTACCATTCCGTTTATGCTAACGGCCTGTCGATTCCGAATGATGTCTCGATCATAGGTTTCGATAACATCCCGATTTCAAGATATTATTATCCGCCCTTGACTACGATGGCGCAAGACTTTGAGACGCTGGCAAACAAAATGTTCGAAGTGATCGACAAGTTGCTGCTTCAAGCAGAGGATGTTTGCTCCATTGAAGTCGAACCGCAGTTGGTCATACGGAAAAGCGTCAAATAATCGGCGGCCGTTGGCAGTTCTTCGGCAATCCGATTCTTTTTGAGAGTGGTTACGAAAAATGACAAACATGAGGTGTTACTGATGTCCAATAACTATACTATTGTCGTCGGTGAGCGAAAAAAATTCAATGAGGACGGTTCCTTCCGTTCGTTTCCGGGCAATACGATCGTATGTAATTTAGCCGACCAGCCCAAGGTGCTCGATGAAATTGTTTGGATACAACAAGAGCACTCCTCCAAGCTCCCATTCGCTCATAAATTTACATGGAATCCGCTTGAATCGTTTCATATGACGGTCTTTGAATTGCTGTGTCACTATAATCGGTTGACTCCGTACTGGTCGTCCCTTTTAGATTTGGAAACGCCGCTTGAAGAAGTCGATCGTTTTTTTGCAAAAGCGCTTGAATCACTTGAGTTCCCTGAACGTTTTACGATGAAGGTGGAGCGGATCTATAAAACTACGATTATTGTAAGTCCCTACGATCAGGCAACGCATCAGCGCCTTAATCATTTCAGAGACCTAGTATCCCGTGTGACGGGGGTCCGTTTTCCAAACCATGATAGATACGGCTATCACATTTCCTTCGGATACCAGCAGATACAACTGACCCCGGAGGAGGAGGTACAACTCAAGCAGTTTCATCACAATCTATCCGGGCTGCTTGTTGAAAGACTGAATGTGATTGAAATGGGAAAAACGGATTACACTATTTTTGAAGATATGACAAAATTTGTTGCTTATACGGAACATGCGCGCGCTTTGCTTCAGCGCGAGAAGCAATCAGGGTAAGATAACAGCGGCTAATCTTGGAATTATCATTATTGACACCGGTGTCATTTTTTATGATGCAATAAATTATTATTTTGGAGGGGGGTTGCCTATTCTAATATTATTTCACCGCCAGCCTTACTCAACGGATCTTTGCTAGCAAATTACTGTTATTCATTTCCATATTCTGGTCTTGATTTATTTATACAAAACCCATGCAATGAAAATCATCCTGTAAGGAGTGTTTCTATGATGCCTGTCTGGAGAAAATCGGCAAGTATATGGACGAAACGCATAATGATTCCCGGCCTGTTATTGCTTCCCCTTACATGGTCTTCAACGCTGTCTGCCACCGGTCAGGAACGTGATATGAGCCGAATCGGGAAGGAACGCTTTCAACCCGCAGCGGGAGTCATTCATGAGAAAAAGACGATGCGATTTGAGACTTTGTTCGGTTATTCCGTAAGTCAACAAAGTAAGCCATTCGAGGGAAGCCATGTAACCAATGTCCTTAATACCGCAGCAATCGATACCGGAAATCCTCATGTGAGGCTGGAAATCGTATCACCGGCGGGGCGTGCCACCGGAAGAGACACGCTTCTCAATATCGCCAAGCAGAATGACAAAGCGGGGCATCGGGTCGTTGCCGGCTTTAATCTTGATTTTTTTTACCCGGCCGGGATGTCGATGGGTTTCCAGATCACGAGCGGAGAAGTCATGACGACACCGGATAATTCGACAATAACCCATATGGCCATTATGCCGGACGGTACCGTCAAGATGGGAGGCCCTGTCGCGATCCGCTCGGTATTGACCGCTGAGGATGGCTCGACAATTGTATTGAACGGTGTTAACCGGGTACGGGAGGAGAAACATACCGATCATGCATTTATCGTCTCGGACCGATATGGTGCCTCAACCTTATCGAAAGGTGCGGGTGTGGAAGTCGTCATATCCCCGACCGCGTCGGATGGGAAAGTGAGGCCGGGCGAGGATATTATGGGTGTCGTCGAAGCGGTGTATGAGAATCAGAACAACAAGATCCCTGCAGGGAAATTCGTGCTTACCGCTAGCGGAACGAAGGCAAAATGGGTGAAGGATCATATGCGAGCGGGTAAGAAGGTATCGTTCCGGACGGATTTTGATCAGGGAGTGAATGAGGCAGTCTATGCAATGGGGAGCGCTAATAATCAGGACGGGAAAGTACTGCTGCAGGGCGGGGAGGTTCCGGAGCAAATCTTGGACATGTCTGATCTGAAAAATGTGGATCATCAGCCGAGAACGATTGTAGCGATCAAAGAGAAGAACTTGCATGTGTTTGTATTTGACGGAAGACAAAGGGGATACTCGGATGGCGTATCGCTGATTGAAGCTGCGCGCTACCTACAGTCGCTTGGCATGGAAGAAGCTATCAATGTGGATGGGGTAGGATCGTCTACTTACGCCGTCCGTAACCCGGGTGATACGCAGCTTACCGTGACGAACAGGCCTTCTGACGGGGCGGATCGTCCGATCGGCAACGCGCTGCTGGTGATTTCGGACGAAAGCTAATGAATTGAAGGGCCAGTACCCATCGCCAATAAGAGGAGTGGATGAACGACATGTTTCCGTTAAGAAAACGATACATTATTGCTATGTCATGCTTACTTTCTGTTGCCGTGTTTTTGGGAAGTGGATTCTTACTGCCTCTAATCCCCCGCATTGCCGCCGACGGGGCATCCAACGACGTTGTTCCCGTTGCCCCGGGAGTAACTTATGAGAGCAAAGCGATCACAGTGTCTTCGGGGTTCCGCTTTATGGAAGAACCCGATCCAGAGAAGAAACCGCAGACGCCAAGCGAGATCTACGCGGGAAGCGAAGTGACCGCGGCGACTTACATGATGAAGATCAACCCCCAGCACCCGGATGTCAGACTTGAGGTGGTTTCCCCAGATTCTAGCATCGGCACCAAAGAAAAAGTGACGGCATTGGCCCAGCGTCATGATCGTGAGAATCATCGGGTCGTTGCCGGCTTCAATTTCGATTTATTCGATATTGCAACCGGGGTTCCATTAGGATTGCAGATTACCGAAGGCGAGATCGTAACTTCGCCGGGCAGAACCGCGACGACCTTCTTCGCCGTTATGCAGGACCGGAAGTTGAAAATAGGCGGAGATCTCTCCATTAAGTCGGAGTTTCAGGCTGCGGACGGGAAAACGCTGGAGCTGGACGGGGTTAATAAAATCAGGAAAGCGGCTCTCGGCAACAGTGCATTCTTTCTTACCGATCGATTCAGCGCCACAACCAGATCCGAAGGTGTCGACTCCACAGGCACTCCTCTTGGAGTAGACGTACGGATATCACCTGTTAATCCTGACGAAAAGCTGCAGCCGGGTAAGAAGCTGGTCGGAAAAGTCGAAGCGGTGTACGCGTCGAACAATACGGTGCTGCCCAAAGGAAAGTTCGTTCTCACCGCGAGCGGTAATAAAGCGGAATGGATCAAAGAACACGTCAGCATAGGCGACAGTGTATCGATCTCCATCGATTTGGGGGAAGGGTTGAATCAGGCCACTTATGCGGTGGCCGGTGCCGATCATCCTGCAGCCCGGGCTTTGCTTAATAAAGGAAATGTACCGGCTAATATATTGGATATGGCCAATTTCCGAAATGTGGATATCCACCCCAGAACCGTACTCGCATCCAAAGACGGGCAGTTATATGTCTTCGTTTTCGATGGGCGGCAAAAAGGGTATTCGGATGGGATATCTTTCCTCTCGGCGGCGCGTTATCTGCAATCCCTCGGAATGGAGGAGGCCATCAATGCGGACGGGGGCGGATCATCGACATTCGCTGTCCGCAAACCGGGTGACAGCGCATTGACCGTCTTGAATCGTCCCTCCGACGGATCGGAACGTCCCGTCAGCAATGCGCTGCTTGTTATTTCTACTGCCCAATAAGAAGAGGGGCTGAATCTTAAAAACCGAGGTGATATCATAATGCTCAAAAAATGTATACCGTTATTTTTAGTACTGATCTTGTCGCTTTCCCTGTTGTCGGCCTGCACCAACAAAGACGGCGGCAATCAAGCGGCAGAGGATGCGGGTGCAACTGTTAAGGAACAAAAGCAGGAGCCGGTGGATTTGTACTTTTACTCGACTTCAGGCCTCTTGAACGAGGAAGATTTCATGAAAATGTTCGGCAACAAAATCAAGGAGAAGTTTCCTCACGTGACGCCCAAGTTCATTGTGTATGGCAAGGATACGACGATGGACAAATTGATCGCCACCAATCAAACCATCGACATCTTGTTCGATTCGCTCGGCTCGACGTTGCTGAAGTTCGAGCTGGAATACGATATTAGCGAACTGATCAAGAAGAACAACTACGATCTGGACCGCTTGGAGCCGTCATCGGTAGAGCTTCAACGGCAAATTGCGAAGGGCGGAATTTATGGATTGCCTGTGTTTACGCAGGCGCCTACGGTTTTCTACAACAAAGATCTTTTTGATAAATTCGGCATTCCGTATCCGAAAGACGGTATGACGTGGGACGAAATGTTTGAGCTCTCGAAGAAGATGTCCCGCACGGACGAGGGCCGGCAATATTGGGGCACAATTCTATCCTTCCAGCATGTGGCGCTCCTGAATCAGTATTCCGTCCCGTTTGTCGATCCGAAAACGAACAAGTCGATGCTTACAACCGACAAGTTCAAGACAGTATTTGAAACGTTCACCCGTTTTTATTCCATTCCGGGCAATCAGCCGGACAGCCAAACCGTGGTTTATGCCAAACAGCTGGAAATGTTCGAAAAAGATAAAACCGTCGCCATGTATCTGGGGATGAACTTGCTCGGAGCCGCGCGCTTTAAAAACAACTTCAACTGGGATGTGTTCGCCTATCCGGAGTACAAGGAGATGCCAGGGGTTGGTCCACAGACTTACCCGACGTATTTCTACGTAACGAAAACAAGTAAAGCCAAGGACCAGGCGTTCCAGGTGATCTCATACTTGACCTCGGACGAAGTGCAGAAGCATATATCGCATAATGGCATGTTCCCGACGCTGAAAAGCCGGGATGCGCTGAACGAGTACGGTAAGGATATCGACTATTTGAAAAACCGCAACATTCAGGGCTTTCTCCCCAAAAAGTTCGCTCCGGCCGCCGAAACGAACAAATACAAAGAGACTGCTTACAAGCATTTGAATGTTGCCTTTACAGACGTATTGTTGGGCAAAAAGGATGTGAACACTGCACTCCGGGAAGCGGAGGAGATGACAAATAGGGACATCGAGGCCGATGGAAAAATCAGCAAATAAAGAACAACTGCTGCTATATTTCATCGCAGAGCAAGAATCATTGATCTGAACTGCACCCCGTCAAGTAGACAGTAAAAAAAAGATCTGTTAAGCGGCTTTGGTCCTGAATTCTACTGGACTGAAGCCGCTTAATTTTGCCTGTCAAATGCTGCAACCGGATGTAATGAACCCGTTCGTTGACCAGCTCATAACCGACTGAAAATCATGGTAAGAAAACTGGACTTAATAACTGATTATAGGAAATTTGACCTCTTTGGGTATGCGTTTTAAATTGAACTTTTGGTTATTGAAGAACAAAAGGGGGATTGAGGCATAAATGGCGCCGAAGAAGTAAAATGTAAACCTCAGCGTCTGATAAAATTTGAAAAGGAATTGAGTCTACATGCCGCACTAAGTTATAAAATATCTCACCATGGCAACTGCATCCAGCGTTCTAGGATGCGAAGATTCGGTTTGAGTTGTTGTCTATACATATTGAAATTGTCTTATGATGACTTTAGAAGTCATCTTTTTTCGCTCCGAGCTAATCTTTGCTTGGACAAAGGGAAGAGATCCAATACAACTTCTTGTCTTTTATGGATATATGTTCTTGTCCTCCGACACACGACCATGCTGCAACAACGCAAGGACTTATATCGATTTATAGACATATGTATAAAATACGAATTTTGTGAATATGTTATCCACTTTTCATGCTTTGCCAACTAAATTATCCAATGTCCAGTAATAACAGTTAAATACGAACTTCCATAACATTACCCCGAACTAATCCCAAGTTTGTATTCATATGTTACAAATTCTCCAATTTAGTTCGAAGTCAATGTCATCGCAACGCTTTCGTTTCGAACATCTTGTGAAAACCGGTTTGCAAGTTCAATCCATGCTCTGAAACCATATGGAGTTGTCTTAAAAACCTTCCAATTGATATTTTGTTTTGCATTTTCCAAATGTTCCTTTACATACTGAGGTGTAATTCGATACCCAGGCACAGTAATTTGGCATAACTGCCTCTATTTGCGTCCCTAATCTGCGAATCAGTTCCTGTCCGACCCGCGCTCAACGCCTGCCCGGCAAGCTCGGGGCCGCCAATCGTAATGCGGCTCCTGAAGACTCCTTCAGCCTCCGGATCACATCAGGATCGAATTCGCGCTCGATCCTCGTCCTGGCGCTCGACACCGCCTGAAGCGTCCGGGAATACACGATCTTCTCAGCCGCTCGCCAGATCTGCACGAATTCCCGCCTTACCTCCGGTTGATCGCCGCCGGTGCTCGCTGTCTCCCAGTACACCATCGTCAAGGTTGCAAATCCTACATGACAATATCTGGTAAATGCGGTTACTCACTTGCGCAGAATCAACTTCCCCCTGCTCGCCGGCGTTATGGCAGGAGCCCCGCCATCCGGACTACGCCGATTGAGGGGCTCACTGTTTGATATTTATGAGTCGATTTTTGACTGACTACGAGGTACCGTCACGGTCGCAACCGCATTAATTTTATTGCCTGCCTGATCGATTACCGTATACATAATGGTATAAATCCGTCCGCTGCCATTGCCCGCTCTTTCGGCCCGTAGCATATACTGAGTGTCCATCGTGCCGATTTCCGCGCCTTGAATGTCGTTCGGCAAATCTCCGCTACCTACCCCCATATCAAGCTCGCTGCTAGTTATCGAGGTAAGGACGACAGAGGCAATTCCGGCTAAGCCGTCGACCGCATAAACGGATGCATTCACCGTAATCATCTGATGGTTAGGCGGCCATAAAACGCTTTGATCCACCACGATAGCAAGCGTAGGTGCCGTCTTGTCAATCTGTACAACCGCCGTATGAGGAGCTTCGATATTGCCCGTCTTGTCAACGCTCCAATAGGAGATGGAGTGCTTGCCCTCGGCCGTAATGAGAATAGACTTGCCTAGTTGCGGGGGTCCGCCATCGACTGTGTAGTAAGTATCGGCTACTCCGGAGCCCCCGTCGGTGGCGGAGAGTGTAACCACAACGTCTTTGTTCACCCAGACGGTGGGAGCGTCATCCGTTGTCACGGGCGCCGTCCCGTCCACCGTCACTGTGGCGGAAGACTGGAATCCTCCATCCTCGGTCGTCACGGTTATGGCGGTCACCCCGTCGCTCCAAGCTTTCACGATCCCGCCGTAAACGGCTTGCGCGACCGACGGATTGCCGCTCGACCAGAGCAAGGTCTTGTCGGTGGCGTCGGCCGGTGTAATGAGCGCCGTTAATGGCGCTTCCTGTCCCGGGCGGAGAAGCAGCTCCTTCGGGTCCAGAGCCACACCTGTCACAGGAATCGCCGGATTATTATCAATGAATAAGAAAGCGTCGTACAACGCCGTGTTCTTCGAGTCGGCCGTCCCTTTGGTCCATTGAATAAAATCGTCCCGGCCGTTCTGGTAATCGGCGTCGTTGACGGCGACGTTCATTCCGATCCTTCCGCCGAGCGCTGGCAACATGCCTTTCACGTAGACAGAAGGAATTATAAATTCGTAGTACGTTTTGCCCGCAGCATCGTCCCGAATCGCTTTGAACGGAACCTGGCCGGTCATATCTCCATTCGGATTAGGTGGTGCCGAGTAGAAAACGTTGACGAGCAGCGAACCGTCATCCGCAAGGGCGAAGCCCCATTCCTCGTCATCCGGCCCATACGGGGACTCCCGGTTGTTCAGAGGATCCAGGCTGACTTGAACGGAGTCGTTTTTCCACATGTTCGCCGTATTCTCCGATTGCTTGTGCACGTTGTCCCGAACCGATACGGCGAAGTACAATCCGTCCTCCGCCCATTTGGCGTATGCCGTCGCATCCAGATTGTTGGGGTCGTGGTACCCGCTCGCATTTTGCGCTTTGCTGTGAAGATGGAACGGGAAGGCATCCTTCCAATCGTCCAGATGGCCGTCAACCGTTACATCGCGAGCCTTCTGAACAAGGTTGAAATCCAACGGCAAAGCAGGATCGTGGAAAATCGCCTTGCCCGCCGCCGTCTCATCGATCTGTAAATCGACGACGTATTCGTTGAACGGGGCTGGCTTATGATAAATCCAACGGAAGTTCAATCGAATGGTATCGCCTTTCTTGAGCCCGCTGAAGGCATTCGAGGTTACCGGCTCCAGCAAGGCGCCGTCCGGACCTTTGACGGTCACCTTGCCCGTCTTCTCGTAGGACGATGTTCCTGTCAATTGCACGGAGAGCACATCCAGCTCTTCGATCGGCTTCTTCGTGGGAAGAAGCTTGACGTCAATGCCGTCTTCCACCGTGAGCTGAACTATTTTCGTATCGAAGGACGCTCCGTTGTACGAAATGTCGAACGTGACGTCGTAACGTCCTTTGCGGGTATTGTCCGGCACGAGCACATGATACGGCTGGTCCAGCGTTCCTTTTGCAGGAACGGTCAGCTCGGCTCCGGTCGGTTCGGTTTGCGAGGACTCCCAGCCGTCCGGAAGCTTCGTTCGAACGGTCACCTGCTGAGGGACATCCGTATCGTTGACAAGGGACAGCGTGACCGTATTGGTAAAGCCGGCTTCCCCGTTCATTTGCATCGGCACGACGTTAGCCCTCACCCCGACGAACTTGGCCGGCTCGGAATCGATCATCGCCTTCACGGCGCCGGCGAATTCCCTCGCCAGCAAATTGTACGCGTAGCTGTCCGCATAGCTCCCCCGCTCGTGGGCGGCTTCCGCCAGTCTGCCGTATCGGTTCATACGAAGCACCGCCGATGCGGAAACCGGCATGACGCTGAACTCGCCTTTCTTGACTTCGAACGCTGCGGCTGCGTCTTGCACGCGATCTGCATAATCCAAGCTGTTCGCACCGCTGCCGCCCAGCGCGAAGGACAAGGCGACGGAGCCGCTCTCCGCCATGTTGTAAAGCGCCTCCAACGCCACGTAGCCGGGAGCCCGCTCCACGGCGCCGCTCTTGATCTGGCCGGCGATCAACGCCATCAGCGAGTAGATGTCCTTTATCCCCTGTTCCAGTCCCGCAGCCCGGTTCCCGGACCCATTCGCCATCTCAGAATAGATGCGGGTTAGTTCCGCCATATCGCCGTCGATCAGCGAGGCGTTGGCCTGTGTCCGCGTCCGGTCCAGCTTGGCGGCCGCTTCCTGCTTCTTGCCGTCCAGAAGTTTCGCCGCAGATTGGAACACAAAATCGGCAGGCGCCCCCTCGATGTAGACGGGCGATCCGGGAACGGTAAGCCGAACGCCGCCGTTCGCCGCGGTTACCGGAATTTCGACGCCGTTGATGTCCTTCACCTTCAGCCTCTCCGCTCCGAAGGGAAGCGTGATCGTGCTTGTCGGAGGCTTGACGGCCGGATCGTCCTTGTGGTCGACTTTCTTCCAGGCAACAATTACCGGCTTTTCGCCATTCAGGAACACCTGGACGGAAACGGCCGGATCGCCGGCATCCCATGTTCCGATATATTTGGCTTTGTCGAGCTCGGTCATTAGCTGGTTGACGGCGGAATAAGCCAGCTTCGGCCGCCCGTCGTTGTCCGTAATCCCCCAGAAAATGTCGTAATATCGGTCGTCCGTACCGTCGTTTTTGTAATTGTAATACTCGTACGCCTTCACCTGGTCTGTAATCATATAGTTCAGGAAGGCGCGGACGATATAATCCCGCTGGGTTTCCTCCGTAACGGACGGATAACCGGCTTTGGCCGTCGGCCAGCCGCCTTCCGTCAAATAATAATCCTTCCAGCCGCCGTAAGCGTTCACAAGATCCTTTACTCCGTTCAGCAGGTTTTGCAAATTGCCGTCCGGCATGGAGTTGTATACGTACGGATGATAGGAATAAGCATCGGCGTAGTCGTAGGAGCCGAGCTCCAGTTCCTTCGGCAGCACGCTGAGGACGCTGGAGGTGTGGTCGCCGGCGAGCAGCATGGCGTCGGGGTCCGCTTTCTTCATGCTCAGATATGCGGTTTTTTGCAGCTGCACGAATTCCGCCGGAATATAGGGCTTGGAGAAAATTTCCGGTTCGTTCGGCATTTCCCACTGCCTAATCTTGCCCTTGTACCGGCTGACGGTATTGGTAACGAAGTCCCCCATCGCTTTCAGAGAAGATGTCGTATTGGCGGTGCCATCCTGATAGTACACATTTCGATCGAGGCCCAAAACCGTAATTTGATTAAATCCGTAGGAAAAGAGCTTGTTCAGCTGGGGATCCACCCCACTGTAATCGTAAACGGGCTTACCGGACGCGTCCTTCACGTTCTTGTCTACGGTGTCCCACGAGATGCCGGAACGATGGCTGCGGGCTCCGAGCTTGCGGGCTCCGTCGATGATATCGTCCCGCCAATTCAGCGCATAGTGCGTATTCAACCCGAATTTGCTCTCATTGTCGAGATCGGGCTCCTTGACCGGAGCGGCCTTGGCAACGATCGCCAAACGGATACGCTTGGATAATTCGGGGCGGCTCACTCCGTCGATCGTAAACCCGGCCGATGCTTCATAGGTTCCGATTCCGTTTATCCCCGGCGCAAACGGGAACGTATCGGTTTGTTCCCCGTATTTCCCCAAGCTGTACGTTTTCGTTCCGGAAGCGACAACCGCCTGGTCCCCATCCGCCCGGCGCACCGTATAATCCATCCGGAACTCATGCGCCGCCGATCCGGCTTGCAAAGCCAGATTGAGCCCGGGGGTTTCCTCCTGAGCGTAAATCCCCGCATAATTGCCAGAGGGCTGAAGGTCAACCACATAAGGCAGCGGGATCGGTTCTATGGAAAATTCGTCGATCATCAGATTGATGCCGCCGACGATGTTCCATTGGAAGTAGCCTTTGCTCCGCGCGAGCGGATCGGAATCGTCTCCGCTAGCCACCTTTACTCCGTCAATGTACAGTTCGTGGGTGATGCCGCTGACGCGAAGCTCGTAATCGTGCCATTCGTCCAGCAGCGACTTTACGTAGTTGGCGATATAATAGTTGCCTCCGAGCGTTGTCTTCCGCATCAGAAAATATTTGGAGTTATGCGTCGCCCATTCCATTGCGTTGTTGTTCGAATCGTCCGCAGCGCGGTAACGAAGCCGCCATGTATTTTGCACCGCCTGGCTCGTCCGTTCGTATTTCGCCTTGAATTTGACGATAAAATTGTCCGCGTTCAAATACATCGGGAGGTTCAGCTTGGCGGTTCCCGAACCGTTCAAGTTGAACACCTTGTTACCGTCCGGCAGCTGGATCACTTTGACGCTCGCCCCCGTCGCCGTCCAGCCGGCAGGGGCGGAGCCCGGCGTCTCCCGTTCGAAATCGTTCACGTAGGGCGCGATCGCACCGATCTGAACCGTAATCTCCCCGGACTGCGGGAAACGGGCCGTCCGGCCTTTAGCATCCTGAGCGGTAATATAATAACGGATCCGGTCCGACCGGTTCGTTCCCGGAATGGTCGCCGAGTACGACCCGCTCCCGTTTCCGGCCGCCTGAATAACCTGATCCGGCGCTGCGTCCCCATAGCCGTAGTGAACGGCAGCTGCAGCTGTGGAATCCGCATCCGTGACCGTGAAAGCAACAGCCAGATCGGCATTATACGGAACTTCCGCTGAAGGCGCGTGACCGATGGTGAACGTAACCGGAGCGGCGACCGGCTTAACCGATACCTGATCCACATTCAGATCGACGGCCGGACCGATGCTTTTCAAAGAGAACCCGATCCCTCCCGCCGTGAGGGTAGGGTCGGTGAAAGTCGTGACCAAGCTTCCGTCAATGGAAACCTTGTACTCGCTCCCTCTGACTTCCACCTGGTATTGATGCCAATCCGTCAGGCTGAAGCCGGGCAGGACAGCGCCGATATCGACGGGAGTGCCCACTTGTACGTTAGTGGATGAATTGGGGTATTTCCATAGTTCAACATATTGCGTATTTTTAAATTCCAAAAAATAATAGCTGGTGCCGGACGTATACCGGAACATCGCCCGGAAGCGGTCTCCCTTGGCGGCGAACTCCAGGCTGTAATCTTTGGAGCTGTATGGAAGCAAGGTTTGCTTCACTACCGCGCGCTGGGGGGATGTCGCCGTCGTAGTGCCTTTCAGCTGCGCGTCCGTTCCGCTGCCCTGGATGGACCAAGCCGTGCTGCCGAACAAATCCCAATTGCCGAGTCCTCCGGCGAAGCTGTCTTCAAACAAAGGAGACGGCTCTGCCGCACCGGCTGTAAGCGGTAACGATTGAAGCAAGAGAAAAACGATCAGCAGAATGCGGATGCTCTTGAACTTCTTACTCATCCGTAATTCACCTCCAGTAATGGTAGAACGCCCCCGCCATGCAGGAGATCCCTGTTTGGCGGGAGGCTTCGGATCGAAATGAGGTTACTGGCCAGAATTCAACAAGTACTGGGCATCCCGAAGCAAGTAGCCTGCGGCTTGCGCAGAGAGATGCTTACCGCTTTGCGCCTTCACTTCGCGTAAGAAATCTACCAGAGCGTTCTCGGCCAACTTGCTTTGCAAACTATTGGCGATCCCTGCGTTGTCGATCCATCCCATATTCGTAAAGCGTGTGACCAAGGCCTGTATGGATTGAATGCTTGTCGATGTCTGGAACAGCACGCTTTGACTGCTCGTATTTCCTGCCAGATCGCTTGCCGTTACGATAAGCGTGTGCGGACCGAGAGGCAGCGTATAAAGTGGAATTGTCGCACCTTGCTGAACACTGTACGTATCCAGAGTCACGGTTGTCTTGCTGCTGTTTACCCCGGACAAGTTGTCGTTCAGCGTAAAAATAGGCGTAATATCCACGGAATCGGTGTACGAACCGTATACTAAACCGGAAACCGTAATAGCAGGCGCAGTCGCATCCAGATTGAAGCTGAACGATTGGTGCGCCTCCACATTTCCCGCGTTGTCCGTGGAACGATAGCTGACGGTATACATGCTGTCTTGGTTCAGCGTTACCGGCCCGGCATAAGTTAGCCATTTGCTGCCGCCATCCAGACTGTACTCCGTTTTCGCTATGCCCGAAAGATCATCCGATGCGTTTAAGGTGACCCTCACCGGATGGACATACCACCCGTTCTGCCCATCCGGCAAAGCCGGAGCCATAATGGCCGCCGTGACCGGCGGCGTATCGTCAGCCGGCGCGATGATCGGCATCACCGTTACGTGGTCCACGTTCAGACTTACGGCCGGGCCTACGCTTTTCAGAGCGAAGCCGACCCCGCCGGCCGTTAGGGAAGTGTCGTTGAAAGCCGCAACCAAAGTCCCGTCAATGAACAGCTTGTAGTCGGATCCCTTGACATCCACCCTGTACTGATGCCAATCCGTCAGATTGAAGCCCGGGATAACAGCGCTGATATCGACAGTCGTCCCCACTTGAGCTGGAGTGGCGGACTGGGGATACTTCCACAGCTCCACCGTATTCGTGTCCTTGAATTCCAGGAAATAATAGCCGGTGTTGGAGCTGTACCGGAACATGGTCCGGAAGCGGTCTCCCTTGGCGGTGAAGCCGAGACTGTAATCCTGGGAGCTGTAAGGAAGCAGGGACATCTTCACCACCGCCCGCTGGGGAAAACCTAACGTCGTCGAGCCGGCCAGCTGTGCGGCATTCGTGCCGCTGCCCTGTACTTGCCATGCCGTGCTGCCGAACAAATCCCAGCTGCCGATTCCATCGGCAAAGCCGTCTTCGAACAGCGGCTCCAAGATGACGGTGACCGTACATTCCGCCGTGTAGGAGCCATCCTCTGTGGTCACGGTAATAACCGCCGTTCCCGGAGCCACCGCCGTTACTTGACCGACCGCGTCCACTGTCGCAACAGCCGGCCGGTCAGATTTCCAGTTGACCGATTTGTTCGTCGCATCGCGCGGCTGGAAAGCGGGGGTCAAAGCTGCGGTTTTGCCTGCCCCCAAAGTAAGCGCCGACGCGTTCAGCGTCACACCGGTCAGGGCAATGTGCCGTTTGGCTGTCAGCCTCACCTCGTCGAACCAGACCGTTCCGGCTCCCTTCAGGTCCAAATTGATGCTCATCCACGCAGCGTCAGCCGGTGCCGTGGCGTTTGCGGACACCAGAGTCCAGTCGTTCGTTCCTCTTAAGCCGGTCGGAACGAACGTACTGCCGGCCAGCGCAGATCCGTCGCTCTTGTAGAAGGTCATTCCGACGCGGACTCCTTCCCCTTCCGACGCTTGGATCCCGGCTGTCTTCACCCAAGCCTGAAGCGCATAGTCATATCCGGGCTGAACCGCAATCCGATTGCTGCCTGCCGTGTTCCAGCTCCCTTCATCGGCCGCATTCCCGTTGGCGATGGCCGCCGAATGGCTGCCCGTCTTGGCGGCAGACGCATCCCATGTGCCAGCGGAGGCACCTCCCAGGCTGTTGAAGGTCCAGCTGTCAGGCCCGGCCGCCGTTCCGTTCTCGAAGCTGTTGTTAGGGACAGCTACAGCCTCCCCGCCCCTCGTAATCGTCCAGTCGGCGAAATTGTAAATCCATTGCTGCCCGTTCTGGGTGGCGGTAAAGAGGTTTGAATTCGGATCCTGCTGAAGCCAAGGCGTATCGAAGAGCTTGAACGAATTGTATGGGATCGCTTTTCCGTCAATCTGGTGCGTGCCATTATAGGCACCGGAAGCCAAATCGAAGGTGATGTCCATCGTATGTCCGCTCAAGTTCTTGTAAATCAGGCGCGGGTTAGCGTCGTTCACACGGGAGCTGTCCACTGCCGTAGTCGTTAAAACCGCATTCTTGAAGCTGGCGAAGTCCGCATACTCGGAAGCGTCCGCCGTATCCAGAATCCAGCCGTTCCGGTCTGCCTGGCTGCGCAGAATATTATAGTTGTAGGACAGCTGTGCGGTCGGATGGAGCTGGGTCGAAGCTTTTACCTTGTTCGCCGGATCGAAAGGCGTCTGGTAATACCAGGAGTACGGTTTGATCATTTTGAAGGCAAAATACATCGGCCCCGTATCCACAAACACCCATCCCGATTGTTCTTCCTTCGTCTTGATCGATCCCGTGTCCGGGAACATGGCGTTCAAATAATTTTGCGTCGCATCCGTGGCCAAATTTTTGTACACGCCGATGACCGCTTTGCCGTCCTGCATCAGGCGGTGGTTCTCCGGCTGGTCGTAGTTTCCGATCGGGCTGTTTCCTTGGTCGGCATTTACTCGGAATAGGGAAGCCGGAGAATCGGATAGCCAGCGAAGCGCTACCTGAATATTCTCTATCCAGTTATCCACCCGGTTGTAGGTCACTTCGCTGGCAATGCCCCAAACCGGCTTCACATAAGCCTGGCGGTACACCTTCAGGTTGCGGCCGCTGGAGTTTTGCAGATTGGTTTTGCGGGAGGTGTAGCTTTTGTCGGTGAACTGCCCGATCCGGACGGCCATTTCCGGCGGCGCATAGGTCATGCCGGGAGCAATGACCATGCCCAAGTATTCCAGGAACGGCCGGTAGGCGGCTGGAACGTAGGAATCCGAATCCCCGATTCCTTCCTGCGCGCGGTGCTGGCCGAAGTACATCCACGAGAGTGCCGTATGGTCCGCTCCCCTCCAGGTCGGATCGTTTGCGGAAACGCTGTCCCCTTTGGCCCGGCTGGTGGAGGAAACGAAGGTTCCGTTGATCCAGTCATTGGCCCATTCGAACCACATGACGTCCATGGCCATTTTGATTTTTTGTCTGAAATCCGGTTCGTCCGTATATTGGTACAAGGCGTTCAAACAAAAGTAGGTCATGAACGTGTATTCCGGGCTTTCGTATTCCGCCCAGCCTCCGCGGACCGCCGCCTGGACCATTTCTTCGATGTTGGCCCTGTTCATGCTTCTCAGCGCAGCTCCGGAGTTTCCGTTCAAGTCCACGATGTCGGGAAAATATTGGCCCACCAGATACCCCACCGTATAATTGCTCATCCGGAGATTCTCCGTCTGCGCCAGCTTGGCATACGCATATTGAGCGAAATACTCCCGGACATGGCTCATCATCGTGCTGCTGAATTTATCCCCTGCCAGCAGATACGCATACATCTTGCTAACCGTCTTGTACTGCTCCCAGTCATAGGTCTGGAACAGGGTGTCCAGCTTCTTCAGGTTCGCCGCGGTATCCTGGCCGTCGATGAGCTGTGCCGTATACTGCGCGATATTCAACGGCCCGCTTTCCTCCAGCATGGATTTGGTCCTGTCCCACAGCCATTGCTTCCTGCTCTCGACCGTCCCCGGATAAGGCGAGCTTGGATTCAATGGCGTAGGCGTGATCTTCCCGACATTCACGTGATCGAATTCTGCCGCAGCCAACCTTGTGTTGACATGGCTCGTTACCGCCAGCCCGAAGTAAACCGTGTCCGGCAAATGGATCTGCTCCTGCTTAGCCACCTTCCAGAACGCACCGTCGCTGGAATAATACGCAGTGATCAAGCTGCCCTGGCGTACCAGCTTCACCCAGTACGGTGCCGAGGCGCTGGTCGTTCCTGCAGTCAGAGTAGACGATCCACCGGCTTGTAGGCGGTCCTGGAAATTCAAGCCGTTGCCAGGCGTCAAGGCCATCATCGCATAGGGCGACTGGCTCGACATGCTGCCGCGGATCATAATGCCCGCCTTCGTCCAACTGGCCACATTCTCCACACTCGCCACACGCGCTACGACTTGCCCATCCCCCGTCCATGGCTGGTATATGTAATGGAAAGCATCATCGGTTCCCCAAATGTCGGCACCGGAGGCTTTCACCTTGTACGTGCCGGTGTCCGAGCTGTAGACGGCGCTGCCCGCTACCCCCACACTGCCGATATCCCGGTCTCCGAACGGCTGGGGCAGCCCGCCGGTGGAAGGATTCGTAGCGGCCGACACTTCATCGCTGAAGCCCGAGGCGTTCCCCGCCCCGTCCTTCGCCTTTACGGCGAAACGATAGGATGTGCTCGGGGACAATCCGACCACCGAATAATTGAGACTGCTTACATTATCCCAATAAATGCCATCCCGGTAAACGTCGTATCCGGTTACCCCTACATTGTCCGTCGATGCTGTCCAGCTAAAGGCGACGCTCGTATCCGTTACTCCATTCACCGTAACATTCGACGGCACCGTCGGCGGCTCGGTATCCACTACTCCCCCGGTCTTCACTTCGTAAACCGCCAAGTCGTCGACTGCATACGCTTCGTCCGTACCGTCGACGTCGACGCGAACGGAGAAGCCGAGCTCGATATTGGATATTTTGCGCACCCCTCCATTCGGGATGATCTTGAAACGATAGCTGGTAATATCCTTATCGTTAACCGATTGCAGCACTTCGCTGCCTTGCGGCTCATCGTTCAGATAAGCGGCCGTTCCCATCATGCTCGGCGTCGGGGAGCCAGTCGGAAAACGCGGAACCAGGTTGTTATCGAAGTTGCCGAACTGAATTTGGGCATAGATGTCTTTGGCTACGGGCTTGGTGCTTGCAGCTCTGCGTTCGAGCTTGTATTCGAAAACAAACTCCACCGCGGGGCTTCCCGCTGGCATGCTGTAGATTTCATTAATGCGATTAAATAACTTGCCGTTTGTCAAACGATAAGTAAATGTGCTCGATAAATTCGACCCGAGCGAAGCATCGCGAAACTCGAGCGCATTGTTTCCATTGATTGGCACAATCGACTGCGAGCCGCCGGAAGAAGCGTTTGTTATCGTAAAAGGGCTTGTTCCTCGGTCAAAATGCGTATCCAAATCCGCGGCCAGCAAATTGTCCAGCGTCTCCTGCCCGCTATCCGCCGCGGACACGGACAAAACCGGCAAGCTGCAAAAGGCCAGCAACCCTGCGAGGAAACCGCTTACGATTTTCTTCCTTACACGTGTCAACAATCTAATCGCCTCCTTTGATTTTTAAATCATTATTCACGGTTTTGTTCCCGGTATTGGATGGGCGTTAGTCCTGTGTATTTTTTGAAGGAAGTAAAGAATGTCGTTTTCGATTGGAACCCGGATCTTTCCGCAATGTCGAGCACCGGCCAATCCGTACTGGTCAACAGCTTTTTGGCTTGCTCCAACCGTTCTTGATGAATGAAATCGGACAGCGTAATGAGATACGTCTCTTTAAACACCAACCGGACGTAGCTTACGGACAGCACCAAATAATCGGCGATGTTTTCCAGTGTCAACATTGGATCATGAAGATGCTGCTTGACATAGTCGAAAATTTCCGCCGCCAGCTCCTCCTTCCGGTTGGATGCGGAATGCTTCTGAGCGACGCCGTCGATGATGATGACGAACTGATGATAGATCCAGTCCTTCACATCCGAGAGGGTATCGAAGTTTTGCAGCAGCAGGTCGATTCCGCCTTGTTCTTGATCGGCGATCACTTTATTGAACGCTTTGTACAGATGGAAGAGCAGCAGCTTGAGCTGGAACTGGCATTCGGCATACGTCAGGTTCTGGAGCCGGGCGAAAATTTCGTCCAATTGTTCGCGAACCTGATCCATATTGGATTTGCGAACGGACTGGATCAGCTTCTGAACCAGCTTCTCGTCCAAGTCCGACTGCCGCTGCGGCAAATAATGCCCCAAATCCTCCTCCACGTACACTTTATCCTGCTCGTGAAAAAATCTTAATAACGTCAGATCGTAGGTCCGGTCATACACGCTGCGCATATTTTCGCGGATGGCCGTTTTATGACTGAGCGCCGCGGTTACTTGAATTTGCAGCCATTCGCCGATCGCTTCCCCGGCCTCGCGCAAAGCTTCGGAAGGATCGGAGCCGTGGGCTCCGCCGCCGATGAGCACGGCCAAGTGATCGCTGCCCAGATCGACATTCTCGGATGCAAAGCCGTATTTACCCAATACCTCGCCGGTAATGTTCCCCATCGCGTAAATCAGCAGCTTCCTGGACGCATACGAATAACGTTCAGCGAACGACTGAAACCGGTTAATGCGCATGACGGCCAAGATGACGTCGGAAGAGAGCAGCTGAGACAAATTCGCGTTCATATACGCTTGAATGGCCTCGTTGTAGGTACCCTGCAGCAGCCATTGCCGCATAAAATCGTTCTTGATCACCTCCTGGTGATTGCGAATCACGCTGTTCATCTCTTCGACGGTTTTGACCATATGGTCGAGCCCCGATTTGATGATGGCATATTCCGTATTCCGGTTAGGCTCCGAAGGGGAAGAAGAGGATATGACCGTTTGTTTCATCTGGCTGGCCAATTGGCTGAACGGCTTGAATTGCCGGCGCGAGTTCCAATAGGTCAGTGCCGACAGAACCAACAGCAGAAACAAGCACACTCCCAATATTTGCAGCTGCATACTGTCAATGTTTTTGCTGATCTCCTTCACTTTGACCGTGGAGTAAAGCGTCCAATCTTCCAATTTGAACGCATGGGAATGGATGAGGTATTGATTATGGCCTAGGTACGCTTCATGGTTATTCAGATTTTGCCCAAGCAATTGCTTGGCGTCGAATTCGGCCGAACCGCCGAGAATGACACTTTGCGATCCGTCCACAATCAGGATGCTCGTGGCGGCGTCGTTCAGATTTTGCAATAAATATTTTTCCAGCAAGCTCTTGTTTAATAGAATGGCCAAGTACCCTTGGCTCGCGATCGCGGCATTATTCGCCGGAACGATCAACGCCAAGTAAGATTCGGCTTGCCGCGTATGGTTGAAAAATCTCAATGTCGTCGGAGGGCTACTCAGAATGCGCGTAAGCATGTCCTGGTCGGCAAACTCCTCAAACGGATGAATCCCATCCTTGGAATGAATGACTTGCTGCGTCTGCATGTTGATCAGATAGGTCGAATCGATAAAGGGCTGCAGGCTCATAAACTTGGAAACGGCTTTGAGTGCGGCGGCCGATGCGAGCGGATCGTTCTGATCGGACATAAGCCAAGAGAAAATATTGGAGTCTTGATAAATACTTAACGCGTAAGAGCGCAGATGGTCCAACTGATATTCAAACCCTTGGCTTAAGCTGTCCGTCTTCGTGCTCATCAAGTGATTGATGTCGTCATACGCCATCTTGGCATATTGCTGCCTTAACAAATAGGAGAATAGCAGAATGATAATCGTGAACAAGATTCCGATATTCAAAAAGTTCCGAGTGTACGTTTTCTCTGGCAACAGTCGCAATCCGAACTCCCCTTCATTCGTACTGGTCCCTATTCATGAAAGCATACAGCTAATTTTATTTCTTCTTCAAAAACGCATCGATCTGTTTCTGTTCCTCGAGCTGAATTTTCTTGGCCAGAGGAGCCGCCTCGGCTTTAAACTTGGCCCAGTATGAATCGGGATCGACAACGCCATTGAACAGGGCGGCATAGTATTTCGCCTCGATACTGACGTATTGCGAAATCTCATTGGTGACCGCAGCGTTATCGAACGTAAATCCGGACAGCTTGTCGACCGTAAAATTGCTCGCATCCGCCGTCCATTTGTTCAGCTTCTTGGTCGCTTCATCCTGGCTCGCATCTTGACGGTCCATTGTCGGGTTCCAGATCCAGACATACGGGAACCACTTGTAGCCGTCGCCGATAAACTTGTATTGGTCGTCCCCAATCGCCTGCCAGTTCTTATCCTTGATCCCGTACGCCAGCAGATCGTAATTTTCCTTCTGGTTGGCCCAATCCAGGAATTGAATCGCGCGCTCCTTATTTTTGCTCACGACCGGAACGGCAATGAAGTTATACTGCAGGGAATTCGTCAGGAGCTTGCCCTTGTCCTGATTCATAAACGTAACCGCTTCAAATTCCGCTTTTGGGTTCCCGCTTTTAACCGCTTGCTGGATGTCGTTCGATACGCCGAAATTATTTTGCGGAATGATCGCCGCTTTGCCTTGCTTGGCAGGTTCGGTCTGATCCTTGATGGCCAGCACATCCGGGCTGATGATTTTGTCCTGATACAGCTTGCGGGCGTTTTGGATCCAGGACCACACCATGGGCTCCATCTGGTCGAATAGGTTGTACACTTTGCCGTCGTTATTCTTCGTATACAGAATGAGCGATTCCGAGAGAGCCGGGCTAGGCGCGATATTCTCTTTATTGTCCGACCAATAATGGCGGAAGGCGCCTTCCGATAAGCCTTGCGTCACATCCTGGCCAGCCGGAATGATAGGCGTCATGTTCGGCACTTTCTCTTTCACCGCATAGGCGAATTTAATCAAGTCGTCGTAGGTTTTGATCGGCGCCATGCCGAGCTGTTCGCGCAGATCTTTCCTCACATAATAGACCCGTCCTTGCAGGAAGGAGTTTCCGTTCGGAATCCCCATAATTTTGCCGCCGAATTTGTTGGCGTCCCACATTTGCTGCGGGCGGTTTTTGATGATGTTCGGGCCGTACTTCTTCAGCAGGTCATCGAGCGGCGCATAGCTGCCTGCGGCGATTTGTTGGGTAATGTGCAGCCATGGCGCATCGAAAATCAAGTCGATGGCTTCCCCCGAAGAGAGCGTAACTTGCGTCTTCTGAGCAAGATCCGCCCACGGGACGAATACGACGTCCAGCTTGACGTTGAGCGTATTCGCCATTCGCTTCTCCGCTTCTTGAATCACCGTATTGAAATCCTTCGGACGATCCCCGGGCACCATAATTTTCAGCGTGACCGGATCCAGCTTTTTCTGATCCGCAGCATTCGTCGAAGCACCCGGCTTGGACGGGTCGGCGTTAGCGGCAGAAGAATCCGCGCCTTTGCCGGAACATGCCGACAGTATTCCCGACAGCATCAGGACTGCTAGAGCTGCACGTGTCGCTTTTCTCGCATTCATGTCTACGACCTCCTAGTAGTTTTATTATAGGTGAACCGAGAGACTCGGATAAACCCCAAGTAATTAGCCCTTCACGGCTCCGATCGTAATGCCTTTGACGAAATACTTTTGCAGGAACGGGTACAACAAGACGATGGGACCGATGGTCAGGCATACGGTAGCCAATTGAATGGCGCTCGTCGGAGCGGCTACTTGATAGGCGGCGCCACCCCCTACATAGGAGGACACATTCAGATTCGAAATCAATTGACGAATCATCAATTGCAGAGGATGCAGCTTGTAATTATCGATGAAGAGCAAGGATAAATACCAATCGTTCCAATACTGAATGGCGTAGAACAGAGCTACGGTCGCGATGACCGGCTTCGAGATCGGGACGATGATCGTAGAAAACAAACGAATATCTCCCGCTCCGTCAATCGTTGCGGCTTCGTTGATTTCATACGGAAGCGACTTATAGAAAGCGACCAGGATGAAAGCATAGAACGGGTTTAATACATACGGAACAATAAGCGCCCAGAGAGAATCCTTCAAATGAAGCCAGTTCGTCACCATGATATAAAATCCGACCAATCCGCCGCCCAGCACCATCGCCAGGTACGTCAAGAAGGAAAGAACATGCCGGTACTTCACCTTCGGGTGCGCCAGCACATAGGCAAACATGGACGTCATGACGACGGCCAACACGGTGCCGACGAACGTAACAAACAACGAGTTTCGGTAACTGGTGAGGAATTGCCCTCCGTGCAGCAAATACTTATAGGCGGCCAAGCTCCACTCATTCGGCAGCAGCTGGTACCCGTGCCGGAGGAAGCTCGCTTCGGAGGCGAAAGAATCCGCCAGGATGATCCAGAATGGAATCACGCAAACCAAACTGAACAACAGGATGAAAGCATACATGAGGATCAGAAATACTTTTTCGCTCCAGGACTGGTCCTGCTTGATGCGAGCTCGAACCGACTTGTTCGGTAATGTCACGGCTGTATGATTCATACCTTCCTCCCTTCTCTTAAAACAAGCCCGAATCCGGATCGATCTTTTTGGCTAGCCTGTTGAACAGAAGGATGGCCATCAAGCCCATGACCGATTGGTACAATACGATCGCCGACGACATCCCGAAGTTGCCCAACTGACGCAACGCCCGGAACGAATACGTATCGATCACATCGGTTGTCGGATACAGAATGGAGTTATCCCCGATAATGCCGTAAATCATGCCGAAATCCCCGAAGAAGATGCGTCCGACTCCAAGCAGCATCAACACGACAATGACGGAGCGGATCGAAGGGATCGTGATGTGAACGATTTGTTGAAATCGGGTAGCCCCGTCGATTTTGGCCGATTCGTAATAGTCGGATGAGATGCCGACGATCGCTGCTAGGAAGATGATGGAGAAGTACCCAGCAAACTTCCACACATAGACAAGGGTTAAAATGACCGGCCACAATTGTACGCGTTGATACCAATTCACTTCCCCGATGCCGATCTGCTTGAGCCCATGATTCAACAGTCCGTCCGTACTCATAAAAGCCAGCATCATTAAGCTTACGACCAGCCAGGAGATGAAATAAGGAAGAAAAACGAGCGATTGGCTAAGCTTCTTGATCCATGCGGAGCCGATTTCATTCATCGTAATGGCTAGTACGAGGGCAATGCCGAGCCCGAAGATCAGGAATAGCAAATTCAGATAGACCGTGTTGAAAGTAACCCGCAGCCAATCGTGTCCTCCGAAAAAAAACTTGAAATTGTCCAGCCCCACCCATTTGCTTCCCCATATTCCTTTGACGGGCTGAAACCGTTGGAACGCGATCAAATGTCCAAACATGGGGATATAGGAGAAAAGAGCCAGAAACACGATTCCCGGAACGGCCAGCACATAGAGCTGACGATTTCTCACAATTTCCTTGATGAAACCCACATGCTTCTCTCCTTTCTAGTTGTCCTGTGAGTTCACATTAAAGAATTTCGCCGTCATTGAACAGTTCGAATACTGTCTATACGGTTCGAAAAGCGAATCTGGAACTTGGAACGTGCAATCGAGAGTAACGATTCGAACCACTGGCGGAAACGGATTTGCATAAAAACGTTTACAATTCTGCTTAATAGACAAAAGAGACGCAATCGCTTGCGCCTCTCTCTATCCCCTTATGCGTGAATCTGCGAGCTCGAGACGTGCTGCATGAATGGCTCCACCATTTGATTTTATAAGATCCCCAACAACAAAAGTATGGCAATAATATCGATAAGACGAATGATTCGACGATGAATCCGACCACTGATGCATTCACGCAGAACTAGGGAATCCGACCCCACGGATTCGATTGTACCGATAAAACAGCCGCATATGGTTCTAACGTGAACAGGTCGTCCCATGAATAAATGAGCTTGGTGACAAATTGACATGGCCATCTACCTCCTTCTCATCCTGACATAGTATAATATATGTTTGTTTTGATAAATTGATAGGGAGAGGTAGACTAATAGAATGGCAAAAAAAGCCTTAGCTACGATTTTGCGCGGCAGAGGTTTGAGATCATCAGCGTAGTATTTGAATGCATCTTATCGTACAGGAATTCTGTCCGTGTTCTTTACTTATACAAACCGTCAGCAGCTGTTCACAACTTTCGCAAGGATCGGCCCTCTTTTAAGAACTCCTAATTACATAGAAGGCTGTTTTGTTTGCGAGATATCGAAGGCATCGGAAGGCGGTAGCAGTTTGAACTAATCTCCCGTTGGCGTAGCAAAGGGCTGCCACGCGGCAGCCCCAATGATCTTCAATACTCGTATGGCGATAGCGAAGCAGCTTAGTTGAAAATTCACTAAGTTTTGAGTTTACGTGTCGGTGGGCGTAATGCCCAGGAAAGCGAAACCAGTACAAGAAAGAATAATCGTGAGGCAATTTGACTAAGGCTTTCGCCTACGATAGCGTGTGATGTTGAGGCAGCAATGAGATCGAAGAAAAAGCCCGAATAAGCCCACTCTTTAACATTTTTTTCATTGTGGCTCTGATCTGCGTCATGACTGCAATACTGCCAATAACTGTCCTTTTATTCATACAGGTTGTCACCATTATCCCGAGGCTCTTACTTGCCGGATTCAGCCATTACAAGATTTCAATGTACCCTTCAGTTCCATTCACGCGAATTCGTTGCCCGTCCTTGATCAGTCTGGTGGCATTTTCCACTCCGACAACTGCCGGCAAGCCATATTCACGCGCGATAACGGCTCCATGGGTCATCAGTCCGCCAACTTCGGTGACTAAACCTTTTATGGATACAAATAAGGGTGTCCAGCCGGGGTCCGTAAAGGAAGTGATTAATATATCGCCATCTTCCAGATCGGCATTTTCCATGTTTATAATGACCCGCGCTCTCCCTTCTATCACTCCGGAAGAAACAGGTAGACCTGCAATCGCATTAGGCGGCAAATTTTCTCGTTTGTACTCCCCTGTAATGATTTCACCATCAGACGTGATAACGCGTGGTGGAGTGAGTTTTTCATATAATTTGTACTCGTCTTTTCGTTTGCTGATGATCCGGTAATCCAGTTTGTTTGTGCGTACGACTTCGTGAAGTTCATCAAAAGCGAGAAAATAGATCTCTTCTTTTTCATGAATAACGCCCGCTTTTACGAGCTGTTCCGCTTCTTTCAGCATAGCCAGCTTATACACGAAATAGCGACTGATATACCCATATTTTGGATATTCGCGATAACCGATGAAATTCCGGATCAGGTCGATCATTCGTTTGGTTTCTTTTGCTTTTTGTTCACCATCCGGCAATTGCTTCAATCGATCCAACAACTCTTGTTCTTTTTCCAAAGCTTCCCGGCGCCCTTGCTCAAATTTTCGCTTGCCGGCATTAGGCTCAAAGCTTTTAATGTTACCCAGAATCATGGGGACAAGTGTAATTGGTTTTTCACTCCAACGAGTTTTCGTAATATCGATTTCTCCGGTACACCGCATTCCGTATTTGCTGAGATAAGCATATATAGCGTCTCGGGCTTCCCTTCCTCCATCAAACTTATCCAGTCCATCCAAAAAGTTATCATCTTTTACATGCTGCAAATAATCAATTACTCCCGGATAAGGCCGAATCACATCCGCGACATCCATTAGCTCGAGTCCCATTTCCGAAGTAATATTGTTTGGGACGGATTGAGAAAGCGTGTCTGCCGCGTTTTTTTCGCCCAACCACTCGTTCATTTTTTCATTGATCCATTTTGAAGCATCCATAGCAGCCATAAACACACGCGTGCTTTGGGGGTCAAATAAAATCTTCTTTAATTGCTGGATATCTTCCAGAATAAAATCAAACAAATCCGATCCTGATTTCGCTTGGATGCTTTGCTTTAGCTCTTCTATGGAGGATTGACTCTTCTTAATTAATTCAGAAACGATTGCCGGATCGTTTTCGAATTGTGACAGCGTATCCGGATTGCTTCTGCTGGGAATCGGTGCCGTTTGATCATTTGGTAACAGTTTGATAAAATCTCGCTCTATTATGGTCGTGAGTGCATCTTTTATGAGCGGATCGGATTGTCCCAGGGTTAGTAAAGACTCCCGGCCGACAGGTGAGGCCAGCATACGTGTGATATCAACAAACAACCTTCCACCGGCTTTACGCATGGGAGCAGGAGTAATTAACAGGTAAAAAGACAATCCCAATGGTTTTATGGGATCCGTCATCATTTGTTGATGACCAACAGAGATATAGACGTGATTTTCTTGATCGCTCGCTTCAGGGATGGGGTATAAAGTTGTGATTGGACGACTCTGGACAATATAAAACGTATCGTCAACTAAGCACCATTCGATATCTTGCGGGCAACCAAAATGAGCTTCGATCTGTCTTCCGATGCGTGCCAGTTGTAAAATTTGTTCATCAGTCAGTGTTTGAGTCATTTGCTGATCATGATCGATCTGCTGTGTTTCTGTTCCGCCTTCTTTTCGCCCATAGATAGCCAATTTTTTGGTTGCTATCCTCTTATCGACGATTTGCCCATCCTGTACTTTATAACAATCGGCGGATACCAAGCCAGAGACCAGAGCTTCACCAAGTCCAAATCCGGCATCGATGGATAACACCTTTCGGTTGGAGGTTATCGGATCAGCAGTAAACAAAATCCCTGAAGCCTGAGGGAAAACCATTCTTTGAACGATAACGGATACGTAAACTTGACTGTGGTCGAATCCATTTTTCATACGGTAGATTACCGCGCGATCCGTAAATAGGGACGCCCAACATTTGCTGATATGCTGCAGGATTGCCTCTTTGCCGATGATATTCAAATAGGTGTCTTGTTGACCAGCAAAAGAAGCATGTGGTAAATCCTCAGCAGTCGCACTAGAGCGTACGGCATAAGCCTGTTCATCACCAAATTGGGAGAGATAATGAGTAACTGCTTTCACAACATCGGAGGGAATTTCTGCTTCCATAATGATTTGCCGAATCTTCCTGCCGATTTCTCCAATTTGATCTCGATCTTCTGGTTTAAGCAAAGTTAGTCGATCCAACAAAGCATGATACGTTTCGTTTCGTTCGATGGTTTTTCGATATCCCACTGTGGTAACACAAAATCCTTCAGGTACTTGAATTCCTTCCATTTTTGATAATTCCCCTAAATTTAACCCTTTTCCGCCAACGAGCCATAGCTGTGTTTTTTCCATTTCCTGAAAATCGAGAACCAAAGAACTCATTCTACATCATCTCTCCTAACCATTAAAATGAGAAAAAACATTTGACAACAGTTTACCGGCATGGTACACTTAAGATGTAAGATGAGCTAACTATGACCATACCCATACAAAAAGACGTAACCCGATTATATCACCGGGTCCGTTTATACGCAATATAAAAAAGAACCTGATCATGCTTTCCAGGTTCTTTTTTGATTTCCCGCTGGACTCCGTAGCCCGCGCGTTGGCGAAAAAAGAGCCGGCTATTGTACCCGGCTCTTCGACATGTCACATTTAGGCTTCAACCAGCTCCGGCCGTTGAATTTGAAGCGGAGGAGGGATAAGCCAACCTTTTTCCTTGCTTAGCTTGAGTATTTTGAGCCCAATAGCAGCTTTTGTTGTATGATACTTTCCGAACAACATCCCAATGTCTTCACGAATACTAGTTCCCATTACCTGACTGCACGCCACCATGCCCACGGATGTATCAGCAGCAATCATTGCCGCGATCTCGGGATCTGTGAATCTTGCCCCAATTGGAATATCCTCCATTTTGGCTTCCGGTCTTTCAGGCAATGCAGGAATAGGTGCAACTCCATTGGATAATAAGATCGCGTCACATTCGCTTGCTTCAAGCTCGGCTTGATCAATTAGTGCAACTAAGGTTTTTTTGAGCTCTCCGTCACCCGCGTGATACTTGTACGCACGATATGCTGAAAGGCTCCCCTTCGCTTTCATCGAGAATTGCCACACATTAAAAATCTCCCCGTAATGTAACGGTTCGTCTTTAGTGTTTCCACTTAAAATACCCATAACCCAGACATCTCCTTTAATTTTTTTTTTGAACGAACCAAGTTAGTTTAACTGTTTCGATAATGCCTTATTCCGTTCCTTGATCAAAAATAAATCGCCCGCTGAAACAAGAACTCCAATCGTCGGAGCAATTCGCTCTTATTCGGTTAATGCCCACATTTCCGACAAGGAGCATCCCCATTTCGCCTTCACCCTCAGCTTCGGCGCGAAGCAACCAACATGTCAATATCCTGCTGCCTGGCTTTTACGACGGCCATCGGTTCAAAGTGTTACAGTTGCCCATTCTCAGGGGGAGCCTCGCGCGCCTTAAGATCGATAATAGGACACCACCCAGCATACGCCGTTCCGGTCGGTAACGACGGCCAGCAGTCCGTTAAACGGAGCTTCGTATACTTCCCGATTCACCGTCCCTCCGGCCGCAAGTTCTCCATAGATCCTTCGGAACGCCTCCTCCGTCTCGATTTTCACGAACACTCTGACATAATCGCCTTTTAATACCGGCTTCGACGCATGAGTATCGGCAAACTTAAAGGTTGCCCCCTCAACATGCAGGTCCGCGTTAAGCACTTCTTCCCCTTGCTTGCGCAGAATCGCAATTTCACCGCCAAAAATGCTTTGATAGTATTGGATTTCGTCTTTGCAGTTCTCCACTACGATAAATGGATTCGCGATCATCCTGGATATCCTCCCCGATTAGATATGGTGTATGAGCTCAAATAGGATGCTATTGCAACTAATTGCAGGATACCCGATATAGGATGCTATTGCAACTATTTTTTCGCAAGCCTCGTTCAATATCTCTAACCGCAACCTTTATAGGTACTCCATGTCGAATGACGGAACCGCCGGGACTTTGTTACCGGGATTAGAAGCACTTACCAAGAACGGCAAACCTGATATTTAATATAAACACATGGGACAAGCCCTTTTTCAACATCCCATGCAGCGCTCAGACCATTTGAAGGAGGAAGATGTTGAAATGAAAAAAGCATTCGGTATCCTGTCATCCCTCTTATTGGCCGGAAGTATCCTGACCCCTTCTTACGTCTTGGCGCAAACGCAGAGCTACAATGCGAATCCGTCCGTGCAGGACATCGGATCGAAACTGCGTGCCGAATCGCTCGCCGATGTGTTGGCCGAGGACCGCCTGGATCTATCAGGCAGTGAAACTGGGAGCAGCTCCTCCGCAGCAGGACTCAATCGTGTAACCCCATCGGAAGTCGGGATTGTGAAAAAATGGCTGACGCACAACGATACGACGGGACAGTACGCCTTAACCGATTTCACCTTGCGTGCCGTCGGGACATACGGAGAAGTCTGGGTCGCCAAGAACCTGAGCTACCCTTCCGGCGATCCGCGAAACGCCATGGTGTCCATCACCGATGAACAAGTACGTTATATGCTTGGAGAATTCGATACCCGAATGTATGAGAAAGAAGTTGAATTCTTCGGAGCTCCCCAAGAGCGCAAAGGCGAGGACGGCTACAATGGATGGTACAAGGACGACAGCGGCCGGACGGTCATTCTGATCGATAATATTAAAGATACGAGCTACTACAATCCGAACTATCCGAGCTACATCGCCGGTTACTTCTCCCCCACCATCAGCGATTTTGCAGACCGCAACATCATCACTGTCGATTGCTTGGATTGGCTGAACCGGACAGGTCCGAACGCCAAAAGGCCTTATCAATACGAAGGCACATTCGCGCACGAGTTTCAACACTTGCTGCACCGCGACACGGATTCGGCGGAAGAAAATTTCATTAACGAAGGGTTGTCCGACTTCGCCCAATTCCTGGTCGGCTACGGCCACTCCGAGTCGCACGTGAATTTCTTCTTGGATCACCTCCGCAACTCGTTAACGATGTGGGGTGATCAGACCGACCTGCAAATCCTTGGCGATTACGGCAACGCTTATTTATTTCAACTGTACTTGTATGAACAATTCGGTGAAGCTTTCATCCGAGAAGAGTTCAGCAGTCAAAAGCACGGAATTGAAAGCGTTAACGACGCCCTGGCGAGAATCGGCTCGAATAAGTCCTTCGAACAAGTGTACGCCGATTATATGACCGCTATTATGCTCGACGGCAAATACGAGGGCAACGGAAGTGCATACCAGTTTGCTAACATCGACCTGGCTCCGAACGTCGAAAGCTCCCTCTTGCCTGACAACCTAGCTCCGGCATGGGGAACGGATTATAAAGTGATTGTTCCGGATAAAAAAATCGAACACTTGTACTTCAAAGGGCTGGATTTCCTTAGAACGAAATGGACAACCGTACAGGATCCGGAACGGGGCACCGTCCTGTGGGGCAATCAAGGCGACCAGGCCGATAACTTCTTGATCAAAGCCCTCGATCTGACGAACGTTGCCGGAGCGACGCTGTCCTTTGACACCAAGTACAATATCGAAGAACAATGGGATTTCGGAGCGGTTCAAGTATCCACGGACGAGGGGAAAACCTGGACCTCCCTATCCAATGGCCATACTCGCAGTGACCTTGTCGAAAACGGATTTCCGAAGATCAAGGAGAACTTGCCCGGCTTCACCGGCAACTCGAATGGCTGGGTTACGGAATCGTTCGATTTAAGCCGCTATTCCGGACAAAAAGTGCTGCTAGCCTTCCGGTATATGACGGACTGGGGGTACAATGAATCCGGATGGTATTTGTCGAATTTGAAGCTGAACGGGGTTATGATCGACCCGATGTCGTCCACAAACGGATTTATGAGCCTGGAACAGGCGACCCGGGAATACGTGAACTACCAAGTTCAATTCATCGGTTACAAGAAGGGTCAAGCGCAGGGGAACGATCAGCATCTGAAAGTCATTCGTTTCCCGAATCTGATTAACATGTCGGAACAAGATCTCGCTGACCTGCGCGACATGCTGCACAACTCTTCTTACGAGCGAATCGTCATGATGACCACATATGCGGCCCCTGTCGGCAAAAACGGCAGTGTTACGTATGATTACAACGTAGAAATGAAAACCAACAAAACGAAATAATACCCGTGTTCCAGGAATGGCGCACTTTAACGGTAATCGTTAAGGTGCGCTATTTTATGTTTACTCGGTACCATTCGGGAACTGGGCGAATATCCTGCTTTTAGTGATTCGATTCATGGAGGACTACGCAATGATACCGATGTACCCCTATTACGGATATGAAACGCAATGCAAGCAAGTACCCCTCACATTTCCGCCTCAGCATCAGCAAGTTCAGCCTGGCTTAGAGTATGTAATGAACCCTATCCCGATATCCGACAATCCCGAGTACAAAGGAAACGGCAAGCTCAAAGGGAAAGTCGCCATCATTACCGGCGGGGACAGCGGGATAGGACGTGCCGTTGCAATCGGCTTCGCTAAAGAAGGAGCCGATCTGGCTATCGTCTATTTGTACGAGCGTGAAGACGCCGAGGCGACCAAAAAAATGGTGGAACGTTATGGAGGCCGCTGTTTGCTGATTGAAGGCGACTTGCGACAACCGGCATTTTCTGTGGAAGCGGTAAGAAGAACGCTCGAAGCCTATAGTAGATTAGATACGCTCATCCTGAATCAGGGCGTACAATTTCCTCAAGAGAGCATTCAAGGGATTACGAACAAACAGCTTGAGGATACGTATCGAACGAACATTTTTCCCATGTTCTATATGACTAACGCCGCACTTCCTCATCTCAAGAGAGGCAGCACCATTATCTCAACGGCGTCCGTAACCGCCTATGCCGGCGCCCGTTTACTCGTCGATTATTCATCCACGAAGGGTGCGATCGTGTCCTTTACCCGTTCGTTGTCTCTGCAATTAGTGGATAAGGGAATTCGAGTTAATGCCGTCGCACCAGGCCCTATCTGGACCCCCCTCATCGTGTCGAGCTATTCGGCCGAATACGTCAAAACGTTCGGGTTGGAAACGCCGATGAAACGTGCCGGGCAACCGTTCGAGCTTGCACCGACTTACATTTACTTGGCTTCCGATGACTCGTCTTTTGTGACGGGACAGGTGCTTCACGTGAACGGAGGCATCATGACGGAAACTTAAAGGAGAACGGTGTTCAACCGTCCCCCTTTTTTGCTTTCCGTTCATTTTTCAACCCAGCTTCCCATATAGGCTTCGTCTTCTATTGATTTGATCGATTCCACTACATGGAGGGGACGGAAAGTATCGATCATCACGGCCAACTCCCGGGTGTCTTTCTTGCCGATGCTTTGCTCGATTTTCCCTGGGTGGGGACCGTGCGGAATGCCGGCCGGATGCAGCGTGATCGATCCTGCCTCGATCCCTTTACGGCTCATAAAGGAGCCATCCGCATAATAGAGCACTTCATCGCTGTCTACATTGCTGTGAAAATATGGAGCGGGAATGGACTGCGGATGGTAATCATACATTCTAGGGACGAACGAGCATATGACGAAATTGTTGCCTTCAAAGGTTTGATGGATAGGCGGAGGCATATGAATACGACCGGTGATCGGCTCGAAGTCTCCGATATTGAGAATCCAAGGGTACAGATGCCCATCCCACCCTACGACATCGAGCGGATGATGATCCATCACGATGGAATGAAGCATGCCGTGCGCTTTGGTACGCACCTCGAACTCGCCATACTCAGAGCGGGGTTCCGGCAGGTCTGGCAGACGCATATCTCTTTCACAAAAGGGACTGTGCTCCAACAATTGTCCGTGTTCGTTGCGGTATCTCTTCGGAGTCGTAATCCAGCTAGTCGTCTCGATGAATAGAAATTTGCTTGGCTGCTGGCAAACGATCCGATGGATCGTCCCGATCGGAATCACGATGTAGTCCCCTTGGCGATATTCCAGCGTGCCGAACATTGTCTCCACAATCCCGGAACCGTAATGCACGAATAACAGCTCATCCCCCTCTCCGTTCCGGTAAAAGTAATCCATCTCTCCATTTGGATGAACCGTGCCGATCCTGACATCGTCATTGCCCAGTAGATAACGGCGGCCAGTGACTGGATCCCCTTCCGGATGAAGCAAGCTTGTGCGGAAATGTCGATGCCGGAGCCCCCCTTGTTGCTCATACGTGGGCTTATAGCTGCCATGGAGCGTAGATCGAAGAACGGCAGTCGGGGGATGGCAGTGATACAAAATGGATTGAATACCGGAGAAGCCTTTCGTCCCCATCACCTGCTCCCGGAAAAGCGATCCGTCAGGTTTATAGAACGCGGTGTGTCTTTTAGCGGGGATTGTCCCCTGCTTCATGTAGGGCATCGGCTGCATACCTCCCCTAGAATACTAAAGTTCCCGTTAGCGGATGAAATTGCGCAGAACCCCGAGCCCTGTAATGCACAATTCCACGGTATCTCCAGGCTCAAGCCAGCGGTGAGTCACTTCTCCCAGCTCCAGAATACAGCCCGTACCGACGGTTCCGGAGCCTAGTATGTCTCCCGGATACAGCGTGACCTCCTCGGATGCGCGTTCAATCATCTGGGCGAATGTATAGTACATGTCTTTGGCATTGCCGTATGATAACCTGGTGCCGTTGACATAAGCCTGCATTTCCAGATCGTATCGGGAGCCGTCCTTGGTCCGATATGGCTCGAGCTCATCCTTGGTCACAAGATAGGGCCCAAGGGAAGTAGCGAAATCTTTCCCCTTCGCCGGGCCCAACCCAATCTTGGCTTCTTCCGCTTGAATGTCGCGCGCGCTCCAATCGTTCATAATGCAATAGCCGTAAATCCATTCCTCCGCTTCAGCGGCTTGGATATTCCGGCCTTCTCGGCCGATGACGCAAGCGATCTCCAGCTCGTAGTCCAGCTTCCGGGTTCTGGCCGGACGCGCGATCTGCTGCTCGGGACCATGCACCGCGCGATGATTGGTGAAGTAAAAGGCGGGAATCTCATACCACTCGGGGACCATAGCCAATCCTCGACGGGCTCTGGCATGCTTCACATGCTGCTCGAAGGCGTAGAAATCCCGGATACTGGGCGGGTTCGGTAGAGGCGCCAGTAAGCTTACTTGTTCAAGTCCGTAAACGGCAGAAGATGGCGTCAAGGTAACGCTTTCGGGTTGAGTGCGCTCCGCTTCCCGAATTCCGGCTTGCCCCAATGCAATAAAGTCCAGCATGCTGGAGGGCAAAGTGCCCCCGCTTGCGGCTTGCATGTCCACGACCCATCGGTCGTCAGCGATCCATCCGGCTCTTGCATGGCCTTGTGCATTCAGGAACGTAACCAATTTCATAGAAGCTACCCCTTTGGATTCGGAGTGATAGGACGCTCCAGCATGAAAGTATCCGAAAAAGAGCGGGTGTACATGTTTCCAGCCATGCGGCCGACCGGCAGAAGCTGAGCGGTGTCGATTCGACCATTCTGATACAGCTCATCCCGGACATGGATCATAACCACCCGGCCAATTACAAGACTCCCCGACCCGGGGCCTTCGCCGAACGGAAGCACTTGCTCTAACTCGCATTCCAATTGAACTTGGCTTTCCATCACACGGGGAGGCTTCACCAAGGAACTTGCCCCTTTCGTGAGCCCGACCTGATCAAATTCATCCACTTCCGGCGGATACTCGGCGGAACACGCGTTCATCTGATCGACGATGGACTCCCCCACCACGTTAACGACGAACTGTCGGGTCTCAATGATGTTCTCCAGCGTATCCTTGCGAGCCCCGTCTGTTCCTCTTAGCATGGGAGCGAAACAGATCAGCATCGGTTTGGGGCATATGGCGGTAAAAAAGCTGAACGGGGCCACGTTGGCAATCCCGTTCGCGTCGACTGTGGAGACGAAAGCAATCGGACGCGGCAGCACGGAGCCGATCAGTACCTTATATGCCTCTTGCCAGGGCAGCGATTGCGGTTCGAAATTCATGTGAGCTCCTCCCATCCTATCCGGCCTTGTCGGCCACCGACTATAAATTCCCGCGGCGAGCCTGCTCCCGTTCGATCGATTCGAACAGCGCTTTGAAGTTGCCTTCCCCGAATCCCATGGCCCCTTTACGCTGAATGATCTCGAAGAACAATGTAGGCCGATCCACAATCGGTTTCGTGAAAATTTGCAGCAAATACCCTTCGTCGTCGCGGTCCACAAGGATTCTCAGTTTTCGAAGCTGCTCCAAGTCTTCGTCAATGGCCCCAACCCGGTCCGGCAGCATTTCATAATACGAATCCGGAGTGCTCAGAAAATCGATCCCATTCTCTTGCAGCGCCGTAACCGTGTGCACAATATCATTCGTTAATATAGCTATATGCTGAACGCCTGGCCCATTGTAATAATCGAGGTATTCCTGGATTTGCGATTTGCGCTTGCCGTTCGCGGGCTCATTGATCGGGAATTTGATACGGCCGCCATTGTGCATGACTTTGGACATGAGCGCTGAATATTCGGTTGAGATATCCTCGTCATCAAAATGAATCATTTGCTTGAAGCCCATCACCTGCTCATAGTAGGACACCCACTCCTCCATTCGTTGCACGTTCCCGACTACATGATCGATGCCGATCAAACCGCTCGTCCGGTGAGGAACATGGAATTCGACGGCTTTAAAAGAAGGAGCGAACAACCCGTTGTACGACTGACGGTCGATCAGGGTATGAACGGTGTCGCCGTAAGTGCCGATGACGGCCTTCACGAGGGTTCCATGCTCGTCGGTAAGAGTGTGCGGCTCTTGGATGGGGATTCCACCGCGCGAGATCGCTTCACGGTATGCATCGGGTACGTTCGTTACGCTGAGCGCAATATCTTTGACCCCGTCGCCGTGTTTTTTGACGAATTCCGCGATCGGACTATTGTCATGAAGGGAACCCGTGATCACGAACCGGGTTTTATTTTGCTCGAGGACATAGGACACTTGCTGTTTCTGTCCCGTCTCGAGGCCGGAATAAGCAATCGGCTTGAAGCCGAAGCCTTTACTTAGGAAATGGGTCGTCTGCTTGGCGTTCCCGACATAAAACTCGATGTAATCCACTTCCTTAACGGGAAAAAAATCATCTTCCGGCTTTATTCCGATGTCATTTAACGCTTTCATGCCCTACAGATCCCCTCCGATGAATAGTGAATTCACCCGAAGTATAGAACGGAAAATGAGGGATTGGCAAATACTTACAGCGGCGCAAATAAGCGTTGGTGCGGTGAAGCGTCTATAAAGCGAGTGGGCTATTTACCTGGAAAACTAGGTAAAACGCCTAATGAGTTTACCGCTTAGTAGTTCGAAAAGTCCGGAATCTGGGTGTATGCACATTTTTAAAATGGGCTGTGAATTATTAATGGTATTAACTAGTGATCGATCAATTACTTTGACCCGTTAAAGTGCACCATTTTTCTCCTTACCGCTCGTACCGTTTCCTTAATTCCCTCTTCGAATGACGTTGCCCTCATCGGTCCTATCATGCTCTCATACTTGTTCCCGCTCAAGACCAGCGGCTCTTCGGTTAGATAGAGCATCTCCACCACTTCCTTCATAACTGGAACAGCCATGCCGAGCAAGGACAGTCCTACTCGTCCTAGTGGAATGACAGGCTTGGACGTATGGCTAGCCTCCCGAGCGATTCGTACGATTTCCTTGCCCGAGATCACACCTGCTCCAGGAATATGCCAGTTCTGCCCGTACGCATCGTCCCTGTCGGCGAGCTCCGCGATCATATAGGCAGCATCGGGCAAGTAGACGTATTCCCGTGGGACTGTCATATTGCCTATGAAAAAAGCCATCTTGCCGGCTGCAATCGATTCGAGCGTTGAGCCCAAATAGGAAGCCTCATTCGCCGTGGGCCCGTAATAATCAGGCAACCGGACGATCATGACTCGGGCTCGGCTCCAGCGTCGGTCGAACAGCATGTTCTCGTAAGCCAGACGGGTCTTGCCCTTCCTCGTATGCGGCTGCTTCGGATGCTCTTCGGTCACCTTATCCATCTGTCTTCTTCCATAGGGATAGATGCCGTCGACGGCCACAACGTTCAAGCTCAGCCGATCTGCTGCTTCCATCACCGATTCGCCAAGCGGGATTAGCTTACGCTCCATTTCGTGATACGGCACATTCGCGCAATGGAACATGACATCGGCGCCCTCCGAAGCGGAGATGAGGTTATCAGGACGGAACGCGTCCCCGACCGCAATCGTCAAATACTCCGGATCTCCCAACTTCGCGCTAAGCTCTACGAGCTTTTGGCGGCTTCTCCCGAAGGCTACTGTCCGAATCCCTCGTCCGACCAGCTCTTCCACGATGGAAGCACCCGTACCTCCAGTCGCTCCTACAACTACTGCTTTTTCCATAAGAATCACCTCTGCATTCATCTTGTTATTGATCAATTACTAACTTAAAAACAATGTAACACCCTGATAGTGATTAGTCAATAACAATTTTATTGATTGATCAATTACAGATCAGAAAATGCATAACTCTCCTCTCTATTTTTCTTTTAATTCCGGCATTTCCAGCGCTACTGAAATGTTGCACAGCATCCCCCTAGCCAGGAACAGCATCGTTCGTTCCCCGGCATTCGGAATAGCGGCTGCAAGGAATGCATCCAGAACCATTCCTCGAACTTCCCCGAATCCATGCCGCATCGCTTCCTGGATCGACTGCTCGCGGATCGTCTGTGCTTGCATTTGAAGCAATATTTCATTTTTGTGCTCATCGAGAATATCTTCGTAGGCATCAATCAGACCGTTCTCCAGATGTTCCGGCGAAGCGGACTCCACGACCTTGCGAAACGAATCGATCACACGCGTCCAAGATACTTCCAATGACGCGAGCAGCAAAGCTTCCTTAGTCGCGAAGAAACGAAAAATATAAGGCTGTGAGATCTGAGCCCGTTCTGCGACTTGTGCGGTCGTGGCTCGGTAGTACCCGACCTCCGCGAACACCTCGATCGCCGCCGATATAATGTCCGACTTGCGGTTAACCGTCGCCGTCTCGGATTTTGCCATTCCAACACCGCCTCCCATACTGTTTAGTGATTCATCAATCATTGATTAAAGTATATACAAAGATCCTCCGACACTGCAAGTTCTGTAGCCACAAAAAAACGACCTCCCCTAAGGAAAGTCGATTTTCAGTTGTTTATTTGGATTGCGAGATTCCGTTCACGAGTGGAGTAATGGCATCACGAACTGAGGTAGCCGGACGACCGAGCAGCTTCTCGAAATCGTTGCTTTCGATCTCCAATGTGCCCTCCCGAATCCCTTTCTGAATTTCTACAAGGAATGGAAGGATATAGTCCGGGACACCTGCGCCTTTCATGATATCCGAGTATGCTGCGTCGTCGACTTGTTGTACGGGTACTTCCTTGCCTAATACCGCCCCAATCGCCGACGCGAGTTCTTCTTGCGTCAACAAGCTACCCGACAGCTCGTAGATCGTATTGTCGTGTCCGTTCCCCGCCAGTACGGCTGCGGCCGCCTCCGCGTAATCTTGCTGCAAGGCCCAGCCTACTTTACCGGATCCCGCTGATGTCACCCATGGAGCTCCTGCCAACACGGCTTGAATGCTGGATATTTCATTCTCCAAATACCAGTTGTTGCGAAGAAAAGAGTAAGGAATGCCCGTCTTAACGATGGCTTCTTCCGTAGCCTTGTGGACCGGCGCCAGGAACAGCTTGCTCTCACGTGCGTTGGCCAAGCTCGTATAAGCGATAAATCGAACGCCGGCACGCTCGGCAGCCGCTACCGCGTTCGAATGTTGTCGAACTCTGGTTTCATTATCTCCATCCGTTGAAATGATCAACAAGCGATCAATTCCGGCAAAGGCCGTATCTAGTGTTTCCGGACGGTCGAAATCCCCTAGTCGAACATCGACTCCGCGAGAGCGGAAGGCTTCCGCTTTTTCCGGATTCCGGACGCTTACCGCCAGTTCGTTCGCCGGCACAGATTTCAAGAGCGCCTCCACGATTTTCGTTCCCAATTTCCCTGTCGCGCCTGTGACTAGCAATTTCATCTCTTCTTACCTCCAAAAAGTATAGTTGTATGTGTCATCGTTATAACTATATTAGTTACAACAACTTTATAAAATAAAAGCTCGCATGAGGAGCTTTTATTCAGACGAACTTTGCGGTGAGTTGGCTTAAAGTCGTTCGAGCCAACCTTTGTTCCATCGCGGATTGAGCCTCCGTGAGCTCGGATTGCAGCACCGACTCAATGTTCCTCCCGACCGGGCAGAGCTCATTCGGATCTTCGTGCATACGAAACAATTGGTTCTCTTCGGTAACATGAACAGCCCGATATACATCCAGCAGAGTGATGTCCTCAGGTGCTTTGCGTAGAGAAGCCCCTCCGACTCCCGGCCGTACGTTTACTAGCCCTGCCTTTTTAAGCATGCCAATAATTCGCCGGATGACTACAGGATTCGTATTCACGCTGCCCGCTATGAAATCCCCCGTACATCCGTTCGGACTAACGGCGATTAGGGACAGGGTATGAACCGCGATCGAAAAACGTGTGCTTAATTGCTTCAAGTGCATCACCACCGTTGTAACCATTATAGTTACGTCAACGCACTATGTCAAGATACGTCCAAGCAGCCAAAATAGGCAAAAACGACGGGGCGGTTCGTTGCCGCCCCGAATCGTTTATCGCTTACATGCCGGATTGTGGAGGAGCGCCGTGAGGAATCAGCTCCGGATCCCCTTTGGGCGGCTCAAGCCCTTGCGAAGCTTTGGTTGTGAAGCTCCATATGTCCGACCTTTGACGGCCGCCATACTGATCCGCCAACCGGACGTACCAGAAGTGCGTTCCGCCTTTGCCGAGTCCCTGCCAATGGGTTTTAGCCACAGTGCCGCTTTTCACTCCGGCATCTTGGCCGATGACTTCTTTCCCATATACATTAACGGCAATATAGTCGGTGGCCACCTGCTTCTCCACCGGTTTCAGATTCAATGGAAGGGTGAATTCGTCTTTGTTGTCCTCGAAGAAATTGTAATCCTTCATGTAGGGCGAATAGGTGTTGACGATCAGCTGCTTGTTCTCGGTGTCGAAGTGAAGCAGGCGCAGGTACCCTTGTCCGCCTTCGGGACCGGCCTGATAGTCGTGAAGCAGTTCAATGACGGTACGTCCGTCCGTGGCGTGCTTCACATTATAGGCGACCCCATGGTGATGACCGCACAGGACCATAAACACGTTCTGATTGCCTGCGACGATATTGTCCCAAATGGCACGGCCTTGACCCGAATATTGACCGCTCGGCGAAATATACTCATGGGTCGCTACAATCGCATTCCGGTCGGGATACCTCTTCAGCACGTCGTTAGCCCAATCGATCGTTTGCTGATCGATGGACCAGCCTAAGTACAGGATGATGAAGTCATTGCCCTTGGATGAAACAAGATCGTAATGATCGCGGTTGTTTTCCAGATCGCCACCGTAGGTAGGTTGACTGATGAAGCGATCGCGGCCGAAATACTTGTAATATTCCGCATAGTCGGCTTTCTCGAAGTTGACGTCATGGTTGCCCGCCACGACGCCGTACGGCATCTTGGCATCATCCAGAATTTTCATGCTTTTGTTCGCATTGGCCCACTGCTGCGGCTGATTCCAGTCGTCCACGATGTCGCCGGTATGAATCGTATAATCGATCTTCAGCTTGTCCCGGTTCTCCACGATATACTGATTCATCGTGTCGTAGATGTGGGGATAGGATTCCGAATAATATTGGGTGTCCGTGATCCAAGCGAATGTGAAATCATACTGGTCAGGGGAAGGAATCATATCCTGAATGAGTACATGGACGAGATTGTCCTTCACCATGTCTTGCACGTTCACTTTGGATTTCAAGGTGAAGTCCTTGTCTCCCGTTCCCGCTGCGCCGGCCACCCACTTGTTCGTGTTGAAGTTCCAGGTGTACAGGGTCACTTGGCGATCCGGCAGTGAGTGTCCTTCCCAGACGACCTCCACCTCTTGGACACCCGCCAGATCCTGCTCCAGCTTCAAGTCGAACCGGTGGTAAGGGAATTTTTCTTTGGAATCCGTCGTGAGATACTTCCCATCCTTGGCCTCCACAGCGGTATACGCGTCCGGAGAGAATTCCTTCTCACCGGCTGGTATCATCTCCAATGGAGGCTCTCGGTCGGTCGAATTCACGAACGCTTTGTTCGCGACTTTATCCTTCAAGTCCGTCCGGTACCCCTGCAAAAAGGTTACATCGAGCGGATCGTTGGTAGGGTCGCTGACGAGCACGCTCAGCTTCGGATTTTGCGAAGCCTCGTCTTCACTGTCAGCCGGAGTCGGGTTCACCGGCCTATAAGGGTGCTCCTCCACTACGCTGAAGGAGACGGCGGCGTTTTGCTTATTGCCGGCTTTATCGGTCGCGCTCACTTCGAATGTATGGGCACCCGGCGTCAATTCAACACCGGCAATCGTGCTCGGCAGCTGAATCGGCTTACCATCCAGCTTCGCTTCCACCGTGTCGATGCCCGAAGTCGCATCCACTGCTTTTACCTGGAAGTCGATATTGCCTTTGTATGTTTTTCCTTCAACCGGGGAGATGGACTCGAAGACCGGCGCCGCATTATCCACAAGCACGTTGGCGGTCGCCTGTTTTTCCCCGTCCGGTCCTTGGGCTTTCAACACAATCGAATGCATACCTTCGGTAGTTTTTGTCGTATCCCACATATATTGCTTGGCGGTGAAATTCTTTTGCGGGACGGTAAAAGTGAAATCCGCACTTTGCTTGGCCGTCTGGTCATTCGGAGGCAGCCCGTCGCCGAGCGACACACGGCTCGTAGGATTTAATGTGATCGTCGACCCGCTTCCCGTTTTCACCTGAACGCCTTCGACAGGCAGAACGGTTCCGTTGCCCAACACGAGTCGGACGTTCTGAACCGAGAAATCGTCGTTGTTGCCCGCCGTCCCGGTCGGAGCTAGGTTGTTGCCGGAGTGCAGGGAGATTGTGTTGGCGCCCGTCTGCAGCATCGAGGTCGGGATCGGCACCCGGACCGTCTCGTAGTTGACGATTTTGGCGTCGATCACCTTGACGATCTGGTCTCCGATCAAGATTCCGTTTTTGAATCCGGAGTCGAAGCCATTAATATCCATTAGCAGCTCCGGCTGGATGTCGACGAATTGATCCCCAGGGACCGGAACTCCGTCAATCGCCAGCGTGGACTGGTCGGCAGCGTTGTTCGTTATTCCCTTGATCAAACGGGAGCCCACGAGCATTTCCTGATCTTTCACAGACAAGCTGATCGCTGCAGGTTGAACGGGATCGGCGGCGTATGTCTGGGTATAGCCTGCAAAATTCGATGCCAATAAGCTGGAGGATAATAAGGCCACAGTAAGTTTGGTGCGGATTCTCTTCATCTCTCTACCTGCCTTTCAGGGAAATGGGATACTTGCGTGCCAAACGAATAACGGGTGTACCGATTAACGTCCTTCCCTCCTTTCCTTCGTAACTGTATCAGCGAACTGTTAGAGAACTGTAAAATACAACGTTAATAAAACTTAAATCCGACACGATAATCCTTCAGAATTCGACGGAATAAAACCGCGTTCAAGAGTGCAATTCATTTCCGTGGTCCCAAAAACATCCAACTTATTCCTCACAGGTTGTAAATGTTTAGTAAATGGCAGCGGTAATAAGCAGCAAGTTTTTTTACAAAGTCTTTGAATCTGTCAATTAAGACAAAAAAGACTCCATGCACAAAAAACAAACCCAGTACCGGCGCGGTACTGGGTCTGATATGACATCCTATATTCGTTTATACTAGGAACTAGTCCTCTGCGAATCGCTAGCTCCCATTGCATATATCCGGCTTCAAGCTCAGTAACCAATCCGGAGTCGGACAATCCAGAATTTTACGTGTCCCGCTTGTCGCTCCCCATCACCCCATACAGGTACAGGTCCATATATTTCATATTGAACTCTTTGAAGCTCATCCGCTGCAATACCGGAGAATCCTCATGAATGTTAGGCTTGCGGAGCGCTTGAGTGAAAATCATCAGCACGTCCGTATCCACATCCATGCGTACGATCCCGTCGATTTTGGCCATTCGGATCAAATCATAGAAAATCGGCATAATCTGGTCCGTGTAGCTGACTCGAAAATCCTCCACATATTCCGGATAGTCCTCGATCATCTCCATTAACAACCCGGACTGGAAAAGCTGGTCGTATTCGTTCATATCTACGATTTTCAGAAAATCCTCTTTCGTCATCCGCCCCTGTTTTCCTTTCTCCAGTAAGGATTGGAGTTTCTCAAGGACAGCATCGGCGCTTTTTCTCATGACTTGATCGAGAATGTCCTTCTTATCCGTAAAGTATTTATAAAATGTCGCTTTGCTGACGTTCGCCAGGCGTACGATTTCCTCCACCGTCACTTGGCGGATCCCCTTTTGGAGAAACAACGTTTCCGCGGCCTGAACGAGAATTTCCTTTTTCCTCGTATTTCTTCGGATCACTTCCGTCGACACTTGCAACCCTCCTGCTATCCAATCCACCATCCGTATGGTTCATATTCCAATTATAACAGGTGCGAGCCGCTTGAGCGAAGCGAAAGCCGCAGCCGCATGAGCCCTTATAAGCTGAGGTTCCGGCGGCGGAACGACACCATGCCGGCAATTGAGAAGACGATCGCAATGGCGAGCAGGCTAACGATCGGTCCCATCTCCATATCCTGCAAGGGCACGGCTGGCACATGACTGAAGGGAGACACTTGCTGTACTCCTTTAGGCAAATCAACCATCGTACTGAACATCGGGCCCGCCAACAAACTGAAGGCAAGACTTGCCCAAGACAGTGCGGTGGCGATGCGCGGGAGCAAACCGTACACCAGGATCACGAATCCGGCCAGCGCCAATATGGCCGGGATCTGAATCAGGGAAGCCTCCGTCAGATTGGTGAACATGTCCCCGGGACTGCCGATCACGAGGCTGGCGGTAATGGCTGCAACAAGTCCCATGAGCAGCAGAATGACGATCGAGCCCGCAACTGCGCAAGCGATATGACTCATCATCCATCTGGTTCGGCTCACGGACGTGGCAAGAATGCCTTCGACCAGGCCGTCCGTCTCTTCGCTGCGCAATCGGAGCAGCGCCTGGACGATATACACGGCAACGAACATGCCCATCAAGGAGATAATGCCGGCCATAATGACATCTACCCCAGTGCCGCCGAATAGCTTGGCGGCTTCATCGAGTTCGCTCACCATCTTCTGCATTTCCTTGCCGGCCGCTCCGAATACCGCTCCGAACACAATCATCGCGATCGCCCAGCCAACCCATAAGCCGCGCTGCAGCCGCCAGGCCAATCCGAGCGGGCTGAGCAGGCTGTTAGCGGCAGCCGCCGGTCCGCGGCTCGCCGGCAATATGCCCATCCCCACGTCCCGCAGGGTCGTCAGGTAGAAGGCGAACCCCACGGAGACAACGAACAAAGCTAGGAATAGCCCAAGAATCCACCAGTTGTTCGCTTGAAACGCATGGATTTGTTGATACCAGCCGAAGGGCGATAACCATACGGGCCATGCGCTTACGACCTCGACGGTTTGCTTATCGAATTCCCCTAACGTGTTGCCCACGGAACTAAGCAGGAACGATGCGCCTAGAGCGGCTCCGGTCAGTCCGTTCGCGCCGCGTCCGCTCTCCGACAACTGGGACGCAATCGCCGCGAACCCGGCGAAGACGATGCCCAATGCGCCGAAGGCGGCGCCTGCGGCGAAAGAGCCGGTTGCAGGCAAGCCATTCATGATGAAGGCCAGGGCGATCAGAAGTGACACGACAACGTTCGCACCTATCGTTACGAAGAGTGCCGCGCTAAGACTGGCATGCCGACCGACTACGGTGGAGGCGATCAGTTCGGCGCGACCGGTCTCTTCATTGTGCCGGGTATGCCGGACTATGGTCTGCAAGCTCATCAGAGCGGCCAGCACCGCAATGGTGACGGAACCGCGAAGCATCACGAATGCCCCGATGCTGGCGCCCGAAGCCGGGGCGTCAAAGATGCGCATCGCTGGGCTGTCGGCCCTGGTACTGATCATATTCAGCAATTCAAGATCCGAATGGAACAGTTTCGTATAGGACGAAGTCATAAACAAGACGAGCAAAAAAATGGATCCCACCCAAACGGATAGTTTGATCCGGTCGCGACGAAGCGCCAGCTTGACAAGTGTGCCCGTTCCAACGAAGCTTCTCATTGTCTCCCCCTCCGCGAATGGTCCTCATGATTCAGCGCCGCCAGATCATCGCCGTAATGCCGCATGAACAATTCCTCCAGTGTTGGCGGCGTGCTGGTGAGCGCCTGAACGCCGAATGCAGTCAGATGCTGCAGAGCATGACCAAGAGTATGGCTCTCTGCCTGGAACTGAGTCTTTACCCCGTCTACGTTCAGACCATGAATTCCCGGGAATTGTTCCAGCCCCGTAACCGGCCGGTCCGTCAGCACGGAAACCGACGTCCGGGTCAAGTGGCGCAGCTCGGCCAGCGTTCCGGTCTCGACGACCTTGCCCTGCCGGATGATGCTGACACGATCGCAAAGCTTCTCGACCTCGGCGAGGATATGACTCGACAGTAGGACGGACTTGCCTGCCCGTTTCACTTCGGCGACACAATCCTGGAAGATCGATTCCATCAGAGGGTCTAGCCCTGAAGTCGGTTCATCCAGAATTAACAAATCGACGTCCGAGGCGAACGCGGCAATAAGGGCGACCTTCTGACGATTCCCCTTCGAGTAAGTGCGGCACTTCTTGGTCGGATCCAGCTCGAACCGTTCCAGCAATTTCGTCCGGCGGGAGGCGTTAAGGCCGCCGCGAAGCTTGCCAAACAGATCGATGACTTCGCCTCCGCTTAGGTTCGGCCACAGGTGCACGTCTCCCGGCACATAAGCCAACCTCCGATGCAAGTCCACGGCATCGTGCCAAGGATCTCGGCCGAACAGCTTCACTTCTCCGCCATCCTTGCGCAGCAGCCCGAGCAAAATACGAATGGTGGTAGACTTTCCGGCCCCGTTCGGACCGATATAGCCCAACACTTCCCCTTGCTGCAGCTGAAGCGTCACATCCTTCAACGCCGCTACACTACCGAACTGCTTGGTTACCTTATTCATCTGAATGACGGACATGGTAAGACACCTCCGATAAATTCGACAAACCTAATATGATATTGTTTCGCATTATATGAACTATTCTAATCCTATTCGTTCATTTAATCAATATGTTATTCGGATATAATTATTATAATCAAACTATTATGAACGTTTTTATATAAATATGTTCACTTTTAGTGCTACAGGAGCACAAAAAAAAGCCGCTTACGCGGCTTCTTGAGGAGAAGCTGGACTCGCTACCTTATCCGAGATGCCGGGTCCATGGCTGAATGGTTCGATGGCAACGTTTCTTATGGATTGCTAAGTAGTTGCGGCGAAGGGAGAAGCGTATTCAGGAATCGCCTGCAAGATCCGTAAGGCCTCTTCATCCTTCATAGAACCGAACCGGTTGACCGCGTCTACAATTTTGGGGAATAAATGAATGTCGCCTGCGCTTGCGAACGCCGTCACTCCCGGGAATGAAAGTACAAAATGGACGCAAGCATCTATGATTTGCTGCTGATCGAACGGCTCGTACCAAGTGGCGTAATTCCGCGTTTGCCCTTCTCTCCACGGGCCTTTCGCAATCGCCTTGATGACTCGAACGGCCGTGTTCTGTCTTCCGGCTTCCTCCATTAACCGGTCGAAATCGGCTCTGTACTGCGGCATGGAGTACAAGTAGTAATTGAGCGGCAGCAGCACCGTGTCGAATGAAAATCTGCGCAACGCCTCAAGATGCGTAGCGGGGGCGGCGTGGCCATGGCCGGTAATGCCGATCGCCTTGACGATCCCTTCTTCCCTGGCTTCGAGCAGCGCTTCCAATGCCCCGCCTTTTTGCGTGCACAAATCCAAGTTCTCGATGTCCCCCACCGCATGCAGCTGAATCAGATCCAACGTATCGACCTGCAATCTGTCCAAGGAACGATAAATTTGTTCTTTCGCCTTTTCTTTCGAGCGTTCCCCGGTTTTGGTCGCCAGAAAGATTTGATCCCGCACCCGCGGCATCCACGGCCCCATACGCACTTCCGCATCGCCATAGCTGGCCGCGGTGTCCAAATGATGAACGCCATGATCCAACGCGAATTGAATCGAGGCATCGGCTTCCTCCTGCGTAACGGAGCCCAGCTTCGCGGCGCCGAACATAACGACAGAGGTATTGTAGTCCAGCCTGCCCATCTTACGTTCCAACATAATATCCCCTCCTAGGATAGTTTCACCATAGCTTCCGGGAGCACCCGGTTCATGCTGCCGCTCTTGTATCCGGACAAATCCATGGAAACATATTTGTAGCCCAGATCCATAAGTCGCTTGGAAATCTCGTCATGGTGCTCGAGGACGCGTCTCATATCGGCCGGCTCGACTTCAATTCTCGCGGTGTCCTCGCTCGTACGGACGCGTACCTGACGTATGCCAAGGCCTCTAATATACTGCTCCGCTTGCCCGATCCGATCCAGAATCCCCGCGGTAATGCGCTCTCCATATGCGACACGCGAAGAGAGACAGGCGAATGAAGGTTTATCCCACGTCGGCAGGCCCAACTCTTTCGACAGCTCGCGAATCTCGTTCTTATAGAGCCCCGCTTCCTGCAGCGGTCCTCTGACTCCCATTTCTTGCGCCGCCTTCATCCCTGGCCGGTGCTCGCCCATGTCGTCTGCGATCAGGCCGTATACAACCTGCTTATACCCTCGGGCATCCAATAAGGGAACCAGATGCTCGAACAAATTTTTCTTGCAAAAATAACAGCGGTTCGGCGTATTCTCGGCGTATCCCGGAATCGCCAGTTCGCTTGTGTATAGGACCTCATGCTGTACGCCCAGCTCAGCGGCGATACGCTGGGCCTCCATCAGCTCTTCGGCCGGGTACGTTTCCGACTCCGCCGTGACGGCCAACACGCGATCCCGACCTAGCGTATCCAGGGCGGCCTTCAGTAAGAACGTGCTGTCCACCCCCCCAGAGAACGCAACCACGACTCGGTCCATTTCCCTCAGAACCCGCTGCAGCGCTTCATACTTGGGATTAGGCATTTCTTTGCTCCTTTCCTGGATGTCCTTGCTTCTTTTATTATAAATACAGCACACATATTCATGAAAGTAGTGAATTTATTTTGCTATAATTACTTCTTATGTATCTAGTATAAAATTTATAGTAACTACTACGCTCGTGTCGCGGATGATCCATTATTTCTTTTTGAACATAAAAGGCACAAAGATGAAGGGGACGAAAATAAAAAACGGAAAGTGGAAAGCCGAACTCAGCAAAATCGAAAGCCCTCCGAAAATAACCGCAATCAGCAGGCTGTACAAGCATCCTTTTCCGGATAGATTAGATCCCAAAAACATTTGATCACTCCCTTTCCTTTTAGAGATTAAAACAGCAAAACGCCTACCATGAAAGCAAGCGTTTTGTGTCTATTCGAATCCTGAATTATCTAATGCAGTTTATTCTCGAACAGTACTGCATGAGACCGTCCCAATTTCCCCAAATGCATCCTTTGCATTTGGCGGGTTGTCTTCTCTTCATATTAATATTTTGGTATGGTTGCTTGCCCACTTGTCCCAACTTCCCCCTAGTCATTAACATACAGCTTGTTTGCAGGATCTCCTGCTCTCTATAACGCTCCGTTCTCGCGAACGATACGCATCGCTTGCTCGTGATCTTCTTTGTCTAAGACGACCGTCAGCAAGATGTCATACCCGGTCACCATATTATCCGGCCCTCCGGCACTCATCCCGCTTGCACTGGTGCTAGCCGCGGCCAGAATAGCGGCGTTCCGGTCCGTGAAATCCCCGCCTAACGTGATGGCGCCCAGCCCCGGAATATCGCCGCTTAACGGGCTGATCGGGTCCACGCCTTCCCCGGGATACCCGTCAACCCGGTCGATCGAGCTATCCACGATCCGAAGGGTTTGGAGTTGTCGTAACGCCTCTTCGGCTTGTTCAGGACTTTTGAAATACGCCAGGATGCTTGATTCTGCCACTGGTTCTGCCTCCTCAGATTAATCTTGACCATCCAATTATTTGCCAGCCGGCCCAAATTTATTCGCAACCGGCATTTTGAACGAAGCCAAACCAAAAGAGCACATCCCTCGAGATGTGCTCCCTTGTAGGTTCCGCCGTCGGACCGCGGTTATTTTTTCAGATGGTAAGGAACGGTGGTGACGATGACGTCCTTCCGGAACAGCAGCGCGGCCCGGATCGTAAAGCTCGTTTGGTTGTGCAAAATATTGTGCCAGCCCTTCTTGGGAATGAACTGAGGGATGATGACCGTTACCTGATAACTCGATTCCCGGGCCTTCCGTTCCACCGTATCGATAAACTTCATCAGCGGCTGGAGAATGCTGCGATAAGGCGAGTGCAAGGTGACGAGCCGGATATCGGGCATCCATTTGTTCCACTTTTCCACGAAAATCGCTTCGTCCTCCCGCTCGAACGGAATATAGACGGCAATGATCTGGTCGACGTCCAGCGACTTGGCATAGTTAATCGAGTGTTCGACCACATGGGTGATACCGGCTACCGGGAGGATCATCACGTTGCCTTCGATCGGCACCGCCTCTTCGCATGTCGTAAGCCGCAGCTGATCGCCAACGGCTTCGTAATGCTTCTTGATCCGATGGAACGCGAAGATAATGAGAGGCAGGAAGATCAGAACCGGCCACACTTGCGCGAATTTGGTCAAGAAGAACATGACGGAAACCGTCAGGCTGATTAAAGCGCCGATGGAGTTGATGATCAGTTTCGTAACCCAACCATTCGGCTTATGCCGGATCCATTTCAGAATCATCCCGGTCTGGGACAATGTAAAGGGGATGAACACCCCAACGGCGTATAATGGAATCAACTGCTCCGTCTGTCCGTGAAACATAATAATGAGCAAGATGGAGAGCGCCCCTAGGAAGAGGATGCCGTTGGAGTAGCCGAGCCGGTCGCCCCGAACCGTAAACATGCGCGGGATGAATTTGTCCTTGGCCAGATTGACGGCGAGCAGAGGGAACGCCGAATAGCCGGTATTGGCCGCCAGAATCAAGATCAAAGCGGTCGTGCCTTGGATAAAGTAGTACATAAAGTTTCGCCCAAAGGTATGTTCCGCGATTTGCGAGACGACGGTTACCTCGGCCTTGGGCGTCACGCCGTAATAATACGCCAAAAACACGATGCCGGAGAACAGAAGGGCAAGCAATAAGCCCATCGCAGCCAAGGTTCTCGCGGCATTACTGGGCGCAGGCGCCTTGAAGTTCGGAATGGCGTTGGATATCGCCTCCACCCCTGTCAAGGCGGAACTGCCGGACGCAAACGCCCGCAGCAGCAAGAACAGACTAACCCCGGCTACCGGTGTGCCGAGGGGCGAATGCAGGTCCGGGGAGATACCCCCGGTGACGATCTGATACAGTCCGGCTCCGATCAAGATGAACAAGGCCAGAACAAATAAGTAAACCGGATAAGCTAATACCGAAGCCGACTCCGTAACGCCCCGAAGGTTCAGAAGTGTGATCAACAAGACGAATGTTACGGCGATCTCCACCGTGTATCCGTGCAAGCCCGGAAAGGCGGACGTGATGGCGTCGGTGCCGGCCGATACGCTGACCGCTACCGTCAGGATATAATCGACGAGCAAGGAGCCTCCGGCGACCAAGCCGGGATACTTGCCCAGGTTCTCCTTGGAGACGACGTACGCGCCTCCTCCGTGGGGATAAGCGAAGATGATTTGCCGGTAAGATAATATAAGGGCAAGGAGTAATATCAATACTCCGACCCCGATGGGGATCGAATACCAGAAAGCCGCGGCGCTGATCGTGACGAGCACAAGTAAAATTTGCTCCGGGCCGTAGGCTACGGATGATAACGCGTCCGAAGACAAAATCGCTAGCGCCTTCGTCTTGTTTAGTTTTTGTTCCCCCAGCTCCGTCGTTTTCAGGGGGCGTCCGATCAATAATCGTTTGAGGTTCCCAAACATGTCCAATCACCGCCGAAAATCATAATAAGTGCGTTTACCTATCCTTTACCCTAGTATGCGTGTTTCCATGCAGTTCCCTTTTGCTTTATAGTTGCGCAATTCCGAAAGTTCACAACGCCGCGATGGAGCTTTTACTTGCTCCGAATAGGTTAACATCAAATAAGCCATTCTAAGGAGTACGTAATGGAAATCTAAGGAATCCAGGATGAGAGCGCGCTTATGTTTCAATTCTTACGCTTTTTCGCCAAAAAACGTTATTCCGGCCCTTCTCGCGACAATCATGTCCCCCGCGGTTCTAATCAGACGGAGAACATGCCGCTTGACAGCAGGCTGTCACATAATCTGGAAGAGCTGCATCGGCTGTTTCCCCACACGCCGGATCTCATCGTGCGCCGATTGAAGACCAATGGCCGGCATGCGGCACTCGTCTATTTGTGCAGCTTGATCGACAAGACGACGATCAACGAGTTCATTCTCCAGCCCTTATTGAGTCAATCGGAGAATGAGGCGGGCGAGCTTCCGCCTGCCAATATAGGGTACATGTATACCGGAACATGCTGGTCCGATCTGGAGCGAGCGATACTGGACGGAGACACGGTGCTGCTGACCGATGGTCGTGTGGAAGCCGATATCTTCGATACGAAAGGCTGGCCTCAGCGAGCGATCGAGGACCCTCAGCTGGAAGCGACGCTTAAGGGAGCGCATCAGGGCTTCGTGGAGACGGCGATCCAGAACGTCGCGCTCATTCGCCGCTATATCCCGAACCGGGAACTGAAGTTCCGGGACCTGTATGTAGGAGAACGCGGCAAAACCAAAGTACAGATCGTCTACTTAGCCGACGTCGCCGCCCCGGAAGTGCTAGAGGAGCTGATTACGAGGATATCCAGCCTGAAGATCGATACGATCATCAATTCCGGCGAACTAGCCGAGCATATCGAGGACAATCCGTATTCGCCATTCCCACAGCTCATCCTAACCGAACGGCCAGATACCGTCGCCTCTCATATTCTGCAAGGCCGATTCGCGGTCATCGTGGATCGGTCCCCCAGCGTAATGATCGGTCCGGCGACGTTCATCTCCTTCTTTCAAAATATCGACGACTACAGCACGCGCTGGCCGATCGCTTCGTTCATCCGCCTGCTGCGGTTTATCGCATGCGCCATCGCGCTTACGCTGCCCGCGGCCTATATCGCGTTCATCTCGTTTAACTATGAGGTCGTCCCAGTGCAGCTTATGTTCTCCATCGCCGAATCGCGTGCCCGGGTTCCATTTCCGCCGTTTATCGAAGCTTTGCTCATGGAGGTCACCCTTGAGATGATGCGGGAAGCCGGCATCCGCCTGCCGGCTCCGATCGGGCAGACGGTCGGCATCGTAGGCGGCATTATTATCGGCCAAGCGGCGGTCCAGGCCGGCATCGTCAGCAACATTATGGTCATCGTCGTCGCTTCGACCGCTATCGCGTCCTTCATCATCCCGAATTACGACATGGGGACGACGATCCGGCTGCTGCGGTTTCCGATGATGGCGATGGCCTACTTGTTCGGCATTCTCGGCATCACCATCGGCATGATGGTTATCGTCGCCCACCTCGTTTGCCTGGAATCGCTCGGAACGCCGTATGGCAGCCCGCTGGCCCCTTTTCGTTGGGCCGATATGAAGGATACGTTCGTGCGTCTTCCGATTTGGTCGATGGTGAAACGGCCGAAGAGCGTTCGCACGACCCAATCCAAGCGTACGGGCTATACTCGTCGCAAAGGGGGAACGCCCTAGTGAATCGGGAAGAGAAACATTCCGTCACCCTGATGCAATTTATTTTTCTCATTCACGGGGTGCAGCTCGCGACCGGCGTGCTGTCGCTGCCCAGGGAGCTCGCCGAAAAGTCCGGGACCGATGGATGGATGTCCCTCCTCCTCGGTTATCTCATCAATCTTGTCGTGAGTATCCTCATGATTTATACATTGAAGCGGTTTCCTGGACAGACCCTATACGGGCTCCTGGTTCAGTTGTTCGGCAAATGGGCGGCCAAAATCGCGATCATCCCGTGGATTGCGTATTTTGCCTACTCTTCCTGGCTCGTTCAAGTGAAGACTGCGCTGTACATTCAAGCCTGGTTTTTGCCGTCAATCAGAAAATACATTCTGATCGTGCTGTTTGCCATCCCGAGCTTCATGCTCGTCCGCCACGGCTGGAAGGCGCTTGGCCGGTACGCCGAGCTCGTGTTTTACATGTCGATCTGGATGCCGTTCTTCATGCTCCTCCCTTTGAAGGACAGCAGCTGGATCCATTTGCTCCCTTTGTTCAAGGATGGGTTCGGCCCCATAATAAGCGGTGTGGGCACCACAATCTTCTCGCTGCTCGGATTTGAGATCACATTGTTCCTCTACCCTTATTTGCAGAACAAGGAGAAGGCCGTCCGCGGTGTCGTAATCGCTAATACATTAACGTTTCTAGCTTACTTGTTCGTGACCCTCGTCTGCTTCTCGTATTTCAGCCCAGACGAGATCACCGTCTACCATCAACCGGTACTAAGTCTGCTGAAGGTCATTGAGTTCCGCTTTCTCGAACGGGTTGACATGATCTTTCTGTCCATCTATCTGTTTATTGTCTCGACCTCTTGGATCCCTTACTTGTTCTGCGCCAGTTTCTCTACGAGTCTGCTGCTAGGCAAACGGCGCCACGCCCTGTTCGCGGCGTTTTTCCTGCTATTGTTTATCGTAGTGACGTTCGTCCTTCAACCTTCGTGGATCGAGGTACAGAGATGGACCAAATGGTCCAGCCAGGTGGCGCTCGCCTTAGCTTACTTCTTCCCCGTGCTGCTATGGCTGTATGTTCAGGTGTATCTAAAGGTCCGAAAGGGGAATACGACATGAGACGATGGGTATTGGGGGTCCTCTTCATAATGATGACTGTAGGGGCAACCGGGTGCGCGGATCGGATTAGCGTAGAGGACATGACATTGTCACTTCTGGTCGGCATTGATCTGGACGATCAGGATCAGCTCGTCGTCTCCGTCTCGAGTCCTGTGTTCAGCAAGGAAGCGAAAGACCGCGAGGAGGAAATGATCGTACGCAGTATTACGCTGCGCCAGTCCAGAGAAGAACTCGACCGGGGGGTTGTCGGCAGAACGATAGGCGGAAAAACGCAAGCGATCTTGATCGGCAAGCGGGTCTTGCAGCAGCAAGACTGGTTCAAGCTGCTCGACCCTTATTACCGGGATGTTAAGAATACCGCCCAGCCTACGATTATTGCCGTGGATGGCACTGTGTCCGACATCATCACATTTGCCCCGCCGGATAAACCGCGACTGCCCGTGTATCTAACCAAGCTGATTCAGACCGCGCACCTCAGGAACATTACCGTACGTACGACGCTTCAGGACCTGCATCGGCAAATGTTCGAGAAAGGCATCACGCCCAGCATCACCGAGTTGCGCAAGGATAGCGGCCTTAAAGTGATGGGAACCGCCCTGTTGAAGGAAGATGGACGATATGCGCTCAGCCTGGATCCAAACGAGAACAAGCTGCTCGCCATCCTGGGCCACGAGAACAAAGGGGAATTCCCGTTTACGGTACACCTCCCCTCTCGCCCGAACGTCCAAAAGTTCAGCTATGATACGATCAGCTTCAGTGCACCCGACATTACAACGAAAACAAAAGTACACTACGCGAACGGCAAATTCAGTTTTGATGTGCGGGCGAAAATGCGGATAGTTTTGACCGAACGTGCGTTTCCGTTGGATGTAGAAACGGAAGTGGCCCCCTTTCAAGAAGAGCTCGCACGGGAACTGGAGAATCAGTTTCAACTGCTGATCAAGAAAATTCAGACCGCACGTATCGACCCGGTCGGATTCGGGTTGTACGCGCGGGCGCAGCAATATAAGCACTGGAAAGCCGTACAGGACGATTGGGGAGAAGCATTAGCCCGAGCGAATGTAAATGTGCACGTGGACGTCAAAGTGTTGGGGCTCGGCGCGGTTAAATGATCCGGCAGGAGATCGATCATTTAATCAGCTCTTTCCTCCAGAATTCGATCACGGTGCAGTCCGGCAATTCCATCGAGGGCCACGCATTCTTGAATTTGAAGCCGTAACCCTCCATCCGGGCTACTGTATCTTCCACTTCCATGTTATCGACCCTAAGCTCCATGGAGATGGCATGCTCAATAATGTCGGTCAACTCTGTCAACCGTTCGGGGTTGCGATCAGAAATCTCCAAACGCATGCGCCTCCCTTCTATGTATTCACTAAATTTCTTCCATCAGTATTTGCTCACGGTCGTTAGAATAAACGGCATGCGACGACAAAACCTCCCACAAGCCGGACCGGAAACCGGAGCTTGTCGGAGGTTTTGTGTTGTAGCGACGCTTAGCGGCTCACAGGAACTGCATTGTAGTACTCTTCCATCGTAACGCCTCGCGAAGCGATCTCCTTCGCCACCTTGGTCCCCACGAAGCGGATATGCCAAGGCTCGTATTGATACCCCGTGATCGCTTCCTTGCCCTTCGGGTAGCGGATGATGAAGCCGTACTCGGCCGCATGAGACTCCAGCCATTTCGCTTCCGGTGTGCCGCCGAAGCAGTCTTCGGCCGCGCATTTTCCGGAGCTCCCGGTTACATCGATCGCAAGCCCGGTCTCATGCTCGCTGTGGCCGGGAACGGCGCTATAGGTGCGGGCTTTGGCTTCGCCATCCTTCTTCACATAGCTCTCGAACAGCGCTTTTTGTGTGGCGTGCGAACGATAGGCCGATACGCCCGATAACGGCGTATTGTCCTTCTTCGCGGCAGCGAACAGCTGTTCCAGTGCGGCTGCCGCTTCTTTGCGCATTTTGCGCTTCTCAATCTTCTCACTGAAAATAAAAGGTACATCCGGATATACGAGGTCCTTCGGTTCATAATCGTCCGGCAGCTTAAACTGCTTGTTGACCAACGCGGTGATGCTCTCCGGAGACGCCACCACTTGTACAGCATCACCCGGCTTGCTGCCGGTAGACGCTGCGGGTGTTTTCGTCGGGGTCGGTGTTGGAGTTTGGGTTGGCGTGGCCGATGCAGTGGGTGACGGAGTCACTGTTGGCGTCGGAGTCGCTGGGATCGGCGTAGGCGATGGCGTCGCCCCGTTCTCTCGGCCGCATCCGATGAATATGGCTGAAGCTGCCGTGAGCAGCACTACGGCTGTGACGAGCTTTTTCAAGTGGAGTCCCTCCTAGAAGTTAGAAGTAACTTTAGTATTATATTGTATTGACTGCCAAAACACCAGCAATGTTGCAGCCGCCTATCACGGAATTGTCCAACTCGTAATACAATAGCGTGATTCATATTATCTTCAGAGAGGCGGCCCAGGCATGAAGAGAAATTCGATTAAAGCAAGAAAGCAGCGTCATGTCCATGAATTCGAAGGCAGCACGAAGCTCGCCGAGCAAGGCGAGGACCGGCACAACCACCGGTTCGCGGGGGTAACAGGCCAGGCTATTCGCGAAGGCAACAGCCACTTTCACGAGATCGATTTGTCTCGGACCGATTTTCTCGACCACTTCCACAACCTGAAGAAAATCCGCACCGGTCTTGCCATTCCGGTAGGCAACGGGAAGCACGTACATTTTGTGAGCGGGATGACGACCGTCAACGACGAACATCGGCATAACTTTAACTTCGCTACGTTAATCGACAAGCCTCTAGTGTAACGGGTTATACGATCGTTAGGCCCATGCCAGGGACGGCATGGGCCTAATTGGTTTACATAATATTGGTTTACATAATATTAGTTATGTCACATTAATCCACTTCTTGGACCGGCTCATCCAGCACGGCCAACTGTAGACTCCGCAGCTCCGCCTTCAGCTTCGGTAGAAGCTCGGCGTAAGCGGGATCCCGGTACACATTGTTCAGCTCGTACGGGTCGTTCTCCAGATCGAACAGCTCCCACTCCGGAGGCCGGTTTTCCTCGATCGATCCCGATGTCCCGAGAGCTTCCGCATAATAATAAATCAGTTTATACCGCTCGGTCCGGATCCCATAGTGGGAGTATACGTTGTGCCACTCGTCCAGGTGCATCCAGTAGCGGTAGTACATCGAAGTACGCCAGTCGGCCGGAACGGTCCCATTCAGAACGGGGCGCAAGCTTCTACCCTGCATCTCTGGCGGCACCGCAACTCCTGCGTATTCCAGGAACGTGACCGGGAAATCGACGTTCAGCGCCATCGCCTCCGTCACCATGCCGGGCTGAATGTCCCGCGGATACTTGATGACGAACGGCATGCGCAGCGACTCCTCATACATGAACCGCTTGTCGTACCAGCCGTGGTCGCCGAGGAAGAAGCCTTGATCCGATGTATAGACGACTATCGTATCGTCCGCGATGCCTTCCCGGTCGAGATAATCGAGCAGCCGTCCGACGTTCTCGTCGATCGAAGCTACGCAGCGCAAGTAATCTTTGATGTACCGCTGGTACTTCCACTTCTTCTCCTCGAGCGGCGTTAGGCCGGCCGGCGGCAATGATTTCAAATCCACAATATCGTTCATATCCCGGTCAATCCGCATCTTCGCTTCCAACACAGCCTGCGAGCGCGTGGCATAGTCGTCATTGAACGTTTCCGGCTCCGGAATGTCGATATCGTCGTACAGAGTGGCATACTTCTCGGCCGGGTCCCACGGACGATGTGGCGCTTTATGATGGCACATGAGCATGAACGGCCGGTCCTTATCGCGCTTGTCCAGCCAATCGATGCAAAAATCGGCCGTGAGATCCGTCACGTAGCCCGGGATTTGCTTCTCGATCCCCATCTCGATGAAGATCGGATCGTAATATTGGCCTTGACCGGGTACGACCGTCCAATAATCGAAGCCGGTCGGGTCGGCCAAGCCCCCGTGACCGAGGTGCCACTTGCCGATGATCGCCGTCTGGTAGCCGTCCGCCTGCAGCAGCTTGGGGAACGTCACTTGCCGCCCGTCGAAATGGTCTTCAATCGATTTGACGCCGTTAATATGGTTGTATGTACCAGTGAGGATCGCCGCGCGGCTCGGAGAGCAGATCGAATTCGTGCAGAAGCAGTTGTCGAACCGCATGCCGCCTTCCGCGATCCGGTCGATGTTCGGTGTAGCGTTAATCCGGCTGCCATAGCAGCTCATGGCGTGAGAAGCGTGGTCGTCCGACATGATGAACAGGATATTCGGCCTTTGGCTCGTTTTCATTGGATCACCTCGACTGTATTATACAGGCCTGTGCGAGACCCGGGCTATGTGCGTTTTGGCAGGAATATGCCAATCTTCGACCTAAATCAGGATCCAAGCTCCACGCGGGCGACAAGGGGCAAGTGATCCGACGTATACGTAGACATCACTTCCGCGCCGACGATCTTGCAACTCGCGGAACACCAAATATAGTCGATGCACGATACCGCCGTCGGAATGCCGCCGATCCGCTGCATGAACGTAGGAACATGCCCGCCTTCGTGAGCCGCTGCATACGCATCCTGGAAACTCCCCTTCAGCGTGGCGAGCTCCGGACTTCCCGGTTCCGCGTTGAAATCGCCGGTCATCACTGTAGCTGCGAACCGATCCTGATCGCGGTTCACCAATTCCAGGATAGTATCGACCTGAACCGACCTCTCTTCTGTCGTCAGCCCCAGATGGGTGTTCAAAAAACGCAACGTCGCTCCGTCTACCTGTACATGCGCCTCCAGCAGTCCGCGCACCTCATTCCAAGCTCCAGGCACGATGATTTGCGGCAGCCGATGGCTGACGCTGTATGCGACGGGATAGCGGCTCAGGATCGCCGTCCCGTATTGCCTCCGGGTGGTTGGGTACTCGGGACTCGGCTCCATGTCGAGGTTCGGTCCGAAGACGACGGCCATCCCGAGCGATTCGGCTAGCCGGCGGGCTTGATCCTCCCAGCCGGATCGTTCCCCAAAGCGGCAATCCACCTCTTGCAGCCCGACGAGATCAGCTCCGATGCTGAGAATTTCCTCGATCGTCCGATCGAAATTTTGCACCCCGTCAATGCCGAGTCCATGGCAGATGTTGTAAGTCAGAATAGTGAGTTTCAGTTTCCTCTCCCTCTCTTCTAAGTTATTTTTCGGGTTTTCCACGCATCCGTTATCCAGAGGATAACAAGAAACCCCAGCGGAAACAAGAAGCAGAGGGTCAGGTCGAACCACGAATAGTAGCGATTAATAATGTTATTATACTCCGTCGTACTCGGATTGCTGATCATGGAACTAACCATCAAGATGATGCCCAGCGGAATCGTCAGCATCTGACTTTCCTTCAAGCCGAACAGCTGTTTGATCCCCCGGGATAGCGCAAAAAAGAGCAGAAGCGTTTTGAAAAAGACCGAAATGATCCATAGAAAGGCGATCACCGCCTCCACTCGCTCCAGAAAATGGCCGATTGATATTTTTTGCCCCAAGACGAAAATTGGATAGTACTTCGTCTCCATCAGCTCCGTACCGAGCGCCGCCTCGCAAAGAATCATGATGATGAACAGAATGATGCCGCCGTAGGCAAACCCGCTAAGGATCGGCTTGGTCAACTTGGTATCGCTCCTTACATGGGGCACCAACATGAGAAGCACGATCATTTCCGTGAACCCGAACACAAAAGCGGGTAGTGCGCCGCGAACAATAGGGCCGACCCCCTTCCCGGCAATCGGCAGCATGTTGGAAAAGTCCATTTCCGGCGCAACCGCTATGGTGAGAAACACGAACAAAACTAGAAAAACCGGAAACAGGAGCTCGCTCATGCGGGCAAACGCTTCGATCCCGTACCGGTAAGCGATAATAATAACCGCCGTAAATAGAAGCAGGAACGCCAAGTCAGGAGTCTCCGGCATCAATTGGGTCGTCATGAATTCGCTCAGTTCAACTAAAAGTCCCAGGCTGCAAATAAAAAATTCGAACAAAAACAATAATCCGACTACTCCTCCCCCCCAGATCCCCAGCCTCTGCCGGGAAACCATGATCGGACTTTCACCGCGCAGCCGGTTCGCAATCGCAGCAAACAAGCCGGCTGCCAACAATCCCAACAAGAGGGCGAGCAGCATGGATAGCCAGGAGTCGTGCTTGGCCCTGGCAACCACAACGGTCGGCAAAATGTGGATGGAATCCCCAATGACGCCGAGGATAATCAGGATTTTAAACTGCCTAACGCTAATATAGGCCTGCTCGTGTCGGTCCATCGTTTTTCCCCTCCTTAGGCGCCGGTTATGTTATGCAAAGGACCAAAAACATATTTCATAAACCCATACGGATTGGGGAGTTTGACATGGAACGAGAAAGCGGCGAACAGAACCGTTCCCGCGAACAACAGCACGAAAAACACAATCAGTTCACGGGTACGCTTCCGCCGAAAAAGCCCGGGCGTTTCCACCCAACAAGTTCCAATGGCCAATGCAAGTATGGCTAGGAGTGATATCACGGTGCGAATTCCCTTTCTATTGGCTCTGCTTCAATTTAGTATTCCCGATCGTGCCTGTCTTGCGGATCTTGACTTCAATCTCATACTGAACGCTTAGTTCCGGAAAATACTCGTCGCTCCAGGAGGTTTTGACCGATTCCCAATAATGGGGATGAGTCTTCGCCAGCCGTTCTCCGAATCCGAATATATCGGTTTTCCACTGCTTGGCTCGCTTAATGGCGGAGTTTGCGTGGGATTCAATAATCTGCTCAAGTTCTTTTTGGAGCTTCTGTATGGTCGCCGGGTCTGTGAGGTCGACGTCCGTACAAGGCCGATTTACAATTGTGACTTCCGAGCGAATCCTGACTCGCGCTTCCGGCTTTCCTTCCCGAACGTTCATTCGGATTTTGGACTTCGAGGAAGTAACCTCCATGCCCAAGTAATTATGGTTGCCGCACGCCAGCGAGATGGACGTGCTGTCGAGTTTGTTGGTGACATCCGAGTAGCCTTTGCTTTCCTCTTCGTTTAACCACCCCACCAGCTTGTCACTCTTAAACGCGGCTATCCCCGTATAGCGAAAGTTGCCCAAAGGTTTGAAGGACTGCACATTTAGTTTCGATTTTGACTTGGGGGGATCTCCGACGATCTGAATACCGGTAAGGGCCAGCTCTTCGCCCTTCCTGGTCAGCATGTTCAAGACGTCGTCCAGGTTCATAGAGACCGTCGGCGCCCAGTTCTTCTCGGACGTTTCCAGCGATTGCTTCATGCTGCGGGTAGGGAGCTTTTCAATCGGTGTAAAAATTTTGAGGATATTCTCCGCTGGGGTTCCCCGGGCAACGACAACCTTAAAATCCATCCGCGTTTCATTGTCGCGCAGCAAGACATCGATAAAATCATGCAATCCCTTCCGAGCGAGCGATTCGCTGATCACGAAGATCTCGAGATGCCCCAAATAAAATTTGCGAGGTGCCTCTGCCGATAACGCTCTCGCCGCCTCAAACAGCGTTTTGCCTCTTCCTTGGAACAACGTGACGGGAGGCTGATCCTGTTTCGTTCTCTGCGAGGAAATTTCACTCGGATTCACAACCTGGAAGGAGACAAGGTATTCCTGATCTTCCCAATCGATGCTCAGCCCGAGCACGATCAGCATGTCGTTTAATTCCCTCCTGCTCCAACAGCCGGTTAGCAGCAGCAAGGCGAGTAGAATGATCAAAGTTTTGGATGCCATGTTGCCTGCTCTTCCTCCTTAACGTTTACGCAGCCTCGCGCTTCCGCGGCCCATCGAAGTGTTGGGCCGCCCATACGTCAGCCATCTGGGCAACCGAATGAGGGAGTCCTTCATTTCGCCGGTGCGGCTGGGCGATAACGGAGCCATATAAGGTTCTCCAAACGAACTAAGCGTGCACAAATGCAACAGCAGCACGAAACCGCCCATCATGATGCCGAATATTCCGAAACTGGCGGCCAAGCCCATAAACACGAACCGAAGAATCCGGAAAGGAATCGACATGCTGTAACCCGGCAGCGTGAATGTGGAAATGGCGGTGATGGAGACCACAATGACCATCGCAGCGGAGATGATGCCTGCGTTAACGGCGGCTTGTCCGATGACCAGCGTGCCGACGACCGATACCGCCTGCCCGATCGCGCGCGGCATCCGCAGTCCCGCCTCCCGGAGGATCTCGAAGCTCACTTCCATCGCAAGCGCCTCGACGAATGCCGGGAACGGCACGCCCTCGCGTTGCGCGGCGAGACTGATCAACAACGGGGCCGGCAGCATTTCACGGTGAAACGTAGTCACCGCGATGTATAACGAGGGGATCAAAAGCGAGATCAGTAGGCAAAAATATCGAAGCAGCCGAAGCAGGCTTGCATAAACCGCGCGTTGGTAGTAGTCCTCTGCCGACTGAAAAAAAGTAACGAACTGCGTAGGAACGACCAGGACGGTAGGCGACCCGTCCACAAGAATCGCCACCTTGCCTTCCAGCAGTTGCGCGGCGACATTATCGGGAAGCTCCGTGTTGTAGATGGTAGGAAAGAGCGTATACTTGTCATCCTCGATCATCTCTTCGATATATCCGCCTTCCAGCACGCTATCGATATCGATAGCGTGCAACCGGGAGCGAACGGTTTCCAGCACGGAAGGCTTCACGATTCCCTTCACGTACATGAGCGCAATATCCGTCTTGGTGACCCGACCGACCGCGATGGTCTCCAGCCATAACCCAGGGTCTTTGATTTTCCTTCGAATCAGCGCCGTGTTGGTGCGAAGGGTTTCCGTAAAGCTCTCCTTCGGGCCCCGAACCGAAGTCTGATTCATCGATTCGGTGACTTGGCGTCCCTTCCAGTGACGAACGTCGGCGCCATACGCGATGTCGCTTCCGTCGAGCAGGATCAAGGCCGAGCCGGACAGCAGGAAGTTATAGAGGGCATTCATCTCCCGAACGGCCGTAATCGAACCCATTCCCACGAGCAGCGTTTTGGCTAGAGCCGCTTTGTCCATCGTCTGTAGGGCTCCCTCATGTCCTTCCATGGAACCGCTCAGCACTTCGATAATATAAGTGTTGATCGCGTCGGCATCCGACAATCCGTCGATATAGACGACGGCGGCCGCATTACGATCTGCCGACAAGTATGGAATTTCTCGGATGACCAAGTCATCGCTGTCGCCCATATCGCGAGCAATCCGCTCTAGATTGTGTTCCACTTTCGGATCAATAGGAATTGAGGAATGCTCGGACAAGGTAAACGCCACTTTCTCGAAGTTTTCTCCAATTATGCCCAACAAGGTGTGGAATTACTCACCATTTGTGGTAGATCGGACAACACGAATAGGACAGCGACGCGTCGCTGTCCTGAATACGTGCTCGGTGTTACAGAGTGAACGCCGCTACGGCCCAAGGATAGTCGGGATCGTCCTGCGTCCCGTCCTTGTAGGTCGAAATGAGCGCTGCCCGATCCGCTCCGGATTCATTAGGGTACGAGGAATGGAATAGCAGGTCGTGGAACACGATCGCGGTCCCTCGCTTCGCCGGCAAATCGACGATACGTGAGGAGTCGACGGACTCGGAGGTCAGCCGGTTGACGAAGCCGTTGCCGTCCGGCTTCCCGTCATGCTGGACATAGCCGAGCTTGTGCGACCCCGGGACGACTCGCAAACAGCCGTTCTCCGGTACGGCGTCGTCCAATGCGATCCAGACGGACACCTTGTTGCTCCCCTTCCAGTAAGGATAATCCTGATGCCACGGCGAGCCGAAATCTACGCTCGCATCCTTGAACACGACCTTGTCGCTCAAGAAGAGAACATGCTCCCCGATCAAGGACTTCAAGACAGCGGCCAACGCCGGTTGGGCGGCCGCTTCCCGGAACCGGGGACTGGCCGCTGCCATGCCGACGTAGACGCCATTCTTGAGCGCATCGGGTCCTCGCTCCTCCCTTACCCTCTCCATCACACGCCGCTTCTCGACCTTCAATGCAGTCACTTCATCTTCCGAGAACAAGCCCTCAAGGATAACGTACCCATCCTGTTCAAACTGGACCTTCAACTGGTCCTTCAACTGCTCCGACATCGTCCGATCGCCTCTCTCCTATCGCGGATTCGAATCGCTTGATACTTCTAGATTATCATGCATTTCCCGGTTTGTATTTACCTAGTTGAACAAGAGCCCAAGGCGGCCTGGGACTGTTCCGCTACATCGCGAGCCATGGCGACCATATGACGACAGCGAGGACGGAGCCCAAGCTGCTCGCGCAAAAAATCGTCGAAGCTTCCCGGGATTGATAAAAACACCCTGCTCAAACAAATGAGCAGGGTGTCTAAGCATGGAACGAAAGCTTATCTTCTAGCGTAGAAGCCGACGAACGCTTTCGTCTTGAAATCGAAGGCGACGGTCAAGGGCCCGAGCAGCTCATCCTGATCGGTGTTATACGTGACCGTCACAAGATTGCCGTTTGCGCTTTTGATTTCTTCGAGCAATTTCTTTTGCTCATCCGTAGTAGTGAGAACGCCCGAGTCTTTGGCCGAGACGATCTGAACGACAGCTTCGTCCTTCTTGGTCGTAATGTGCGATGCATTGTCCGTTACCTTCGCCCACGCCAAGTCGCGGTATTCCTGTGCGGCTTCCGGTGTCATTTTGCCGACCGGGGCTGTGAGATCCGTCGGCACAACGAGGTAGAACAGCGGACTTTGCGGCGGAATGCTCTTGGTCTCGATCGGTCCGTAGTAAGCGCGGACTTTCATGCCCGCCTTCAGGTCTTCCCACTTGACCGATTCGCCTTGGGAAGTCAGTACGCTCGTTTCCTTGCCCGCATTGAGCGTCAAGGAAGGAACGGCGATTCCGTCTTTCGTTTCGCCGAATTGGACTTGCCACCCGTCGTCCGTATGCTTCACAGATTGGATGACGTCCTCCTTCACCTTGCGCTCGGCGCCTACGGTGATCTTAGCCGCATGGGACTGGCCGGGAAAGCTCATCGCCATAACCGGACCGTATTCTGCGATAATCTCAGTACCCGCAGTCAAAGCTTGGGCAGGGACGGCATTGCCGGCTCCGTCCGCGATCACGGTCTTCTCGTCGGCATATAGGATGACCCAGGCGTTCGAGCCTTTACCGAGCAGCTCGATCCGATATTGTCCCTTCTCCGTCTGCTTGACGTCTACGATCACTCCGGTTCCGCGCATATAAGCGGCCGCTTCCTCTTTATTGATCTTGTGGAGCTCGATTTCTTGGTTCGCATCGTCGTAGATCACTTCGTAGTCCAGATCCTTCGCGGCATCGCGAACCGGTATGTATGCTTTTCCATCAATGTAGACCGGGGTTAGAGATGTGTTCGTTCCATCTACAACGATTTTCACCTCTTTGTGCAAAATCCCGGTTACTTTCTCCAGCATGTCTTCCGCTGCGACCGCTGCCGTCGTGCCGAGGAGTCCCGCCGCTGTGAGCAGGACGATCAGCTTCTTCTTGGGCATGTTCATTTCTCCTTCCGCTTATCTGAGGATGTGTGTCAACGTTGACAATCCCTCAGACGCGCCGCGAATGGGAAAGGTTGCAAGCATCGAGTCGTAACCTATTACGCCGGCTTTCTTTGTTCAAAATGACGTGCCACTCTTTTCCTTATTAGCACCCATACGAACATAAACGGGATATACGCGTAAATAAAATAAAATCCAACGGTGCCGTACAATTCGGAGACCCGAACAACCGTTCTGTGGTCGGCCATGAAATAATTCAAAATCACAATCGCGATTAGAAAAACAATCAAACTTTTCCGTTGTCCCGCGCGAAAAGCGGTTTTCATTCCGCGGCAGGCCGCCCATAAGTAGATGCTGGCACCGGCAATCATTTTGATCAACCATAAGGACACGAAAAAATATTCAAGTCTCTGGAGAAGCGGGACTTCAAAGATACTGACTAGTTCTAGAGTCGGCCATACGGCATGCCGCAACTGACCCTCGCTGAAAAACATATAGGCCAACACTAAGAACGTTAAATATAAAAACGTAATTAAGATCATGATCAGATGCGCCCATTTTTGCGACTTTGCCGGCGTTTTGATAAACGGATAAAAGATCAGCAGCGTCTCGACCCCCAAAAATTCTAACACCACGCTTTTCGAGGAGAGTAAGATATCGGTTGCCGAATGGTTCATCAGTGGCAGCAAGTTTAACGGATGCAAAAACGGCAAGCTTAGTATAACTTCCGGAAATAATGAAACAAAGGAAAAAGCCGTCGCCCAAACGCTGATTCCTATAACCGACCGGAATCCGCCGGACACCGCATAGTAGATTAGCAGAGCGATAACGATACTGAGGGGCAAAATGTTCATGACCGGAAAAAACCAAATTTGAACAATTTCGATATAAGCTTTTAATTTAAGAAACGCTCCGAAAACAAAATAAAGCGCAACGGCCAAGTTTGCAATGTTTCCTAAAAATAGTCCGAAAAGCGAACGGTTAAGTGTCATTAATTCTTGACTGTCACGATGGGAGGATAATAGGGTATACATCATCCAGAGAATGAGATGCATGCTCATACCTGTCAAGAGCACGGATATCCATGCATTATAGCCCGCATGTTCCATTAACTTTCTTTGGTAGGTCATAATTCCGGCTCCCACCACGCTGACATAAAGAGGAAATATGATGAAATAGGGAGATATCATGTACTTTCCGCTGATTTCATTGCTCACTGCACATGCCCCTCCTTTTCGTGGCTTCCGTTACTGGCCGGCGCCGGTCTGGATAATCTTAACTTTAACGTTTACGGTCGTTTTTAAAGCTTCATAATGATCTTCGAATTCTCGAGCGTCCCACTGATACGATCGGCTTCTTATTAGATCGCCAAAGCCGACCGGGTCCACGGTATTACTTTTGCAAAGCGATACAAAATTTTGAATTTCTTTTTCAAAATAGTTCTCCATCGTTTTCTCAAGCGAGGCAAGCTGATCCTCCGATGTAAGATCCATCCAGTCCGGAACATCTCTAACGGATGCATCCACTTTCAACTGGATGGAAACGGATGCAGGCGGTCCGATGCTAACCACCTTCAACCTCGAATTAGAACGGATACTGTTCATTAAGAAGTAATCGCTGCGTTCTGGATTAGGTCCCTTCACAGGAATCATGATGCTCCCATTCTTGGAGTTGCCCAGCAGCATTTTCAATAGGAATGCTTCCCTGATTGTGATTTTGGTTTTGAATTGATCGCCTTTGAACAAAGCTAAACCGTCGATTTTGACTTCTCCGCGCTCAACTGTGAAATACGGTAAGAAAACATCTCGTCCCTCGCCGTATAAATTAAAAAAAGTTACTTGAAGGTTCGTCATCGGCAAGTTTCCGCCCCGGATATTATTCTCGATCATATCGGATAAAAAATAAGGATCCCGTTTGTTTTCCGTTATGTTCAAGATTTCCAAAGCATCCCGGTCCGCGACGCCGAGGTGCATTCTGGATGAGATGACCGGATGGCGCAACATAGTGTCCGCTACGATTTTTATGCCTTTGCGCGCGTACGTTTCTCCAAACAAGGTCATTCTCGACTGTCCATATTCATTCGGGAAGTCAAGTTTCGTTCTTAACCGAGGCAAAATGTCGTAATTCGCGTTCGACTCTGTCACATAAAACTCTAACTTCGACCTTCCTTCTTCGTAATTGGCTATAAGAACAGCGTTTCGTACTCCATTCTCGACGGCATCGTAACCGACGGTTTCGACAAGTTTAATATTATTCACAATTTTTTGATTGCCGCACGCGGTAATCAAAGTACTTAGAACGATCAACAGAACATGTATTCTCAACTTCATACTCCCGCTTTCCTCATCATTCATCGTCAAAATCGTTCTTCTTCCGCCCAACCGGCTCAGGGATGAATCTAATTAAAGAACGTGGCCTTAAAAACGGCATCCTTTTATTAATCAATTGAAACGACGGACGTATCAAGCTGTCCATAAAACCCTGCACCCGTAAAGGATATATGGGCACCGTATAGGGAGTGCCTAATGAAGTCAACCGGGTAAGATGGACGAGCAGAAAAGCAATCGCGATAAACATGCCTATTGCGCCCCATATGGCGGTCATCACGATCATGGGGAACCGCAAAAACCGGATCGCATTCGACATCTTATAAATCGGCGTCGCAAACGAGGCCAACGCCGAAAAGGCGACGATGATGACCAAAATATGGCTTGTCAAGCCGGCTTGCACCGTAGCTTGTCCAATCACAATCCCTCCTACGATACCTAACGTTTGTCCAATCTTGGTCGGCAATCTGGCGCCTGCCTCCCGTAGAAACTCGATGGTGATTTCGAGGAAAAGCACTTCAACTAAAGGGGGGAACGGGACATTCCTTCTGGAAGAAATGAGCGGCTCCAACAAATCCCTCGGGATGACCTCATAGTGGAACGTGGTTATGGCGATATACATGGACGTCGCGAATAATGAGAAGATTACCCCGAATATTCGAATCATCCTGAAAAAGGAACCCAAGATCCAAGGCAAATAATAATCTTCCGGGGAAATGAAAAAGTCAAACAATGTGGAGGGCCCCGTAACAAAATAAGGCGATCCGTCGCTAATGATCGCGACTTGCCCACTGAGCAGGGCATACACGACCCGGTCTCGGCGTTCGGTTGTCAAAAATAACGGAAAAGGCGTGGAGGAATTATCCGAGAAGAATTGATCCAATAGGGACGTGTCGAATATAACGTCAATGTCAATTTGCTTCAGCCTTTGCTCTGCGGTTTGAACGATCTGTTCGTTGGTTGCCCCGTCGATGTGAATAATGGCGACTCTTGTTTTGGATGAGGATCCAAGGGTTATTTCTTTTACTATTAAGTTGGGGATGTTGATTTGCGCTCTTAATAAGCGTATGTTCGTATCCAGGTCCTCGACAAACCCTACCTTGGGTCCGACCACGCTGAACTCGTTTTCGGTGTTGTTCTCTTTTCGCAACCCTTCCATAGTCCCGACATGAACCAGTATGCAATTACGATCGTGTTGATCCAACTGGGCAATGGCATATCCTTTGAGCAGTTTAGATTGAATGTCTTCAACCCGATCCGTGATCTCGATGTCGCTGATCGGAATCCAGTCGGATATATCTTCAAGCCGGCGGAGTTCCGAGTGCAAGGAACGGTTCTGCAAGGCAAGGATAACATTGGACTGCAGCAGCTTCTCGTCGATTAACGTTTTATAATAGGAGATGCGTACTTGCCGACCGGTAATCGTGAGAGGAATAGTTGTAAAGTCGCTCGATTGGCCGGCCCGGTCCAGCAATTCGGGCAGAGCTTGCGATTGGGTCTCCAGCTTCTTCATCGGCTCACGCTTCATGCCAGTCGCCCCCTGATGTAATGATCATTGGTATTGTGCGGCTTGCTTGCTGGAAATATGCAAAAAACCTCCGAAGCCATAAGCTTCGGAGGTCGGAGGATGTGTGGATCCGTCAGCTCTCAAACGGATAGGCCAAGCGATCTTGAGGGCGGTCGCCGCGGATCAAATATTCGACAGATTGCATGGAGGCGATCGCTTCTGCATCCGGCTGCCATACCCACGGATGGATCTCGGTCTGACAGCGGTGCGCCCGAAAGCCGAGCAGCTTTTCACGGCGGGTATCGGCGATATCGACGGCGACGATGTCGGCCTTCGAAAGCCCGTAGCGCTCCGGCTGCTTCATCGAATCTCCGAAGGAAATGAAATACAGCCCCTTCAGTTCCGGGATACGTCCATACTCTCTCGCCTCCCGGTAAGCGTTCGTCGCGGCGAGGCCGATCGCGCAATGATCCGGATGGCCGCCGAGTCGCTCATGGAACGTCAGCACGAGCTCCGGTCGGATGTCGAGCATATGCTCCAATATAGTGTTCTGTAGCTCGCGTGCAGGCTGGAATTCGACGAACTTGTCGAGCAGCCCCAAGTACCGGGGCTGGCGGATTCCGAGATGACCGCACGCTTCGGCGAGCTCCCGCTCGCGCAAGCCCGGCATCGACTCCCGGGTGACGTATGGCGGGTTGCCCACCCTGCGCCCCATCTCGCCCTTCGTCGCACAGACGAGGTGAATGTCGACCCCGAGCCGGGCATACTTGGCCAGCAGCCCGCCGCAGATGAACGTCTCGTCATCCGGATGGGCTAATACGAGCAACCAACGCTTGTCCTTCCATGCACTCACAGTGACTTCCCCCCGCTTCCCTCGAAATCGAACGGCTGCAGGCTGAGCTGCAGAGCCGCGGTAATCCGCCCGCTGTCGTCATGACCCGCGAGGAGCAGCTGTCCGGCACGAGGCTCCTCCATATCGGTCAACCCCTCGACCCGGATCCACCCGCCCTCCTCAGAGCGGATAGCAGCTCGGAAGAGCCGGTCGCCGGCGGCGAACGTCTCGGCCACGCGCACCGGAATGTTGCGGAGCACCGCTCCCGGATTGACCTCCAAGTGAATATAGGCGGTCCGGCCCTTGAAGCCGGCCAAAGCGGCAATGAGCCGCGTACGTGCGATCGGTTCCATTGTGCTCTCTCCCTTTTTTGCGGTAAGTGCCTGCTGCTCCTATTATAGGAATAAAGGTCCCGGCAATGCAAAAGTACCGGGATAACAAACGGTGCCGATCCGCGGGGATCGACACCGATTATGGTTCACTGGAAACGAATATTAGGCTACTACGGTCTCAAGCGGGTCTTCCTCATCGCGGTTAAACGAATCCCGGTCGAATTCACCCTCCGAGTTCGCCACGAGAAGCGAAGTAACGGTCGTGCCGGTCGCGTTCACGGCGGTCCGGCCCATGTCGATCAGCGATTCCACGGCGATGACGAGCCCCATCCCTTCGAGCGGCAGACCCAATGCGGTCAGCACGACGGTCGTCGAGATCGTCGCCGGTCCCGGCACGCCGGCTACGCCGACGGAGGAGATGATAGCTACTAAGACGAGCAAGATGTAATCCGAGAAACCGAGGTCGATATTGTACACCTTCGCTACGAATACGGCCACGATCGCCGGCCAGATGCCGCCGCAGCCGTTGAAGTTCATCGTCGCGCCGAGCGGAGCGACGAAGCTGGCAATTCGCGGGGACACGCGCAGCCGCTTCGTGATCACTTCAAGATTGACTGGAAGCGTAGCATAGCTGCTCCGGGTCGTGAACGCGACAGCAATCGTCGGATAAGCTTTCTTGAAAAATTTGATCGGATTGACTTTGGCGACGAACAGCACCAGGCCGCCGAATACAAGCACGAAATGGATAATCAGCGCCACATACGAGGTCAAGATGACGTTTGCTAGCGGCTTCAGCGTCTCGAGGCCGTATTTCGCCGCCATAGCGCCGATGAGGGCGTACACCCCGTAAGGTGTGAGACGGATGACATATTTGACGACTTGATGCAGGACGTCGGCCAGCGATTTGATCAGCGTCCGAACCGGCTGAACCGCATCCGGCTTCTTCGAGCCGACGTGGATGATCGCGACCGCGACGAAGATCGCGAAGATCAGCACAGGTACGACTTTGCCGCCGGCCATGTCGCCGATCGGATTGACCGGCACCAGGTCCAGAATAACTTGCGAGAACGTAGGAATCTCACGAGCCTTGAAGTCCTTCGGTACCGCAGCGGCAATCCCGGAGCCCGGGTTCGTAGCGAGCGCGACCAATAGACCGATAATGGCCGCAACGCCGGTTGTACCGAGAAACCAGCCGATCGTCTTCACGCCGATTTTGCGCAGTTGGCCCAAGCTTGACAGCTGAGAAATACTGTTGATGACAAGCACGACGACGAGCGGCATGACGAGCATCTTAATCAAATTGACATAGATCGTGCCGATCGTAGTAACGCTCTTGTATTCCAGCTTGCTCTGATTGAAAATAATGCCGGCCACAAGCCCCAGCCCGAGTGCGATCAGCACCCGCCAACCGAAGCCAACGCGCTTCCTGGCCAAGAAGTAAAGCGCTCCGATGACGACTAGCGAAATGACCAAGCTGACCCAGTTCGTCTGGAATGCGTCAACTAAATTGTTCTTCATCCCAACCCACATCTCCCTTTGTATTTCCGACTTATTAGGTCGGTTTTATGAGTAATAGGATACAACCGGCCGAGGCTTCTGTCAATGCATTTTTTTCAGCTTACTTTCAGCTTATTTTAAGGTTATTTTAAGCTAATAGGCAGCGCTCCCCTCAATTTGTAATCGTTTCCATTCATCCGCATCGAAGTCCCTATATTCTATGTACCCCCAACGCAATCATGATTGATAATAGAAAACCTCCGGAGCTTCAATCTCCAGAGGTTGTTCGGGATGGAAACGATTCAATCCATTTCATAAATCGAGCCGGAGCGGCTCGCAAAAAACTCTCCATACACCTTCTCCGCGTAAGCGTCGGTCATCCCGGAGATGTAATCCGCTACCATACGTTCCCAGGTCCATTTGTCCTTGTGCCGCTCATAGCTCTCCAGCCAGTCCGCCGGAATGATCAACCGGCCGGTCGCCTCTTCCTTGAAGCTGGCCCACAGCCGCTGAATGACGACTTCGCTTCGTTTATGCAGCCGCTGTACCCGAAAGTCCTTGATTAGCGTCACCCAGGCGAGCTTCTTCAAGATTTCCATCGTTCGCAGCAGCTCCAGGTCTTGTCGCCCCTCCCGTATCAGCGTCACGCGCTTCCAACCGGTAGCCGGATCGTCCAGTATGCCGACCTGGCTCGCGAATTTGTTCACCCAGCGGGCCTTCATCTCCCGTCTCGTGCGGGACGGCTCCCGGTCGCACTCCGCATAGAGTGCCTCCCAGTCTTGCAAATACTGGTGCAGGACACGTCCCACCATCGCCCGCATATCGATCTCGTCCCAGCACATCGCGGCGTTGCCGGAGTCGTTCTCGATCTCCTGCAGCACATGCTCGACAACCCGGTCGTTCTCGAACAAATTGCGGTCCATATGAATTTTGCCGGCCCGAATCCCGTCTTCCAGGTCGTGAGTGGAATAGGCGATATCGTCGCATAGGTCCATCAGCTGAGCCTCGAGCGTCGCGCACCCATCCGGCATGCCCCAAAGCTGGCGTAGATGGTGAATATGCTCCCATTCCATGCCGTATAGGCCCTTCTGACGTCCGGGATCGTCGAGGCAGAACGGATACTTGTTGATCGCGAGGAGCACGGCGGCGGTCAAATCCAAGCCGCTGTCGCTGCCCGCCCGCTTCTCGAGGAACATGAGAATGCGATAGTTCTGGGCATTGCCTTCGTACTTCATGCCGTATTCCCGCTGGAGCAGCTCGTTCAGCACTTCCTCGCCTTTGTGCCCGAACGGCGGATGCCCCAGATCGTGGGCGAGCGAGGCGATCTCCACCACTTCCGGCTCCAGCATGAGGCCCGGATGCTCGGGTGCCGCGAGGAGCGGATAGCTCCGGCGGAGCCGCTTGGCCAGCTCCCGCGCGATCTGCGACACTTCGATGGAATGGGTCAGCCGGGTTCGGTAATAGTCGCCCGAGCCGGCGCCGAACACTTGCGATTTCCCCTGCAGCCGCCGGAAGGCGGGCGATTGAATGAGCCGCGCGTAATCTCGTTCGTATTCGTCCCGCTCATCGCTGTAATGGGCGGGATCGTTGTCATGCAGGCGCAGTTTCCTTACGTTCATCCGGTAGCCTCCAAACGCTTATTGACCCTTATCGTAGCAAACTCGTTCGCATGAAACAAGCTGACAATCGCCTCGTTCGGGAGGTGAAAGTCAGCTTGGATTGTTAGGCTTCAGGAGTCGGATCGGGGCAGGATCGAAAACCGTTCGAAGGATTATCCTTCGATGAGCAGCGCCTCCGGATCCTCCAGCAGCTGCTTGACCGTCACGAGGAAGCGCACCGCCTCCGCCCCATCGACGATTCTGTGGTCGTACGAAAGGGCGATGTACATCATCGGGCGGTTCTCCATGCGCTCCTCATCGATGGCCACCGGGCGGATCTGGATCTTGTGCATCCCGAGAATGCCCACCTGCGGTGCGTTCAGAATCGGGGTAGAGAGCAGCGAGCCGAATACCCCGCCGTTCGTGATCGTGAACGTGCCGCCTTGCAGATCGGACAGCGCGAGCGAATTGGACCGCGCCTTCTCCGCGAGCTGGGCGATCTGCTTCTCGATGCCGGCGAAGCTCAGCTTCTCCGCGTCGCGCACGACCGGCACGACAAGCCCTTCCTTCGCCGACACGGCGATCCCGATGTCGTAATACTGCTTCACGAGAATTTCGTCGCCCTGAATCTCGGCGTTCAGCAGCGGATACTGCTTCAATGCGCCGATGACCGCTTTGGTGAAGAACGACATGAAGCCGAGGCCGATGTCGTGCTTCTCCTGGAACGCCTGCTTGCGGCGCTTGCGGATGTCCATGATCTTCGTCATGTCGACTTCGTTGAACGTCGTCAGCATCGCCGCCGTCCGCTGAGCTTCCACGAGGCGGGTGGCGATCGTCATGCGGCGGCGCGACATTTTGCGCCGCTCGACCGGTTTGCCGCCTTCGGCGGAGCCGGTCGGCGCCGGGGCTGCAGCCTTCGGCGCTGCGGGTGCCGGAGCCGCCGAAGGCGCAGGAGCAGGCGAAGGGCTAGGCACGTAGCCCTTCACGCTGTCCGCGCGGATGCGCCCCATCGGGTCATCCGCGGGCACTTGGCCGAGATCGATGCCTCGCTCTCGGGCCAGCTTGCGGGCGGCGGGCGAAGCGTTCACCGCCGCCGCCGTATTCGGCGCAGCCGCTGGGACAGCGGGCTGCGGCGCAGCTGCCGGCACCGGCTCCGGCGGTGCCGCTGGGGTTGCCGCCGCCGGCGGGGCGGCGGCAGGCGCTTGCGGCGCGGCGGCGGATGCCGCGCCCGCCGATGGGGCGGCCGCGCCGGCGCCGCTCGCGATGCGGCCGATCGCTTCGCCGACCTGCACGGTGTCGCCTTCCTTGCGCAGCAGCTGCTCGATGACGCCGTCCGTCTCGGCGTTGATCTCGATGTTCACCTTGTCGGTCTCCAGCTCAGCGAGCATGTCGCCGGACTTGACCGCGTCTCCTTCTTTAACCAGCCACTTCGTAATCGTGCCTTCCACGATCGATTCGCCCATCTCGGGCACTCGGATGTCACTCATTGCCGTCTTCCCCCTTCGCATTCGGCTCTTCGGCGCTTCGGTTCAACGCTTCCGAGATAATTCGTTTCTGTTCGATATTATGAACGGTTTGGAAGCCGCTAGCCGGACTGGACCGCTTCTGCCGGCCTACGTATCGGACGATCGATCCTTCGTGCGCCCGGGCTTTGATGCGCGGTTCCACAAAGTTCCAAGCCCCCATATTTTGCGGCTCTTCCTGCACCCACAAGATTTCCTTCAAATTCGGAAACCGGTTGATGATACGCTCCACGTCCTGCTTCGGGAACGGGTACAGCTGCTCCATCCGGGCGATATGCAGCCAGCTCCAGTCCGGCTTGTCTCCGTCAGCACGGTCCTGGTCCGACTCTAGCGCCGTAGCCAGGTCGATGGCGATTTTGCCCGTACAGAAGATGAGCCGTTCGACCTCTTCCGGCTTCCCGCCAAGTCCCGGCTGCTCCAGGACGTGATGGAAGGCGCCCTCGCTCAGCTCCAGCGGTTCAGACGCGACGAGCGCGTTCCGGATCAAGCTCTTCGGCGCCATGACGATGAGCGGCCGCGCCGCTTCCGTCGCGGTGATAGCCGCCTGCCGGCGCAGCAGGTGGAAGTATTGCGCTGCGGTGGTCAAGTTCACGATTGTGAGGTTGTCCTCTGCCGCGAGCAGCAAATACCGTTCGAGCCGGGCGCTGGAATGCTCCGGCCCTTGGCCTTCGTAGCCGTGCGGCAGCAGCATGACGAGGCTCGAGTTCTGCGACCATTTGCTGCGGCCGGCTGAGATGAACTGATCGATCGTCACTTGCGCGGCATTGGCGAAGTCGCCGTATTGCGCCTCCCAGATGACGAGCGTCTCCGGTGCATAGACGTTGTAGCCGTAGTCGAAGCCGAGCACCGACGCCTCCGACAGCGGGCTGTTGTAGATCGCGAACGCCGCGTTCGCCTCCGGCAAGCTGTGGAGCGGGCAGTAGGTAGCGCCTGTCTCGGCGTCGTGCAGCACGAGGTTCCGATGGGCGAACGTGGCCCGCTCGGAATCTTGCCCGCTGAGCCGGATCGGCGTCCCGTCGGCGAGAATCGTCGCGAAGGCGAGTGTCTCGGCCAAGCCCCAGTCCACCTTGCCGCCTTCCTCCAGTGCTTCCGCCCGGCGCATCAGAATGCGCTCCAGCTTGTTATAGACGGTGAAGTCAGACGGCCATCGCAGCAGCCCCGCATTGATGGACCGGAGCTTATCCAGGGGAACGGCGGTATGCAGATCGATTTTCCCCCGCCGCTTCACGAGGAAGTCGTCATCCGCCTCATGCGGCTCGTGGTGCTCCCCTTCTTTTACGAGGTCCAACGCCTTTTGCATCCGGCTCAAGCTGATGTCCCGCACCTGCGCGATTTGATTGTCCGTGACGAGCCCTTTCGCCTTGAGTGCTTCGGCATACACCGTCGCAACCCTGGGATGGGAGTTCACCTTCTTGTAGACGAGCGGCTGGGTCGTACTCGGATCGTCCGTCTCGTTATGCCCGTAGCGGCGGTAGCCGACCATGTCGATGAGGAAATCTTTGTGAAACCTTTGCCGGTACTCGCACGCCATCCGTACGGCCGCGATGCAAGCCTCAGGATCGTCTGCGTTCACATGGAGGATCGGGATTTCGTAGCCTTTGGCCAAGTCGCTGGCATAATAGGTCGAGCGTGAATCCTGGCTCTCGGTGGTGAAGCCGATCCGGTTGTTCACAATAATGTGGATCGTGCCCCCGTTCTCGTAGCCGGCCAGGCTCTTGAAATTCAGCGTTTCCGCGACGATGCCTTCCCCCGCGAATGCCGCGTCCCCATGCATCAGAATGGCCGCCGCACTGCCGAAATCCGACTTCGGATAGCCTGCGGCCGTCCGGTCATCCTGCGCTGCGCGGGTGAAGCCTTCCACGACGGGGTTGACGAATTCCAGATGGCTCGGGTTGTTGGCGAGCGTAATCCGCGTCTCGACCGTCTCCCCCGCCTTGACAGAACGATGTGCCCCCAAGTGATATTTAACGTCGCCGGTCCACCCGGAGTTGATGCCGATGGAGCCTTCGGAGGGCATCAAGTCTTTGTTCGCGGCATGCTGGAACTCCGCGAAGATCGTGCTGTATGGCTTGCCGAGCACATGCGCCAGCACATTCAGCCGGCCCCGGTGCGCCATCCCCATCAGAATGTGCCGGGCGCCGTCGTGGGCAAGCTCGCGTACCGCCTCATCGAGCATCGGCACGAGCATGTCGGTGCCTTCGATCGAGAACCGCTTCTGTCCGACGAACGAGCGCTGCAGGAACGTCTCGAACTGCTCCACGTCGATGAGCCGATCGAGCAGGGCGATCCGTTCGCTCGTCTGCAGCGGTTTGGCCGCCATGCCGGCTTCGGCCGCGCGGATCAGCCAGATCCGTTCGCTCGCGTCGTGAATATGATCGAATTCGAAACCGATCGATTGCGTGTACGTGTCCTTGAGCCGCTGGATCGCCTCCCAGCCGTTCTGCACCGTCTCCGGCACCTCCTCCCAGATGAGAGAAGCGGGAATGGATTGCAAGTCGGACTGACTAAGGCGATAAGTATCCGGCTCGAGCAGATGGGTGTCGGGCGGCTTGCGCAGCGACAGCGGATCCGTGTTCGCGGCCAGATGGCCGAACGTGCGAATATTGCGGACGAGTTTGCCCGCATCTACGATTTTTTTGAGGAAGACGGGATCGTACGCGGCTGCAGCCGCTGTGGTCGGTGCTGCGGCCGGTGCTGCCGTCGTATTCGGTCCGGCAGCCAGGTTCGTCCCGGCCACAGGCGGGCCCCATCGGGCGAACAGCTCCCGGAATGAAGCGTCCACGCTCTCCGGGTCTTGCATATACCGCTCATACACCTCCTGTACGTACCCTAGATTCGGCCCGTAATAGGACTGCCAGGGGGAGCGGTCGAGCGTTTCATTTGCTTTCATGACGGCAAGCCTCCGTGTACCTGATTCGATCAGGATTCTAATAATGCGTATTGATTAGTTATTTACCCAATGCATCCGCTTCATTCCATCCGTCTAGGATGCCGGAAGGGATGCTTCTTTCCTTATAATAAGACAAGGAAACGTTCTCGAGAAATATTTAATTCGGATAAAATCGTTCTAATATCGAGAACGTTCTTCGTGCAAAATACTGCTCCGTCTAGATAACCAACCTTTACACCAAATGAAACTCCGCTTTAAGCAATGGATGAACATCGAACGGATCCAAATGCGCTCTAGTTTCATTTCAACAACTTAGAGAAGGCCAGATTTCTTTTGAAGAGCTGTAGTTCGATTTAGTCGAATTGGAGCGCACATTTAGATCACGGACTCTGGAATACCGCCTTTTAGTTAGGCAAAATCGAACTGGATCACGTCGACTTCCCTCAGCACCAGAACCAATTGGGCAAAATCGAATTATACGACATTCGGATCCACGATAGGGCTTCTTAAGCTAGTGATACGATCCACCTCTAACTCTTGTTAGGAGTTGCAATTCCGGCCTAAGCTTGGCGGATACGCGATCCGAAGGTAAAATAAGCGGTAGGGATAAACATTCGAGTCTTTTTAAACGCATTGGTTTTGCGTTCCCCCAATTAAAAAAGTTTACATAATATTCATTATGTTATTTAACCCCATTAAGGAGGTTGCGATCATTAACATCATTAAACAAAAAGACCGCGAAGAGCTGGAGAAAAAAATACCCGCTATGCCGTGGTACGTCGAGAAATTCATTCATTATAAGCTTCCGGACTTGTCCCCCTCTTCCTTGCTGGAGTATGTGCGCGATTACGATACGTTTTTCTCCTGGCTGCTCGCCGAAGGCTTGTCGGAGGGCCCGGCTCAACGGGACATTCCGCTCGGTGTGCTGGAGAAGCTGCGAATGGAAGATATCGACCACTATAAAATGTTCCTGCTGACCAAAAAACAGCGCGCGAATACGCGGACGACGATTTCCCGCAAGCTCTCGTCCCTCCGCTCGCTCTTTCATTATCTAAGCCAAATCGCCGAGGACGACGATTTCTACCCGCTTCTGAAGCGCAATGTGATGGCCAAGGTGGAGATCAAGCGGACGCACAAGCCGAAGGATACGGCTGCGAAGCTGGAAGGCAAGCTGCTGCAGGAGCACGAGATCACGGAATTCCTCGGCTACATCGGAAACGGCTACCCGCAGGATGTGGCCAAAAACAAGCAGGCGCTGTATTCCTATGAGCAGAATCGCGTCCGGGACCTCTGCATCGTGAGTCTGATCCTGAACTCCGGGCTGCGGGTGTCCGAGGTCGTCAATCTGAACATAGACGATATCGACATAAAGAAGAAGCTGGTATACGTCTACCGCAAGGGCAAAAACGACGAGACGTTCAAGACGCCGGTCTACTTCCGCCAGGAAGCGATCGCCGAGTTGCAAGCGTATATGGAGCTGCGCAGCGTTCGCTACAAGCCCGATAAACGCGAAAAAGCCTTCTTCCTCGCCGTGGCGAACGGCTCGAAAGAAGGCAAGCGGATGACGAAGCGGGCCATCCAGGAGATGGTGATCAAGTATGCGAAGCATTTCGGCAAGCCGTATTTGTCCGTTCACAAGCTGCGGCACTCGTTCGCAACCGACTATTACTTGCGCAACGATTTGTATAAGACCCAGGACCAGCTGGGCCACGCCTCACCGGAGACGACTCAGATCTACGCCCATTTGACCGACAAGACGATGTCGGAAGCGATCGACCGCCGTGAGTAGCAAGGACGGGGCCCCGGCTCTTCACACCGGCTCTACCTTGACCGCGCACAGCTTGAACTCCGGCATTCGGCTCGTTGGGTCAAGCGCGTCGTTCGTCAGCCGGTTGACCGACAGCTGCTCCCCCCAGTGGAACGGCACGAAAACGGTTCTCGGCTGGATTGTGTCGGTCACCTTCACCTGGAATACGAGCGAGCTGCGCCGGCTCGTTATCCGGACGTGCGTCGCGGTACCGAGCCCGATCTTCCCGGCCAGCCACGGATGGATCTCCGCGACCGGGATCGGAGCTTTCTTGTGCAACGCCTCGGTCCGGCGTGTCTGAGCGCCGCTCAAGTAATGATTGGACAGCCGGCCCGTCGTGAGCACGCACGGATAATCCGCGTCGATCGGCTCGGCGGGCATTTTCGGCGTGATGCCGAATAGACGGGCTTTGCCGTCCGGGTGATGGAACCGTTCGGCGAATAACATCGGAGTTCCCGGGTGATTGGGCGCGGGACATGGCCAGTAGATGCCTTGCTCTGCCTGCAGCCGCGCATAAGTAATGCCGCTGTAGTCCGCTTTGGCGCCCGAAGTGCATGCCGCCAACTCCTGGAACACGTCCTCGATGCAACCATAGCGAAAATATTGACCGCGCCCCAAGCACGAAGCCAGCTCTCCGAGGATCCGGTAATCCGGCATGCTCTCTCCCGGCGATTCCATGACTTGGGCCCGATGGAACACCCGGCCCTCCAGATTCGTGAGTGTCCCCTCCCCTTCCAGAAACGACGATCCCGGCAGCAGCCAATGTCCCAGCCTCGCCGTTTCCGTCTCGAACATGTCGACGACCACCAGCAGCTCGAGCTTCTTAAGCGCACGTTCGACCCGCTTGCTGTTAGGGCTCGATACGAGCGGGTTCGAGCCCAGCACGATCATGGCACGAATGTCGCCCTCGTCGATTTTCATTAACATCTCATACGCGGAAACGCCTTTGCCCGGCAAGGAGTCGGGATCGACGCCCCAGATGCCGGCCACGTGGGCCCGGTCCTCCGGATTCTCGATATACCGGTAGCCTGGCAGCTGATCGGCCTTTTGCCCGTGCTCCCGACCGCCTTGGCCGTTCGCCTGGCCGGTAACCGCGCCGTAACCGCAGCCCCTCCGGCCAATCTTGCCTGTAAGCAAGGCGAGATTAATATAATTCTTCGTATTCTCGACGCCGTTCACTTGCTGCTCGAGGCCGCGGGCAGTCAAGACGATGCCGGTCTCCGCCCGGGCGAACCCGCGGGCGACCGTGCGCACGACGGCTTCCAGGACGCCGGTCAGCTCTTCCACCCTCGCCGGGGTGAAGGACTTCACCGCCTCCTCCAAATGCTCCAGTCCGACCGTGCGTTCGCGCACGAATTGGTCCGCATACAGTTTCTCCGTCACGATGACGTGCAAGAGTCCGTTGATGAAGACAGAATCGAAGCCCGGCTGCAGCCGCACATGGATGTCCGCCAGCTTGGAAGTCATCGTATTCCGCGGATCGATCGTGACGACGACCGCCCCGTTTTTCTTCGCCTCCAGAATGTACGGCACCATGGTCGGCTGGCACTCCGCAATATTGGTTCCGGCCAGAATAATATATTTGGCATGAGGAATCTCACTGAGGGGCATCGTCATGCCGCGATCGAGACCGAACGCCTGCTGGCTGGCCGCGGCCGCGGAAGACATGCAGTACCGGCCGTTATAGTCGATATACTTCGTCCCCAGGGCGACGCGGGCGAATTTGCCCAGCAGATAGCTCACTTCGTTCGTCAGGGAGCCTCCGCCGTAGACGGCAACGGCATCCTTCCCGTATTGGTTCTGAATCGATTGAATCGAATCGGCAATATCCCGGAGCGCCTCCGACCAGCTCGTTCGTTGCCACGTGTCGTCCGGGCCGCCTTTGCGGGCGGGATGCAGGATGCGCTCAGGGTGAACGGCGTGCTCCAGCACGTTCAAACCTTTCTGACACAGCCGCCCGGTCGCCACAGGGAACTTCTGACTCGGCTTGACGACCATGCCGGCGCTGCGAGTCGCATCCGGCACGAGCTCAATGCCGCACTGCATGCTGCAGAAGCAGCAATGCGATGCCGTCTGCCCGGTGAACCGGAAGGCGGGGGTTGGAGTGGTCGCAGCGAGTGTCATCGTTAACCCTCGCTTCCCAACCTCGGGACGCCGATCAGAATGACCCCGTCCTCCACCTTGGTCTCATACGTATGGACGCAGCCCGTATCCGGGGCTTGCACCTGTCCGCTCGGCAAGTGGATTTTGCGGTCGTGCAGCGGGCAGTACACGAATTCGCCGCTCACGATGCCTTCCGCCAGTACCCCTTGCTTATGCGGACAACGATTGTGCACGGCCTGCACCTTCCCGCTGCCCAGCTTGAACAGGGCGATCTCGAGGCCGCGGTACCGGACCGTCTTGCCGGTGTGCCCCGGCATATCCTCATAGCGTGCCGCTTGAATCCATACCAGCTCTTCTTGCTCTTCTCTCCGCTCATTCCGGGTTATGCTCATGACTTGTTACGCCCCTCTCTCTGTCTTACTCGCTCGTTATCGCGTCTCAACCACTTCATACAGATCCTTCTGAATCGACTTGCTCTCGACCGCTTCCTTCCACGGATCCTTCGCCACGGACAAGGCGATATCCATCCGCTTGCAGAGCGATTCCCGATTGGTGTCATCTTGAATGTGAGCCCGAATGCTTTCGATCCCTACCCGGTTCACCCACTCGCTCGTCCGTTCTCCGTACTTCGCGGACTCGCGATAGTATTGCAGATAAGCCTCCGCATACTCGACCACTTCGTCCTCGGTCTTGACGGTCAGGAGCAGATCGCCGGCCCGCACCTTCACCCCGCCGTTGCCGCCGGCATACAGCTCCCAGCCGCCGTCGATCGCCACGATGCCCAAGTCCTTGATCCCGGATTCGGCGCAATTGCGCGGGCAAGCCGAGACCGCCATTTTGACCTTGGCCGGTGTATTGAGACGCTCGAACCGTTGCTCGAGCCGAATGCCCATTCCCATCGAATCCGCCGTACCGAACCGGCAGAAGTCGGCTCCTACGCAAGTTTTGACGGTGCGAAGCGCTTTGCCATACGCGTAACCGGAAGGCATATCCAGGTCGGCCCACATCGGGACGAGATCTTCCTTCCTGACCCCGAGCAAGTCGATGCGCTGTCCGCCCGTCAGCTTCACGGTCGGCACGTTGTACTTCTCGGCCACCTCCGCGATCCGCTTCAGCTGGGCCGGATTCGTCACGCCTCCATAGATGCGGGGGACGACGGAGTAGGTGCCGTCCTTCTGAATGTTCGCATGCATCCGCTCATTGACGAATCGGGACGACCGGTCGTCCTTGTACGTCTCGGGATTCAGCATCGCCAAGTAATAGTTGAGCGCCGGGCGGCACTTCGAGCAGCCCTCAGAGTGTTTCCAATCCAGCACATGCATCACTTCGCGCACATGGGTCAAGCCCTTCTCGCGGATGGATGCGACCAGCTCATCGTGCGACAGATTGGTACAGCCGCAGACCGTTTCTTTGCTGGCCGATTTGTCGAACGCGTCGCCGAGCGTACAGGCGAGCAGCTCGCTGACAAGCGGTTTGCAGCCCCCGCAGGAGCGGGAGGCGGTCGTACAGTTTTTGACCTCCTCGACCGAAGTCAATCCTTGATCGCGGATCGCCGAGCAGATCGTACCTTTGCTGACCCCGTTGCAGCCGCAGATGATCGTGTCGTCGCTCAGATCCGCGACGCTTGCACTCGAGCTCCCCGCTCCGCTTTCCTTCAGCAGCGACGTTTTCTCCATACCTTCGATGCTCGTTCCGCTGCGGATCATCCCCATGAGCCGAGTCCCGTCGGACGTATCGCCGAACAGAACGGCTCCTACGATTTTGTTGTCCTGAATGACGACCTTCTTATAAATGCCGGAAAAATCGTCCTGCACGCGAATCGTCTTCGTGCCTTCCGTCTCCATGAACTGGCCGCCGGAGAACACATCGACGCCCGATACCTTCAGCTTCGTATAGACGACCGATCCTTCGTACGGCTTCGTCTCCACCCCGGCGAGCCGCTTCGCCAGCACGGCGCCTTGCTCGAAGAGCGGTGCGACCAGGCCGTAAACGGTGCCCCGGTGCATGGCGCATTCCCCGACAGCGTAGATGTCTGCTAGGCTTGTTTCCAAGAAGTCGTTCACGACGATGCCGGGGTTCACTTCCAGGCCGGCCTGCTTTGCCAGCTCCACATTCGGCCGGATGCCGACCGCCATCACAATCAGATCCGCTTCCGCTACGGTACCGTCCTTGAACCGCAAGCCTTGCACCCTCGAATCGCCTATAATCGCCTCGGACTGCTTGCCGAGGAGAAAATTCATCCCTTGCGCTTCCAAGGCTTCTTGCAGCAGCTTCGACGCGGTCCGGTCGAGCTGACGCTCCATGATCGTATCGACGATGTGGACGACGTCGACTTGCATGCCCAGATTCAGGAACCCCCGGGCCGCCTCCAGTCCGAGCAGCCCCCCGCCGATGACGACCGCCTTCTTGTACGTCCGCGCCGCCTCCATCATCTTTTCGCAATCCTGAATCGTGCGGTACGCCATGACCCCTTCCTTGTCGGCTCCGGGGAGCGGCAGCATGAACGGATTCGAGCCCGTCGCGAGAATAAGCTTGTCATAAGGCACGACCGCCCCCTGGTCGCTGGTTATGTGTTTCCGCTCAGGATCGATCGCCACGATCGATTCGCCCCGCCTCAGCTCAATGCCGTTGTCGGCGTACCATTCGGTCGGGTGAGTCACAATATCGGCCACGCTCGAGCTGCCCGCCAGGACATAGGAGAGCAAGATCCGGTTGTAGTTCGGATGCGGCTCCTTGCCGAATATCGTAATGGAATACCGGTCCGGCGCAAGCTTCAGCAAATGCTCGATCACATTGACGCCCGCCATCCCGTTGCCCACTAGGACAAGCCTCTCTTTGCCCGAATCGTTCCGCGTACGGTTCATACTGTCATTCATAGTTGTCCGCTCCCTTCCTATCCTCTGTATCGTTTAATCGAATCGATTAGATCGCTTCCGCCACCGGAGCGCCGTCCGATCCAGGTGCGCTTGCCTTGACTTTGCCGCCGTCACCGATCCAGGTCCGTTTCCACTGCCCTTGCACTACGAACAAGAGCACGACACAGACGAGGGCGACCCCGCTCAGGATCAGGAATCCGGGCGTGAAGGAACCGGTGTAAAACTTCATATTGCCTAGAACTTTCGGTAGAAAATACCCGCCCAACCCGCCGGCCGCTCCGACGATGCCGGTCACGAGACCGATCTCGTTGCGGAATCGCTGCGGCACGAGCTGGAATACCGACCCGTTGCCCATCCCGAGGCACATCATGGCGACGAACAACAATCCGGTTACGAGCGAGATTCCCGGGAGCGTTGAGATGCAAGCCATCAGGATCGCGATGAGCCCATATAGCCCCATCAGCATGCGGATCCCGCCCAGCTTGTCGGCCAGCCAGCCGCCGATGGGACGGAAGAAGCTGCCGCCGATGACGCACAATGTGGTGAAATCCGCGGCACGGACCGCCGACAGGCCGTACTGGGTATTGAAGAAAATCGTCAGATAAGTGCTCATGCCTACGAATCCGCCAAAGGTGACCCCATAGAGCGCACAAAACAACCAGCAATCCCGGAGCTTCAGCACGCGGGCATAATCGCTCCATCGCTTCGGAGCCGGACGATTGGGACTGTTGCGGGCGAGCAGCGTGAACACGATCCATGTGACGGCGATCGGAATCATCGCGAGGCCGAAGACGACGTGCCAATCCCCGTAATGCTGCGCGATCCGGTTCGCGAACAACGTCGAGAAGATCGTACCGCTGTTCCCCGCTCCGGCAATGCCTAGAGCCAAGCCTTGATACTGAGGCGGGTACCAGGAGCTGGCGAGCGGCAGCGCCGCGGCGAAGCTGGCTCCGGCGATGCCCAGCAGCAGGGCGATCATGTACATTTCCTCGCGAGAGTCCGCGAACTGCCATCCCCAGACTAAGGGCACCAACGTGAGGACCATCCCGATTTGCGCCGTTAGCTTGGGTCCGATCTTATCTGTCAAATAACCTAACACAAGCCTAAGGATGGAGCCGCCCAATGTCGGCAAGGCGACCAGTGTCGCTTTCTGCGAGGCGTCCAATTGGAAATCCCCGGCGATGATGACGGCCAGCGGCCCGAGCAGCACCCACACCATGAAGCTCATGTCGAAATACAGAAAAGCGCTGAACAACGACCCTATGTGCCCGCTTCTCCAAAAGCTTTTCCCCGCATTCATCTCTCGTTCTCTCCCCTCAATCTGATTGGCGTTTCAAGGATGCAAGTAGAACAAATAGAGGCCGACACACGCACCCTCCCGGGGACGTCCATCGGCCTCATTGCCAGTGCTGCCACGAAGCTGTGGCGGCGTACAGTTCCGTTGTCATTGGTGTTGCAAGCTCCGGGTACATCATTGGACCCTTCACATGTTCATTATAGTTCACTGAAGAATTAAATGTCAATATAGTTAACACCAAAATTATTATTTTGGCCTTATCGACAAGATTTCAATCGTTATGCTATATTATACGGTATATTATTTGACATGAGCTGTCATTCAAACAATACGGGGGGGTTGAATGATGCTGCAATCGTTTGTTCTGATCCGCTCTCACACCAATTCGCCGACTCCTCATTTAAGGTCTCCCCTCATATCGGACGTGCCGGACGACGTTGTGGATTCCGAACCTGGGGCCGTTTTAGATGAAGCGGGATTGCCGGAGTCCAAGCTGCGCAATATGGGCTTTCGGGTATTCGTCATCGACTCGCCCGACGTGCTGAAGACGGCACTCCCCCAGGCGGATGCGGCGCTGCTCTCGGTCGTGCCGAGCGAGCTGCCCGGCTGGAGACAGCGCATCGTCTCGCAGCGCAGCGTGCCGATCTTGTGGTGGTGCGATTATTCGACCTTTCCGGGTTATGAGTGCAAGCTCGATCCCAGCCTGGACGGGATCCTCGGCCCCGGCATGTCCGCTCATGAGATTCACGGCGCTCTGCTGCTGTGCGTCAATCAATATTTTCAACGCACCGCGTGGCAGCAGGAGCGCGAGCAGCTGCTCGCCAAGCTGGAGGAGCGCAAGTGGATCGATCAAGCGAAACGGATCTTGAGCGAGATCAAGGGCATCTCCGAAGCCGAAGCCTATGAGGTGCTGCGCAAGCAAGCGATGAACGACCGCAAGCGGTTGGCCGACGTGGCGACCTCAATCGTGAAGGTGTACCAGCTGCTGCAGGAAGAGAATAAAGGGGGGCGCAGACGATGATAGAGCTGCTGAAGGAAGTAGGGCGGGGCAAGCGGGGCGCTAGAGATTTGACTTATGAGGAAGCGAAGCAAGCGGCCGAGATGATCATGTCGGGGACCGCCGCCCCTGCGCAAATCGGAGCGTTTCTCGTGGCGGAGCGGATCAAGATGGAGTCGGTGGACGAACTGCTCGCCTTTATCGATACGCTCCGCGCCAGACGGCTGTCGCACCCGATGCCGGGCAGCCTCGACTGCGCGGGGCCGTATGACGGACGGACGCGCTCCTTCCTGGCTTCTCTGCCCACCGCCTTCGTCCTGGCCGCTTGCGGCCAGCCGACGGTGCTCCACGGCAGCCCGAGCTTGCCGCCCAAGTGGGGCGTGACATTGCCGGATGTGCTTCACGCGCTGGACGTTCCCGTCGGCGCATGCTCGCCATCCGCGCTCATGGCTGCGGCGGAACGAAGCGGGTTCCTGTTCGTGCCGACGGAATCGTGGTGTCCTCCGCTTCAGACGATACGCGACATCCGCACTCAACTGGGCCTTCGGACGGTATTCAACACTGCCGAGAAGTTGCTGCGCTTCGGCGAATCGACCTGTATGGCCGTAGGCGTCTTCCACGGCACGGTGTTCGAGAAGGTGGCGCACCTGCTCATTCAGCTCGGCGTGACGAACGGCATCGTGGCCCAAGGCACGGAGGGCTCCGAGGATCTCGCCGTGGACAAGCGGACGCGCACGTATTTGATCCGCGACGGCAAGAGCGACCTGTTCATCGTCGACCCGGAGCTGTATGAGCTGCAGGTAGAGACGCCCGAGCAGGAGTGGACCGCCTCCAGCCAAGCCGAGGCGGCGCTCTCCGTGCTGCGGGGCGAAGCCGGGCTGCCTGCGCTGAACGCGGTGCTCCTGAACGGTGCGGTGCGGCTCTGGATTGGCGGCAAGGCCGGTTCGATCGAGGAAGGCGTCTATCTCGCCCGGCACGCGATCGAGTCGGGCGCGGCGCTGGAGGCGTACACCCGCTGGCGGGAGGCACTGCTCCCGGTTTCTTCGCTGTAAGCCCTGCGCTGCCTGAGCTCGCGTTGCAAGATAAGCTCCCCTCTACCGGCTCTTGAGCCACGCAAGCATCGCCCACCGCCTCTCCTTCCGCCGCATGTACTTGGGCAGGCTGCGGTAGATGCTCCCGGTCTCGCGGAACGCGAGCTTCGCCTCGTCCTCCCTGCCTAGCTGGGTGTACAGCTTTCCCAGCTTGTAATACGCTTCGCACGAGGAGGAATGCTCGCGGCGGAACTGTTCGAGATAGCCGATCGCCCGCTCCGGATCGGCAGTACCGACCGCCTCCGCCAGTCTAAGATACGGCTCCCCGTATTTCAGCCTCGGATTCATCTCCAGCCCTTGCACCATCAGCCGGACTCCTTCGTCGGTCTCCCCCAGCTTAACCAGACAGTACCCCATTTCATAGACAACCTCGGCGGAATCCTCCATAATGGGGCGAACCTGCTCGAGGTAGCCGAGCGCTTCTCTGAAGCGCTTTTTCTCGATGAGCAAGCGCGCCGCTTCGAGCTTGCTGCTCGTATGATGCGGGTTGGCCGCGAGCTCCTGCCGCAGCTGCGCCAGCCGTCGGTTGCGCTTGAGCGGTTTGACGAAGCTGGGGAACAGCCCGACGTAGCGGCGGTCCAGTAAGTACAAGACGATGAGCAGCACTAAGAGCGCTAGAAACGGATTGCCGAGCAGCCGCCACAACAGGACGAACCCGAGGATTTTGACCATTCCCGTACCTCCATTCATTTTCCGCGAACCGATGATCGGCACTCGAATGTGCCTTTATTATAACATCAAGAAAAGCTACCGCTAAAGCACGAATGCACTTCCTCGCTCGTCCCTTCCGGGGGCGGCAAACACGAAAAACCGGGAGTGTACACCGCCGTACTCTCCCGGTTCACTTCTGTGTCGCTGCGATTAGCTACAAGCGGCTCTTGGCGGCTTCCACCAGGCGGTCGAACAGCTCGTCGTCCTCTTCGATGGCGGCTTCCACCGCATCGATCTGCGCTTCAGTCCCCGATTCGTTCAGAAAATTGAGCGCATAGCTCCAGTCTTTCCCGCTCTTGCTCGAGAGCGTCAGCTCATAGGGCTGGGCGTGAGATTCGACGCGAAAGCTGACATGGCCGAGATAACCGTCTTCCTTGCTATGACTCATCGCCGCCTCGATAATAGTAACTTCCATTTCGCTCGCCTCCAGGTGTTAGGTTCTGTTTCCATATTTTTAATTAATGGGGTTAATAAATTGCCAGATAGCCGCTTCAGTCAAGCTCAAGTTCGTCTGTCCGGTTTCGTTGCGATACGGTTCTCGGGTACGAAAATAGTCGGCATGTCCGCCGATGAGCGGCAGTGCGACAATGTGGCACGGCGCATGCTGCCTCGAGTTCCATAGCGGTCCGCCATAACGGCCGCGCCGCCAGCCGCCCCAACTGCCGAGCCGGACAATCGGGTCCGGAATTCGACCGTTCGGGCCGGTCGGATATATGTACAGCGTCCGATCGCGCAGCGGTGCCGGGATCGGAACTTTGGGCGAGCCGATCTGCACGATCCGAGTCCCTTCGACCCCGATCCGCTCCAAGTGAGCGGCGGTCTGGACCGCCAGGACGCCCCCCGCGCTGTGACCGATCAGGGCGATCGTATCGCCCGCCTCATGCACGGCTCCGAGCTCGGCGGCCAACAGACCCGCCCTTCCGTTCGCATCGGTCAACCCGTGCCCCGTTCGACGCAGCCTCCACGGCAGGTCCTGCCTCACCTCGTTCAATTGCGCCAGCAACCGTCGGCTCCAATCCCCGTAAGGCATTAGCATGGAGACGAGCGGCGCCCGCCCAGCCGACTCCAGCCGGGATACCAGGACGTCCCGGATCGGCTCCATGAAATCGGTCGATGTCGCAACGCCGGACAGGAAGATGAGCCGGTCGGTCACAGGGAGATCCCGACTCGTCTTAGGATGCTCCGGAATTGCTGCGGCAATGGAGCGGTGAACGTCTTTCCGTCCGGCATCACAATCCGCGTTGCATGGAGCAGCTGGTGGTTCACGCCCGCAACCGCTTTGCCTCCATACTTGATGTCGCCGAGCAGCGGATGGCCGATGCTCTGGAAGTGGGTCCGGATCTGGTGCGTCCGCCCGCTGATCAACTCCACTTCGACGAGCGTATAGCCGTCTCCGACTTGAAGCGCTCTGTATTTCGTCTCGGCCGCTTTCTCCTCCGACTTGCCTCCTCCGGTCGACTGGTGCGCAGAGTCCGTCGGCTTCGTTCCTGTACCGACGGAAGAGGGCTTAACGACCCGGGTTACGTTGCTGCTCTCGTCACGGAGCAGCGCTCCTGCGATCGTCGCGCCTCCCTTGACCTGGCCCTCCACGATCGTCACATAAAATTTGCTCATCTCTCGCTTCTGGATCCACTGATTCAGCTGATGCAGCATGCCAGCCGTCTTACCGATCAGGACAAGCCCGCTCGTGTTGCGGTCGAGCCGGTTGGCCGTCGCCGGCTGGAACAGTCGGCTGTCCAGCTCGCCCCGCTTGTACAAGTACGCATGCACCCGAGTAATGAGCGTGTCCCGCTGCTCCGTCTGATCCGGATGCGTCAGCAGGCCGACCGGCTTGTTCACCACCAGCAGCTCCTCGTCCTCATGGACGACGTCGATCTGCGTGTTGATGCCGGCGAATTTCGGCTTTTTCTCCGGCCCGCCGCTCCCCTGCTTGAACGCCGCTTCTTCCATAAACAAAGTCAATTCGTCCCCGGCCGCGAGCTCGTAATCCTGCTTCTTCCGCTTGCCGTTCACCCGGACTTGGCCTTGATCGATCATTTTGTACACTTGTCCGAGCGGGATGTTCGGCAGCAGGCTTCTCAGGTAGCGATGCAGCCGCTTGCCTCCTTCGGAATGGGTGACGGTTCGGGTTATCATTTCATTGCACTCCTTGTTCCAACCTTTGTCACCGCCCATCATACCGTACCGCAGGCCAGCTTATCAAGCCTGTGCATATTCTGGGCGAAACAGAAGATACTGTGAGAAACTCACAATCCCATAAAGTGACGCGGGTCTTGATAGCTAAATTAGGGCAGAACCCCCTGTTCGGGGACCCCGGGACTAATAACTAGGAGGTACACGCCGATGTTTACGCGCTTCTCCCTCTCGGCCGACACTCGCGAGGTGGCGGATCGATTCTCGATCGACAAAGTGCTGGTCGGCTATTCCAAGGGCGATCTGCAGCCCAGTCAGCCGATTCCGGTCCTGTATGCGCATCAAGGCGAGACGTGCCTCGATATGCTGACGTGGGGCTTATTCCCCTGCTGGGCCAAAGATTCGATCAATGCGGCGAGCGAAACGATTCACGAGAAACGAGGCTACAAACGGAATCTGACCAAATGGCGCTGTGTAATCCCGACCGAAGCGTTCTACAGTGAGCTGCAGGAGGGGAAAGTGACGAAGACGGTGGAATTCAAATTCCCGGACCATAAAGTGTTCGGGGTCGCCGGGCTATACGACGTATGGGATTTCCCGGACGGGTCCAAATATCGGACGTGTACCGTACTGACGACAGCGTCCAACCGGGTCGTGTCCGAATATTCCGAGCGGATGCCGGTTATCCTCGACGAAGCCTCCGTCCAGCGTTGGCTGGACCCGACCGTTACCGAGATGGACGACCTGCTGCCGCTGCTCCGCGCCTATGAAACGGAGCCCATCTCGGCTACGGTGCACTAACGCGGCCCATGCCTGCAGCTGCTGCCGGAACCGTTCCCAGCCCGGCATGCTCACGACCCGCACGGCGATTCCCCGTGCCGCCAACACTCGCCGCGAGCCCCGTGCGAGCTGCACTTCCGACCCTGTCGCCAGGAGAATGGCGGCAGGGTTTTTGCCGTCCGGGGCGTCGGAGTCCGCCATAGTCGGTTGAAGCTTGGTTCGATTACAATAGGAGGACGTCCGATCGATGAAGATAAGCGTCCAACCCTGCATATCGGTGCAAGGAAAGTCGGACCTGTGCGTTGCGAGTCTGTTATCTTGAATGTGGAAGGAGGCATGGGGATGGATAATCTGGGAAGGATGAACCAAGCTTTAGCGTACATGGAAGCCCATTTGACGGAAGAGATCGAAATGCGGGAGGTGGCCCGTCTAGCCCAATGCTCGGAGTACCACTTCACGAGAATGTTTTCCTTTTTAGCCGGAATTACGCTTTCGGAGTATATTCGGCGCAGACGCTTGACAATGGCCGCGTTCGACATTCGCCACAGCGACCTCCGGATCTTGGACGCCGCCGTGAAGTACGGCTACAGCTCCGCAGATTCGTTCGCAAGGGCGTTCCAGGCTCTGCACGGCATTCCTCCGTCCGAAGCCAGGAATCCGGGACACTCCCTAGTCGCGTACCCGCGCATGACCTTCCGATTAACGATTCAAGGAGGAAACGAGATGAAGTATCGGATTGTACAGAAGGAAGCGTTTCGCATCATCGGGCTGATGAAACGAGTGCCGTTGATCTACCAGGGCGTCAACCCGGAGATTGCCGCGATGGTGAATGAGTTAGGCGAAGCTCGCCTCGTCCGGCTGAAGGAGATGTCTAACGTTGAGCCCCGGGGACTGATCAACGCCTCCACCAACTTCAGCGAAGGCCGGCTCGAGCATGGAGAGCTCGACCAGTATATCGGGGCGGCGGTAGACCGGAATACGTCCAGTCCCGACCCGATGTATACGACGCTGGAAGTGGCCGCCTCGGAATGGGCGGTGTTCGAGGCCGTCGGGCCGTTTCCGGAGACGCTGCAAAATACGTGGGGACGCATCTATTCCGAGTGGTTCCCCTCTTCCGGCTATGAGCTGGCCGCAGGGCCGGAGATGCTGTGGAACGAGTCCAAGGACACCAGTTCTCCCACATACCGAAGCGAGATCTGGATTCCCGTCGCTCGGCGCAAGCAATAAGACGCACAGAAGCCAATCTCCGCGTGGAGATTGGCTTCTTGTGCTGTAGATTAGCGCCCACCGAGCAGCGGTGCGATCAGGAACAGCGCTTCGCCCCGCTTGACGGTAGGGGTGCCTCGCAGCATGACGAGCAGGCCGTCTCTGGAAGCTTCCACACGTTGCAGCTCTCGCCCGTCGAGCGATCGGATCGAGCCGATCGTCTGTCCGGCGGTTAGCTCGTCTCCGAGCCGGGCGGTCGGAAGGAAGAAGCCATCCTCCTCCGCCGTCTCCGAGCCGTCGAAATTGCCGTCGCCGCCGATGCGCCTAACCCGCCTGGGCGGTTCGGCCTCCGAAGCAAGCGCCTGCTGCGGCAGCACGCCCATGTGCCGCATCACGCGATAAGTTCCGGCCAGGAAGAGCTCCGCATCCTTCCGGCGAATCCGTTTGCCGCCATACGCTTCCGTGTACAGCCAAGGAACGCCTAGATCGAGCGCGGAGGAGACGGTCCGGCCCGGCGCAATCCGGTCGTGCGCCCACAGCAGCTCCGCGCCGAACGCCTCTGCGGCTGCCCGGCTGCTCCGCCCAACTTCGCTCTGCTCGTTGTCATAGTACCCGACCAGGCTGCATACCGCATAATGGGTACCGCCGCTGTGCAGATCGAGGAGGAAGTCCGCCTTGGCGATGAACCGGCGGTGCAAGTAGTCGGCGATCCGTTCCGTCGGGGTCCCGTGCGGGTTACCCGGGAACGCGCGCGCCATATTGACCCCGTCCTCCGGGGAGATCCGGCTCTCCACCGCATACGCGAGCGGGTTCGCCAGCGGGACGAGTACGACCGTTCCGGTCATTAGGGCGGGATCGAGCTCTGCATAAACCCTCAGCACCGTTTCGACCCCTTCGTATTCATCCCCGTGTACGCTGGACAGGATCAGCAGCGTGCGGCCCTCCTTGGCACCGATGACTTGCAGCACCGGAAACGTTAACGCCTGCTCCAGTCCGATATCCGCTTCGAGGGCGAGGCTTATCTTCGTGCCTCTTCCCCCGGCCCCCAGCTCGAATTGTTCCACGTTCAGCTTCAAACACGTCCTCTCCTCTCACATCACGATTCTATCTACAAGACGATCTCTACACGATGCTTAACGGCGGCAGCCCCAGCTCGAACCGGCGGTGAGCGGCGGCCAGCGGCAGATGGCCATGCTCAGTCAGCGCCGCTCCATGCCCCGGGAACAGCTGGACGACGTCCAACCGGACAAGCGCGGCGATCGTGTCGCGATATTGCTCTAAGGAGAAGTCCGGCGTCCGAAGGACCGCGAGCTTCCCGTCCATGCCGAATACTGCGTCTGCTGCGAACAACGCCCTGAGCTCGGGACAGAAGTAGATCACCATATCGAAGCTGTGACCGGGAGCCGCTATCGACCGGAAGGAAAGGCCGCCCGACCGGATCGAATCCCCCGGCCGCAGCTTGACATCGACCGTGCACGGCTCGAGCCGGTATGAGGCCGGGTACGTCCCGCTCTCCCTCGCCGATGCGAGCGCGGTGCGGATTTCATCGCCGGTTTCCACCATCTCGGCGGTGAGCACGGACGCGAAGATTTCCGCACCGCAAGCTCGCCTCCAGTAGGCGGCTCCGCCTGCATGATCCGCATGAGCGTGCGTCAGCAGAACCTTGCCGACTCGCTCGATCCGCAAGCCGTCTTCCCGCATAACATCTAGGATGCGTTCCGGCTCGATTCCGGAGCCCGCGTCGATCAGGACCAGCTCCTCGCCCGTATCGACCGCGTACACATTGCAATCGTAATCGCTGCTGAGCCCATATCCCAGACTCCCTCCGCCGATCGCGTATACATGGTTCGTCAGCTTCATATCGGCAGCTCGGTGCCGCTAAGCGAGATCGGACGACCTAGGGCGGCGGACTCGCAGATCGCAGCCGCGACCCGGACGGCCTTCCACGCGTCGAGCGGCCGCAAAATGTCCGAGCTCATTCCCCGCTGCACGCACTCGATGAAGTGAGCGAGCTCCATCGCGAGCGGCCCGGTAATTTTCCCATGCACCTCGTGACCTCCAAGCAGCGCCACCTGATCGGTCCGGCTATCGGAGATCCACTCGAGCCCTCCCTCGGGATCGCGAACGATCAAGCTGCCCTCGTCCCCCGTAATCTCCATGCGCATATCCATGAACGACGATGCCCCGCCGGGCAGCAGCCAGTTGTTCTCCAGGACGCAAACTCCGCCGCGCTCGAAGCGCAGCATGGACCAAATCATGTCCTCCGTCGTATGGCCCGACGCCGAGCGGACCGCATACACTTCCCGTACCTCGTCGTCCATCAGCCAATGGATCATATCGATATCATGAATGCCTAGAATAAAGACCGGCGACACCCGGTTGTAGAGTGGAAAATACATTTTGCCGTTATTGCGCTTCGCATAAATCGACCGGATCGTGCCTACCTTTCCTTGCTCGACCTGCCGCTTCGCCGCGGCCATGCGAGAGTCGAAGCGCAGCACATGGCCGGTCATCAGCACGCGTCCCAGCTCCTGCGAGGCTCGCACCATGGCGGCGGCATCGTCGGGCTCAGACGCCAGCGGCTTCTCCACGAATGCGTGAAGTCCGGCCTTCATGGCGTACAAAACCGGCTCCGTATGCAGATGCTCCGGTGTCAAGACGTCGACCGCGTCGAGCCGTTCCCGGTCGATCATCAGCTTCCAGTCCGTGTAGCAGGCTGTTCCCGGGAACAGCTCTTGGAATGCGGCGAACGTATCCGGATTGCGGTCGCATACGGCGGCGACCTCGACCGCTTTCATTTGCGTCCAGATCCGGGCATGCGCAGCGGCAAACCGGCCCAGGCCGATGATCCCGATTCGTACAGGCTTCATCTCTATGCCCCCTCCTTTTCACTCATCGAATCGTTTCCTCTACTTCCAAACCTAACGCAGTACTTTCCAGCAAAGGCACTTGCTTGTGCGCGGCCAGATCCATCAGACGCTGCCCGTCCTTGAAGCCGATCCCGCTGATGATGCACACGACGCTGCGGTCGGGCATCCCCCCGCTCTCGCGGCATTCCCGGATCAGTCCGGCGAGCGAAGCGGCGGCGGCAGGCTCGGCCAGGATCCCTTCCTCCTCCGCCAGGAGACGCTGAGCGTCCCAGATGGCCGAGTCCTCGACCGCTACGGCAGAGCCGTCGCCACGGGCCATGATGGACAATGCCAGGGCCCCGTCAGGCGGGTTCGGGACCTGCAGCCCCGAGATGGACGACGTCGATCGCCCCGGAACAGGCAAGCGTACACCGGCCTCATAGGCCTGCACGATGTTCGAGCAGCCGGCCGACTGGACAGCCACCATCTGAGGTTGGGCCGGGATCTCGCCGCGCTCGCGCAGCTCATGAAAACCTTTCCAAATGCCGCAATACAAACCCGCTCCGCCTACCGGCGCATAGACGTGAGTCGCTGGGGCAGGCAGCTGCTCGGCCAGCTCGAAGGCAATCGTCTTCACCCCTTCCATCGCGTACGGATTATATTGAATTGCCGTGACGGTCACTTCCCAATCGTGAGCGGCACCGGCTTCCAGCACGCTCCGGAATACCCGGTCTCCGACGTCCGGATCCGTCCCGAAGCCGATCACCTTGCGCACCATGGCGTTGTAGGCCAACACTTGGGCGAGCTTGGCCTCGGCCATATGCTCCAGGACGAATAGATGGTACGGCATCCTGGCAACGGCCGCATAGGCGGCGAACGCGGCTCCGGCGTTGCCGGATGTCGTCCCGATGCAGGCCGGCCGCCGGTTCGCCATCGCCCAGGAGACGCCGATCGCGGCGATCCGGTCCTTATACGAGCCCGTCGGATTGACGCTCTCCAGCTTGAAATAAAGCTCGCCGATGTTCAGCCGCTTCGCCAGATTGCGGCTCTTCACCAGCGGGGTCCCCCCTTCGCCCAAAAAGAGCTTGCATGCATCCGGCACGGGAGGGAGCAGCTTGCCGTACTTCCACATCCCGGGCTGAGACGCGTCCTTCCACGCCTTCGGAGCATCGGGGTACCGAAGCAGCAGGCTGCCCCCGCAATCCGGGCAAGCATAGGGCATCGAATCTGCCGCTCGAAGCATGACGCGTCCGCATACACTGCATTGTGCATCCATAGCTATCTTTTCCTCTCAAAATGTATATTATGGTCTGACCAAAAAAGGAGAAAGGCTACTCCCCGATCTCCTTAGGCGGTATGAAGCGCTTCAGCGGCTCCAGATGCGTACGCATCTCGCTCTGCGCCCGGCCCAAGTCCTTATCTCGAATATATTGCACGATCCGCGTATGCTCCCCGCAGCTGACGATCCGGTCTTCGGTGTTGTCAAAATGCTGTTCCCGGATTTTGGTGAAAAAACTGGTCAAAATTTCGCTCAGCTCATAGAACGTCTCGTTGCCTGTCGCCTTGAATAGTGCCCGGTGAAACTGGAGGTCCTGCTCGATCGGCATCTCTCCGCGGCGGACCACCGCCTCCATCTCTCCGTTCCAATATTCCATCTGCCCGATAAATCTCGTATCGTAATGCTCGATCGCCATCTCCACCGCACCCAACTCCAATACTCGCCGCGTGGCGAACAGCTCCCGCATCTTCTCGGCGTCCTGCTTCCAGCGAAACGTAACCTGGTCGAGGACCGGCTTGAGTGACAAGCTGTCCACGTAGATGCCATCGCCCGTCTTGATGCGGATCATGCCTACCATCTCGAGCGACTTGAGCGCTTCGCGAACGACAGTACGGCTCACTCCCAGGCTCTCGATCAGCTGCTTCTCGGAAGGAAGCTTATCGCCGGCCTTCAAGTCGTGATCCAGGATGTAGCCCTTGATGCGCTCGCTGACGATCTGCGAGAGGTTCACCTTTTCCGGAATGATCATCGTACTCCTCCTTTCCTGCCATTCGTGGTTAGACCATCATATACATTACTATAGTAGAATTTGAGCTTACCGGCAACCCTTTATTGACATTCTGTGTCGGCTGCACTACCATTTTGTATGGTCAGACCAATTGCACCGGCAAGAAAAAGGAGTCTATCCCATGAAACCGATCGAAAAATCCGAACGATATACGCTTAGCAAGCTGCTGGTCGAGCAGTTGAAGCAATACATTGTGAACAACAACATTCAACCCGGCGAGAAGCTGCCTGCCGAGCGCAAGCTGTCGATCGACATGAAGGTAAGCCGCGCTATTCTGCGCGAAGCGCTCCGCTCTCTCGAGAGCTCCGGCATATTGGAGCTCCGGCACGGGGAAGGCGCGTTCGTCACCGCACAGAGCCTCACCCCGCTTCTGGAGCAGCTTTCCTTCGCCGCGAAGCGCAGCGCTGAGAACGTGCAGGAGCTGCTCGAAATCCGCTATATGCTGGAGGCCGCCGCGATCGATGAGCTGTTCGTGCGCTATGGGGCCGTCCCGGCCGATACGCTGGCGCAAGTTGAAGAGCTGGCCGCCGATCCCGACGCCGACACGGAGTTCCATCTCGCGATCATTCGTGCGCTTGGCAACGATTCGCTCGCTCAGCTCGCCGAGCTGTTCGTCCTGCAGGCAGTGGACTCCATCGGCTCCGAGACGGGCAGCGGCATGCTCCCTCCAGTACAAGCCCATCAAGGGTATTTAGATGCTCTCAAGCAGGCAAATCCTCAGCAGGCCAAATCGATCCTCCGCGAGCATCTGGGGTTGAGAGCCGGCCATGGGAGTCATGCGAACGAGTAAGCCCGTCCATCGGTTATCGCCCTCGCTTGCTGCCGCCACGACCGCGCGGTCCGCGTTCTTGTCGCTGGGCGTGCGACGTACCGCCGTGTCTAGAACGGCCAGTTCCGCCCGAACGGGACATTTCCTTCCCTGAAGATGCGCTTTTGCCGTGCCCCTGACGTGAGCCGGCATGCGCCGCCGGTTTACGTCCCCCACGCTCGTCCCGGTCGATAGACCGTCTTTCTTCCCGCCCGCCGTTCGGGCGACGCCCATCTCCCAGTTCCGGCTTGAGCCGTGTCCCTGATCTGCGTGCATCGCGCTCGCCGACGCGCCCCACATTCGCTCGCTCCGTCCCACGCCCGCTCCGCCTGTCACCACCGGTCTCAGCAACGGGACGGCTGCTTCGCACTTCCGGCCCCGCCCACTTCCGACGCGGGAGCCGCATCCCGATCTCGCCCTCGATATCGGTCAGGAATCCGAGATCGCGCGGAGCGACGAACGTGAACGCCGCCCCGGATTGACCGGCCCGTCCGGTCCGTCCAATTCGGTGGATGTAGCTCTCCGCATCGTGCGGGATATCGTAGTTGAAGACGTGCGTGACGCCTTCGACATCCAGCCCCCGCGCGGCCACGTCCGTCGCGACAAGGACGCGCAGCCGGGCTTCGCGGAACCGCTGCATCACTTCCTCGCGCTTCGCCTGCGTCAAGTCTCCGTGCAGCTCGTCCGCCTCGAACCCCTGCGCCTGCAGCGCCGCGTTCAGCTTCTTCGCGCGGATCTTCGTCCGGCAGAACACGACCGCGAGATACGGGCGCAGCTGCTCCAGCATCCCGGCCAGCGTCGCCTGCTTCGCCCGGTCCGTCGTCTCGATCGCGACCTGCTCGATCTCCTCCAACGTCACCCGCCGGCCCTCGATGCGGATATCCAGCGGCTGCCGCATATACCGTCGGGCCAGCTGCCGGACATGGTCCGGCATCGTCGCGGAGAAGAGCATCGTCTGCCTGCCCTCCGGCGTTTGTTCCAGAATGCCCTCCACCTCTGGCAGGAAACCCAGATGCAGCATCTGATCCGCCTCGTCCAGGACGAGCATGCTCAGCCGGTCCAGCCGGATCGTCTCGCGGCGCAAGTGGTCGAGCAGCCGGCCCGGCGTGCCGATGACGACGTGCGGAGCTTCCTGCAGCTTGTGAATTTGGGCAATGACGTCCTGTCCGCCATAGGCGGCCAAGACGGTTGCTCCGGCAGCGGCCTGCAGCTTGCGCGCTTCCTCCGTGATCTGCAGCGCCAGCTCCCGCGTAGGGGTTACTATTAGCGCTTGGACGTACCGTTCTTCCGGGCGGATCGCTTGCAGAATCGGCAGCACGAAGGCCAACGTCTTCCCCGTGCCCGTCTGAGCCTGTACAATGACGTCCTGCCCTTCCAGTATGGCAGGGATGGCTCGTTCCTGAACCGGCGTAGGTTGAACGACTCCGTCCGCTTTCAACAATTCCGTCAGCAAGGGGGTGATCCCAAGCTCTTGAAATGAGCATTTCATAAAATAAGCTCCTCATCCTATTGGCGTTAGCGCTAGTCCGATAGTTCAGTGTACCCTAATTCGCTCTCTCGGTACAAGCAATAGCGCTGAAGCCGGAATGAGTTATAGGCATCCAGGAAATAATATGGGGCGCATATAACTTTTTCCAATCCGGGGAGGGTATCGCGATGCTGCGCTGGTTGTTTCGTTCTAAATACGCACCTCCCAAGCCATCGTCCCCTCCATTGGCAGTAAGAGGCCATCGTTCCGCTTCCGGCCCGGCGAGCGGAAGCGCGCTCGATCAGATCCGTTTTGCGCTGCGCAACAGCTCCGATGTCGCCTACCAATCCTTCCTCATCCAGCATACGATTCCTTGCACGCTGGTCTATATCCAATCGATTGTCGATCTCTCAGTCCTTCAGGGACAAATCATAGAGAAGCTCATCGGGCATGAATCGAGCAAAACCGCCGAGGAACTGTTCGGTGCGATCCGGTCCGGGGCTTGTCTGACCGTACACTCTTCATTTACGACGGACCTGGAGCAGGTCCTCACGGACATTGTGGAAGGGAAAGCCGCCCTCATTATCGGGGGGTTGGACACCGTCATCACGCTGAATGTAGCCAAATATACGCATCGTCCGGTCTCGGAAGCTCAAAATGAAATGGTCATCGTCGGCCCTCAGGAGGCGTTCATCGAGAATCTCGATACGAATTTATCGCTCCTGCGGCACCGGGTGAAGCATCCGAATTTGAAAAACATTCTGCTCACCGTCGGGACTTATACGAAAACCCGGGTCATCGTCACATACATCGAAGGGCTGTGCGATCCTGATACGCTGCGCGATATCGTGAGCAAAATCAGCCAAATCAAGCGGGACAGCATCCTGGGCAGCAGCTACATCTCCGAGCATATCGACCCCAGTCCCTATTCACCCTTCCCGCTCATACAATTCACGGAGCGGCCCGATTCCATGGCTGCTTCTTTGCTCGAAGGCCGCATCGGGATCCTGGTGGACGGGACACCGCAGTCGCTGCTCGTGCCGGTGACGTTCTTCAGCCTGATGCAATCGCCGGAAGATTACTTTCAGAGCTTCCTGGCGGCTACGTGGATTCGATGGATTCGGTATTTTTTCCTGATCGTCTCGTTTCTCATGCCCTCGATGTACGTAGCGATCACAACGTTCCATCCCGAGATGATCCCGCCGGCACTGCTCATCTCGATCGCCGCCGCGCGGGAGAACATCCCCTTCCCCGCATTGGCGGAAGTCATCGCGATGGAGCTTACATTCGAGGGCCTGCGAGAAGCAGGCATCCGGATTCCTAGACCGCTCGGGCAGACGGTTTCGATTCTGGGCGCGATCGTGATCGGCCAATCCGCGGTCCAAGCCGGCATCGTCTCGGCGCCAACAGTGATCATCGTCTCCATCACGGGGATCGCCTCCTTCATTATCCCGCATTTCGAGCTGGGGCTGGCGTTCCGGCTGCTTCGTTTTCCGCTCATTTTGATTGGGGGAACGCTTGGGTTTTACGGGATTATTGTCGGACTGTTCCTGATTTATTGGCATTTGGTCACCTTGAATTCGTTCGGCGTTCCCTATATGAAACCGCTCGCGCCGCTTGTGCTGAGAGACTGGAAGGATATATTTCTACGCGTGCCCTGGACGAAGATGAAAAACCGTCCGGAGATGTACGGGACCGGCAACGATTCGCGGGAAGGGACCGGACATGAGTAAGCGGATCGCGTCCTGCATCTTGCTCTTCTTGCTGCCCCTCACGCTAAGCGGATGCTGGTCCAAGTTCGAAATCAATGACCGTACTTTCATCTCCGGCGTCTTCGTCGATCTGGCCGACGATTCGTCGACGGTCGAGCTGTCGATCCTGACCATTCTGCCGAACCGGATTAGTTCCTCGGCGTCCGGCGGCGTATCCACTTCGGGTACGATCCCCTACGGAGTCGTCACGAAAACCGGGAGAACGCTTTCGGAAGCTTTCATGAGCATCCAGACCGATTTGACCCGTCGCATCAGCTGGGGGCAAACCCGGGTTCTCGTCGTAGGGCGCGATTATGCGGAGAAAGGGATGAAGGAGCTGCTGGAATGGACCTCGAGGCAACCGTCTTTTCCGCTCAAAGCGCATCTGTATGTCGCTCCGCGAAAAGCGAAGGAGCTGACGACGCTGACTCCGGTGTATGAACAGTCGCCTTCGGAAGTGCTGAGCGAATTTGCCAATTTGCACACATCGGTCGAAACCGACATGAAACAATTCCTGCAGGGCGATAATTCCAAGCTGGGTAACGCGGTGCCCCTGCTCATGATGAGCGAAATTCCGATGGTGAGCGAGAAAGGGAGATTAAGTCCTTGGGCGGGAAAGAACGGCGCGGCGCTGTTTCAGCAGGAAAAAATGGTCGGCACCCTGGATAATGAGGCCGCCTATCTAGTGGCCTGGGTACAGCAAACGCCACGTTATCTTATTTATTCCATCCCCTTGGATGGCGGATATTGCAGCGTGATGCTTGAAGAGTTAAAATCGAAGATTCGCCCGCATGTGGACGGAGATCGCATTCGTTTTACACTATCCCTCACGGGTGAAGGGAAGGTTCTCGGGTCGGACACCCTGTTGGACATCACGAATTCCGACACTTTGCATAAAGCGGAAGCGGATCTCAATTCCAAGCTCAAGAAGGAGCTGCAAGATTTGCTGCGCAAAACGCAAAAAGTGCAGGCCGACATTTTTCAGCTCGGTTCTCTCGTCGAATGGTGGTATCCCCGGACATGGGAGCAGCTTCGGGAGAACTGGTCATCGGAGTATCGCGAGCAAGTGAGCTTCGACGTGAACGTAGCAGTCACTATTCAGCATCTCAATGCCGAAGGCAAGCCCTATTGGATGATCGATTAAATCCGCGTATATCAGCAGCTTAAGAAAAGGAGGCGGTTCGGTGGTTTATATTCTCGGCGCGTTTCTATTGTTCGGTTGGGTGGAGCTGCGCTTGCTGAAATCCAAGTCCCACCGCGTCATCTTCATCGTCTGCTGGCTCTTCTTCCTCGCGTATGAGCTGCTGTTCGAGTCGATGGATTCCATGATGCCTTTCCCTTATCTCGGAATTCAGGCTACCTTGGGGTGGCTCAACCAGATGTTCTCGTTCAAATCTTGACCCCTACCAGAGGAGGCCATTCCCGTGAAGCTCACCCAGATGCAGCTGTTTCGATTTTGGTTCGTCTATCTGATTACCGCGCCGCTAGCATTCCTGCTCGGGCCCTTGTACGACATCGGCGAATTCGAAGGCTGGATGGCGCTCATCCTCAGCAGCGGGCTCAGCCTGCTCTGCGTATACGGCGCGGTCCGGGCCGCCCGGCTGAAGCCTGACCAGGATTGGGCTTCCTGGGGCTCGCGTGTCATGGGCCGTGGCGTTCACTCCGTCATTCTCTTCATCGTGAGCGCCGCCTGCGTTCTGCTCATTTCGTTGAACTTAACCAACTACATCGATTTGTTCGGATCCGTCTACTTGCCTGGCACGCCGGATCTCCTGATCGGGGGCTTGTTCATGTTCTGCACTTACATGGCGGCCCGGTCGGGACTGAAGACGATCGTATACTTAACCGAGGGGTTCTTTCTAACCGCCGTCGTGGCGGCACTGCTTATTCTGCCGTTCTTGTCCGGCCAACTGAACTACAGGATGAACATCGCGCTCGTCACCCATTGGGATATGACCCAGTTGTGGAAATCGGTTCTGTTCTGCTTCACTTGGTTCGGCGAAATGTCGTTGGTGTTCCTTATGCTGCCGCAGTTCAAGCTGGAGAAGCCGATGAAATATCTGGCCTACGCGAATATCGGAGCCTGCTTCCTCGTGCTGCTGTACTGGTATGTGACGATTCTGCTGTTCGGGCCCCACTTCGGCAGTCATTTGCGTTTTCCCCTCATGGAGACGATCCGGTTCATCGTCGTGAGCCAGCTGGTGGAAAATTTGGACCCGGTACTGCTCTCGATCTGGACGACTTCTTTTCTTGTGAAATCCGCTCTGCTGCTGCACATCTCCTCCCGGCTCACGGCCCGGTTGTTCGGCGTCGACAATTACCGTCCTTTCACGTTCATGCTCGGGTCGCTTGGGGTGGTGTTCGCGATCCGTTTCGTTCACTTTCCCGGCGAGTTCGGGCAATTCGTGAATTCGCCCGCGTTCGTGGGCTCTATCTTCCTGGTGGAATGCATTCCGCTGCTCTATTGGTTCATCGGGCATTTACGCAGAAAAAATTTGACTTAATGAGTCGCGTGGGGAGGGCAGGCAGATGGGTTCCGACCACAAAGGCGGACGCTGTCGCTTCTCCACTCCACCTGCCTGCCCTCTTTGGCCTGCTGTTTAGCGGGTCCATTACGAATTACCTAACACATGCTCCTTGAAATAATTGCCCCAGTGGGGCCGAGTACCGTCTTCGTCGACGAAGTCGTATTCCTCCGACAGCCCCCAGGTGCTGAGCGACTGCCCCGATTTTTCCGACACATTCGGATCCGCCGCCAGGGCGGCCACCGCTCGGCCGACATAGAGCGGCGTCTCCGACGCAATGAAATGCGGATCTTGCTTCGCCGCGTCCCTCCAATTGCTTTTCGTCACGCCGAAATGATCCAGCATCGCCTCGGAGCGGAGGAAGCCGGGCGTGAGCGCGAGCGCGGTCACATTATGCGGTTTCAGATCCGCCGCCATCGCTTCGGCCAAATGAACATTCGAAATTTTAACCAAGCTATAATACAGGTTGCCTCGGTAGTTGTAGCCGGTCCCGTCGGTGATCTCGATGATCAAGCCTCGCCTCCGGGCGATCATAAGCGGGGCGCCGTAATAGCTTGTGATCATGTGGGTATGCACGGCCCGCTGCTGCATGAGCAGCCCGTTCGCGAGCGAGTGCTCCCAGAACGGCTTGCCCCACTCGGACAGCGCATCGCCGCCCCATATATCATTGACGAGAATATCGAGCTGCCCTCCCTGCTCCCGCATCACCCGCTCGAACAGCGCCTGCACCTCGGCTTCAACCGTATGATCGACCCGCACCGCGATGCCTTGGCCGCCGATACTCGTCACGAGCTCCGCCGTCTCCTCGATCGTCTCCGTGCGTCCTTCGGTCGCCGGATTGCCGCGAACACTCCGGCCTGTTACGTAGACGGTCGCACCCGCTTCACCTAGCATCGTGGCAATCCCCCGTCCTGCTCCCCGCGTCGCGCCTGCGACGACCGCGACTTTCCCCGTCAAGCTTCCCATGAAAACGACCTCCATCTTAGATTCGCTCGATTGGCTTACTTCCTCAGATTAACCCATCAATATGACAGCTATTGTCATGTATTCGTGGTACACTTAGAATAGTTATCGATGGAACGGAGGACAGACGACTTATGCGTGCGGATCGATTGTTATCCCTCTTGATGCTGCTGGAAGTGCATCGCAAATTAACCGCCCAGGAGCTGGCCCGGCGGCTGGAAGTGTCCGAGCGCACCATTCACCGCGACATGGAGGCGCTCAGCGCATCCGGTGTTCCGGTCTACGCCGAGCGCGGCACCGGCGGAGGGTGGGCGCTGCAGGACGATTATCATGTGAAGCTGAACGGCCTGAACCAGGCGGAGATTCGCAGCCTGTTCCTGAACAGCCCCTCCGCCCTGCTGGCCGATCTCGGCCTCGAGGAGTCGTCCGAAGCCGCTTACCGGAAGCTGTCCGCCGCACTCTCGCCGGCTTCCCGGCAAGATGCTGCCTATGCGAGGCAGAGGCTCCACGTCGATGGAGCCGGCTGGCAGAGCCGGACCGAAGAGGTGCCTTACTTGCCGCTCGTGCAGTCCGCCGTCTGGGAAGAGCGCCAGCTCGCCTTCACGTACGCCACCTATGCCGCGGAAACAGATAACTCCGAATCGCCGGCGCTGCCGGAACGGGTCGTCCATCCTCTCGGACTCGTGGCCAAGGGGCGAACTTGGTACATGACCGCCGCGACGCAAGAAGGCGCGATCCGCACATATCGTGTCTCCCGCATCCGATCGGCCGCCTTGCTGGACGAACCGGTCGTGCGGCCGGACGGGTTCGACCTGGCGGCCTTCTGGGAGCAGGCCAAGCAGGAGCTGAAGGTGAAGCTGCCCCACTATGTAACCAAGCTGTTAATGGATCCCCGCACCTTGCGCAAGCTGAACAGCGCCTCCTATGTGAAAGTGATGTCGGTCGGAGCCCCGTTGCCGGAGCGTTCTGGCAGGCCGGGATGGCTACCCGCCGAGGCCGACTTCGAGACGCTCGACAATGCCGTGGAGGTCATCCTAAGTCTCGGCGCCAGCCTGCTCGTGCTGGAACCCGAGGAGCTTCGCTCGGAGGTGGCGCGGCAGGCGGCGGCGCTGGCGGAGCTATACGCCAGCGCCGCAGCGGACGACTACAGCCCTGGCGGGGATTAGGTCCATTCGACAACAGGCGGCACAATCTCCGCTTCCCTGCCGCCAAAGGGCGTTCCGCCTCGTTCATTTTGACGGTTCTTAGCGATTCGTGCGCTTGCCTGGGAAATGATGATTCCGTTTATTTCCCGCACGCGCCTCGAACCACAATTGCTTCAACTCCGCGAATCGTTTTCTTTTGTTATGTATAGCTTCCAGCTCTTCGTCTGTCTCCATTGTGGGCATGCATATGTAATACTCGTCTTGCTCCTTAATGAACAGCTGCATGGATTGCCGCTGCACATACATCCGGATCGGCCAAGGTCCCTCCTCGATCGCCCGCGTGAACCATTGCCTCCTCACCGCCCATGAAAGCGTATACGTACGCCCCAGAAAGCGGATGCCGTCGGCGTTCACAATCCCATCCCCGGCTTCCTTGTATAACTCCCAATCTTCTTGCGAATCCAAGTTCTTCTCCCCTTCTTCGACACGCGGTCTGATGCCATCTTACCAGCTGGCGGAGGAAGCGCAAGAGGGAATAATTGGGCGCGGACAAGCATACAATGGGACATGTCTACGGGTCGGGAGATGATTGTCTTGCTCATGTTGCAGAAGGTGGCGACCATCGCATTGGGCAGCATGCTGCTCGCGATCGGCGTTAACTTCTTTCTTGTACCGTATCAGGTGTTGGACGGCGGCATTCTGGGAATTGCGCTCATCCTCAGCTATATAACGAATTTGAACGTGGGCTTGGCGAGCGTTCTGTGCAGCATTCCGATCTTCGCTCTGTCCTGGTTCCGCCACCGCAAGCTATTCTTCAGCAGTCTGCAGGGGCTGCTCATCTCGTCGATCCTGATCGACGCGATCCAGCCGTTCCAATACCACTTCGTGTTCCTGTTCGAGCTGTCTGCGCCCGTCAGCTCCGTCATCGGCGGCCTGCTTCTCGGGAGTGGGTTCGGCATCTTGCTACGCTACAACCTAAGCACCGGCGGGACGGATCTGATCGCGCATTTCGTCTCCACGCGAATCAAGCGGATCAATGTGGGAATCGTGCTGTTCGCCATGGATGCGATCATCATTTCGATCGGCGGCATTTTGTTTTCCGTGGAAACGTTTTTGCTCTCGGCGATGACGATCTCCGCGGGCGGTCTCGCCACCGGGCTCTGTACATGGAGGCCCGCCAGCAAGTGGAGAACATAAAACGCTCGGCGGTTTATTCTTTCCGGTGGAATATTAAAGAAAAAATAGCGCCGCTGCCATCTTTCGGCAGGACGCTATTCATGGGTAGGCGCGGAATGAATCAGTCGGCCTTCGGCTTGCGCTTCAGCATGCCCTTGTAGATCCCGGGCACCGAATTCTCGATGGGGATCGCTCCCACCGTCTTGCTGTAATACTCCACTGGACCGGCTCCTCCGATAATCGCGTACCCGTAACCGAGCTCGCGCAGGCCGTGCATCGAGGCGACGAGCAGCCCGGTGCCGACCCCTTTGCCTCTCGCGCTGGTATCCACGCCCGTTGGGCCGAAATAGTTCTTAGCCGTCGATTCGTAGCAGGCAAATCCGATCAGTTCGCCATTCTCGATGGCGATGAAGCAGGAGGCAGGCTGATTCGCGAATGCTACCTCCGTCTCGCTCGCCCATGCGTCATTAAAGTGCTCGCGCACCCACTCGACGACGACATGCTTCTCGGGAGCGATCGGACGGCGAATGACGATCCCCGCTTCGGCCAGTTTCTCAACAACCGGGGCCAGAGGGGGCAATTCATACAGCTTCACGAGCATATCCGGCATAATGGCTACAACTCCTTGTGCGAGATTAGTTTTGTGTTGAGGCGTAAAAAGGAACGAGCACGCTCAGCTCCCGGGATGTGCCGATGGCCATATGCGGATGCCGCTCGGGAACGAGCCATTGCAGGATGCGCACCACCTCGTCTCGGGCAACCGTGACGCATCCGGCCGAAGCGGAATCCGGCCCTCCCCATAGATGCAGAAAGATCGCGCTGCCTCGTCCCGCTACGACAGGGCTGTCGTTGTACCGGATGACAGCGGCGTAGGCGTACGGCGATATGGCGAGCCGTTCGAACGACTTCCACCGCTCCTTCGGATCCCCCTCAAAGTTCACCCATTGATTATAATCGGGAGACTCCGGATCGTCCACCCAATAATCATTTTGTCCGACCAAACGATAAGGCCACTCGCATCCGGCCGGTGGGGGCATCGTACCGAATCCTGTCCCCATACGGAACAAGCCGATCGGTGTCTTCCTATCTCCCTCGCGCTTCGATGCCGTCATCCCGTTCTTGCCAATCGCAGCGGGGGTTCTCAACGATTCCAGCCACTTGCCCGAAGCGGTCGACCATTCGAACGCCCGCAGAACCGCCTTCGATGTTGCATACCCGTCCGACTCCACCATGAGCAGCTGACGACAGAAAATAAAAATCGCCTCCATTTTGATTGACAATTCCGGAGATCCATTCCATTATACAGGGAGTAACACTTTTCTGCCTCGGCTGCCGCAGCCAAACAGCATTATAGTACCAAAAGAAGTCATCGTTGTCCCTAACATTACAGGCCCCAAGCCCCTACAATGGTACTATCTATGCCGCTGCATAGCCTAACCCACCCATGAAAGCGGAGGAACTAATTCATGACCAGTCTCAAACAAGCCGATGTTGTCATCCTTGGAGGCGGCACCGGCGGCGTTGCTGCTGCACTCGCGGCGGCCAAGCTCGGCAAGCGCGTCATCATGACGGAGGAGACCGATTGGATCGGCGGTCAGTTGACGAGCCAGGCGGTCCCGCCGGACGAGCACAAGTGGATCGAGCAATTCGGCTCCACTCGCAGCTACCGGGAGTTCCGCGAGGGCGTGCGCGCCTATTACCGCGATCACTTCCCGCTTACTCCGGAAGCCCGGGCGAACGCGCGGCTCAATCCCGGAGGCGGCGGCGTGAGCCGGCTGTGCCACGAGCCCCGCACGGCGCTGGCCGTGCTCCAGCAGATGCTCGCGCCTTACATCCATAACGGCCGGATTACGATCTTGACGCGCCATGTCATTACCGACGCGCAGTCGGCCGGCGACGAAGTGCAGTCCGCGACCGTTCGCAACCTTGATAACGGCGAGCTGATCGAGCTCCGCGCGCCTTACTTCATCGATGCGACCGAATGCGGGGACGTCCTCCCGCTCGCCGGCGTAGAATACGTGACCGGCGCCGAGTCGAAGGCGCAGACGGGCGAGCCGCATGCCCTCGACGGCGATGCCGATCCTCAGGACATGCAGGGCTTCACGTACTGCTTCGCCATGGATTACATCGAAGGCGAAGACCATACGATCGAGAAGCCGGCCCGCTACGAGTTCTGGAAAGAGTACAAAGCGGACTTCTGGCCGGACAAGCTGCTCAGCTGGAGCGGCGTTCGCCCGCATACGCTCGAGCCGGTGAAGTATGAGCTGTTCCCCGGCACCGACCGCTATTCTTTATTCTACTACCGGCAGATCGTCGACAAGAACCATTTCCAGGAAGGCACGTTCGACAGCAATGTGACGTTGGTCAACTGGCCGCAGAACGATTACTGGCTTGGCTCCGTAATCGACGTTAGCGAGGAGGACCGGCAGAAGCACCTCGAGGACGCCAAGCAGCTCAGCCTGTCGCTCTTGTACTGGCTGCAGACCGAAGCACCCCGTCCTGACGGCGGCCAAGGCTACCCAGGCTTGCGTCTGCGCAAGGATGTCGTCGGGACCGAAGACGGGATCGCCAAATACCCGTACATTCGCGAATCCCGCCGGATCAAGGCCGAGTTCACCGTGCTCGAGCAGCACGTCTCCGCTGATTGCCGTCCCGACGGCCAGGCCGAACCGTTCTTCGACTCGGTCGGCATCGGCTGCTACCGCATCGACCTGCACCCGAGCACCGGGAACCGTCATTATATCGACGTCTCGTCGCTGCCGTTCCAGATTCCGCTCGGCAGCTTGATCCCGATTCGGGTCAACAATCTGCTGCCTGCGTGCAAGAACTTGGGCGTTACCCACATCACGAACGGCTGCTACCGCCTCCACCCGGTCGAGTGGAACATTGGAGAAGCGGCAGGCTATCTAGCCGCTTATTGCCTGGAGCGGGGCTTGCGTCCGCGCGACGTGCGCAATTCCGCCGACGAGTTGAAGCAGTTCCAACAATTGCTGGTAGGGCAAGGAATTGAACTGGCTTGGCCATCCGTCCATGCGGTATAATTAGACGAAGTTGCATGACTAAATCCATTTCTTATGAGGTGTAGAGACGATGAGCAAGAAAGTTCGCATTGGTGTCGTAGGCGCCGGCTCGATCTCGGAAAGCCATTTGAGCTCGTACAAGAACAATCCTGAGGTCGAACTGATCGCCATCTGCGACCTGAACGAAGCGCGCGCCAAGGATAAGGCCGCCAAGTACGGCATTCCTAACGTTTACACCGACTATCACGCCCTGCTGGCGAATCCGGACGTGGACGCGATCAGCGTCTGCACATGGAACAACTCCCATGCTCCGATCAGCATCGCCGCCTTGAACGCTGGCAAGAACGTGCTGTGCGAGAAGCCGCTGTGTAAGACGGTAGCCGAAGCCTACGAGGTGGAAAAAGCGGTCAAAGCGAGCGGCAAAGTGCTTCAAGTGGGCTTCGTGCGCCGCTATGCCTCCAATACTCGCATCGTGAAGCAATTCCTTGACAATGGCGATCTGGGCGAGATCTACTACGCGAAGGCGAACTGCATCCGCAGACTGGGCAATCCGGGCGGCTGGTTCTCCGACGTGGAGCGCTCCGGCGGCGGTCCTCTGATCGACGTGGGCGTGCACGTGATCGATATTTGCTGGTACTTGATGGGTCGTCCGAAGGTCAAGACGGTCAGCGGCAACGCATACAAGAAGCTGGGCAACCGTTCGAACATCCAGAACCTGAACTACTACAAGGCGGCCGACTACAACGCGGAGATCAACACTGTAGAAGATATGGCGAACGCCGTAATCCGTTTCGAGAACGGCGCCTCCATCCTCGTCGACGTGAGCTTCACGCTGCATGCGAAGAAGGATGAGATCACGGTAAAACTCTACGGAGACAAAGGCGGCGCCGAGCTCGAGCCGGAGCTTGCGATCGTCACCGAGAAGTACGACACCATCTTGAACGTGACGCCGCAGATCAACAACCTGTCGTTCGACTTCGTAGCCGGCTTCCAGAACGAGATCAACCATTTCGTCGACGTGTGCCTCGGCCGCAAGGAGACGCTGAGCCCGGTCGAAGACGGCGTGGAAATGATGAAGATTTTGTGTGGCATCTACGAATCCGCCGAGCTGGGCCGCGAAGTTCATTTTGATTAATGGCATTAACTAAAAACCCCCATGCCCTCGTCTGCTACGGGAGCGGCATGGGGGTTTTTAGTTGCCTGAATAATGTGATACAACTGGATGCTTCATGAGCGGTTGTCGCTCTAACACATCATTCAGCCCCCAATCCAATATTAGTAACCATCCACACCTTTGTTGATCTCCGGTTACATCCCATTGTTGGAGTTACAGCCTTTCCATGTGTTTGGTTAACGGAAGTTGGCAACAAAAACGGGTACCTGGTGTACCATGAGCACGAATCGGAACCAGATTCCGCTATGCTACCGGAAACCAAAGAAAGTAACCCTTCTTGGGAACAAGGTTCCCTTAATTCGGGGCAATGGGGCTAGAACCGTTCATTTTGAAAGGAACCGCCCGAAATTAATACTAAAAAAGCCACTGGCATAGAGCCAGTGGCTAGTGTGCAGGAAAACGAGCTAGCGAACTTATTTCTTAACAGTAGCGTACCAGTCGTTTGCGGCTTTGATCATTTCGTCCCCGCCCTCGGCTTTCCATTGAGCCAGGAACTTGTCGTAGTTGTCGAGCGATTCGCCGCCGGTGATGTACTTGATGAACGTGTCTTCCATCAGCTTGTTCAGCTTCTGTCCGTTTTTCGCGATAGCGTCAAGCGGAGGAGCGAAGGAAAGCGGATCTAAGACGGTGTTGCCTTTTGCATTTTCTTGGTTCTTGTTGAAGGCGTCGGTCAGGATAGGATCCTTGCGAACGCGTGCTTGCCAGTAGATCGGGTAATTCGTCTCGTCTACACCGGTCAAGAAGCTGCTGGCGTTGTTCAGATCGTCGTTGAACTTAGGCAGAATCGGGAAGTAGTTGCCGTTTTCCACTTTGTAGTGAACGCCTTCTTGTCCGATAGCCGCACCCTTGTGGATTTCTTTGTCCAGCTTCAGGTCGAGGTATTTGATGATTTCTTCTTTGTTCTCGGCCCATTTCGGGATTGCAATGTAATAACCGATGCTGGCGGCGCCCAGTACTTGGGTCTTGCCATTGTCGCCTTTCAAGTAAGGCACTTGAGCGATTTTGGCGTTCGGGAAGTTTTTCACCAGCGTGTTTTGTACGGTCGGAGCATTGTAGTAGCCGTTCGCGAACATCGCAGCCTTGCCGCTCGCGAAGTTCTCGATCAGCTTGTTGCCTTGGTTCAGCGCCCACTCGGCATCGATCAGCTTCTCGTCATACAGCTTCTTCATGAAGGCGAGGTACTGTTTCATGCCAGGGTTCTCAACGTAATGCGTGATCTTCCCGTTGGTCTCTTGCCATGCCGTAGTGATGCCGAATGTAGACGAGATCTCGGTTACGATCGGAGCCTTGCCGCCCGTGAGCGGGATGACATTCTTCTTCTCTTTGATCGTCTTCAGGAACGTGTACAGCTCATCGCGAGTCGTTGGCAGCTTCAGGCCGAGCTCATCCACCCAATCCTGACGGGTGATCAAGGCGGTGTTGACGACTGTTCCGGATCCGGATTGCGGAATCCCGTAGGTTTTGCCGCTCAGCTTAGCGCCGTCCCACGTTTTTTGGCTGATGACGCTCTTCATGTTTTTGCCGTACTTGGCCACCAGTTCGTCGATCGGCTCCAGGGCGCCGGACGCAGCCAGCTTCGCATATTGAGCGGATCCCAGAATCATGAACGAATAGTTTTCTTTGCTCGCCATGAGCAGGTTCAGCTTGTCATCCGGATTCTCAACTGGCAGCATTTCATAGGTGACTTTGTAGCCGGTTTTCTCGTTCAAATATTTCGCTACATATTCTGCGTTAGGATCGAATCGGCCGTACTGGATAAGGGCCTTGAATTCCGGCTTCGGCTTGTTCGGATCCACCGTCGCGCTCGGGCTGGGGCTCGTGGAGCTGCCGCCGGTTGTTTTGGTGTCGCCGCCTCCGCATGCAGCCAGGGACACGGCCAGCGCGCCAATGGAGACTACCGTTAATGTTTTCTTAAACATGGAAGAACCTCCCCTTAGATGTGCAAATCGAATGCTCAATTGGTGTGTCGCCAACCTCTCAATCTCCCGTCGCTCACTGTTTAGCTCGCGAGCACGCCCTCACCTCCCTTCAGTTAGACTTTAGCTTAGCCCTTCACCGACCCTACCAGAACGCCCTTCACAAAGTACTTTTGCAAGAACGGATAGACGAGCAGGATCGGTACGGTGGCCACAATGATCGAAGCGGCTTGAATCGCCTGCGGGGCCGTGTTCATGGCGGCATCGATATTGATGTCCTGTCCGGCCCGCAGGAACGCGTCGCTCGAGGAGACGAACAGCTCTTTCAAGTACAGCTGGAGCGGCTTCAGGTCGGCCTTGTTAATGTAGATCATGGATGTGAAGTAATCGTTCCAGAAATGCACGGCGAAAAATAACGCGATAGTAGCCAAGACCGGCAAGGACAGCGGCAGCATGATGCGGAACAAGATCGTCAAATTGCTCGCGCCGTCGATCTTCGCGGATTCCTCTAACTCATCCGGCAAACCCTCGAAATAATTTTTGATAATCAGCATGTTGTAGACACTGATCATCGCCGGCACGAACAACACCGGCAGCGAATTGATCAAATGAAGCTTTTGCATCAATAAGTAAGTCGGAATCAAGCCCCCGCTGAACAACATCGTAAAAATGTACATCAGGATAAACCATTTGCGGCCGTGCAGCCTCGGCTTGGACAGCGGGTAAGCGGCCAGCGTCGTCATGAAGAGCGCTAGCGCCGTCCCTACTACCGTGACGGTAACCGAGACTTTGAAAGCGTTCATGAACATGGAATTGGACAGCACATACTTGTATGTTCCGATTTGCGCGTCAATCGGGATCAGATTCACTTTCCCCGAGATGACGGCGGCTTCGCTGCTGAGCGATTTGGCGAGCAAGTTCACGAAAGGAAACAATGTCGTCAAGCCTAGCAGGATGAAGAATGTATAGTTGAAAAACGTAAAGATGCGTTCACCGACCGAGATTTTGAGTCCGCTTCGTTTCGGTCGTTGTGTGGATGCGGCAGTTCCCGCGCTCATGACGATGTCCTCCTCTCTGGTTGGTTACCACATGCCCAACTTCAAATATCTGCGGCTTAAGTAGTTGCCGGACAAAATCAAGATTAAGGCTACTACGGAGTCGAACAAGCCGACGGCTGTGGAGAAGCTGTAATCCTGGTTGCCGAGACCCATCCGGTATACGTACGTTCCGATGACGTCGGACACGTTGTAGACGCTCGGGTTGTACATGACGAGGATCTGTTCCGTTCCGGCCTCGAGAATGTTGCCCAACCGAAGGATGAACATCAGCATAATGATAGGCACGAGACCCGGGAGGGTGATGTGAATCGTCTGCTTCCAGCGGCTCGCTCCGTCGATCTTCGCCGCTTCATAGAGCTGCGGATCGATACTGGTCAGCGCCGCGAGATAAACGATCGTGGACCATCCGGTTTCCTTCCAGCCCGCGGTGGTGATCAGGACGGATCGGAAAATTTCGCTATCCAGGAAAAATCGGATCGGTTCGCCGCCCAAGTTCACGATCATCTTGTTGACGATACCGCCGTTCGTGGACAGCAGGTCGATGAACAGCCCGCTGACGATAACCCACGACAGGAAGTGCGGCAGATAGATCAGCGTCTGTATCCCTTTCTTGAACGCCATGTTCTTCAGCTCGTTCAAGAGGACCGCGATGACAATCGGGAGCGGGAACAAGAAGACAATTTTGTAGAGCGAGATAATCAGCGTGTTCTTAAATACATTCAAAAAGCTTTCGGAACCAAACAATTTGTCGAAATGCTTGAATCCGACCCATGGACTGGCAGCCATGCCGTCAAAGATATTGAAATCTTTGAAAGCGATCACGATCCCGTACATGGGGGTGTACTTGAAAAGAATCAAGAAAGCGATGCCTGGTATCAGAGCCAGGTACAAATCCCAGTCTTTTCGGATGTCTACCAATAGCCTTCGGGACTTAGAACGCTTGGCAGCAACCGACACTCCGGTATCGACCGGTTTCATATAGATCTCTCCCCCTTTTCTGTAGGTTCACCTGTTCCGATTCGTACTTGCGTGGAAGCGCTTGTCTTGAAGACCGGAAGGAGACTTATCGGTACAAGTGTAGCAAACGGATGGGCCATTTGTACCGGACATCGATGACTAGTTTTGGTACTTTGATTACTGCCTTGTCAAAAAATGCGGAACAACGAAAAACCCCGGCCAATGGCCGGGGTTTCGGTGTACGTCGCACGATTTGAAACACTAGTCGGTTATTTGAGTTCGAATTTCCCCATGTTCAACTGCTGCTTCTGCTCCTCCGTAAGCTTCGGGATTTTGTTCTTGCCCTCTCCCCCGCGCAGCTTGATCCCGGCCGTCTCCTGCACGTAATCCTGCAGCTTCTTCATCTCCGGTTCCGTCACGGCGGAGAGCAGCCGGTCACGGCCCAGCCTGCCCATCATATGGCCGATGACTTCGCCGGCCAGCGCCGTCTGCGGCTGGATTCGGGCGCTGCCGTAGGCGACGGCGGTCGCCCCAATGTTCTTCCCCGCCGTAAGGACATTGGCATAGCCCTTCGGGAGGAAGGCGCGGAGCGGCATGCCGTACTTGTCGGGGTCGCCGACGCGGGTGCCCCATGTGTGGGTTAGCGTGCCCTGGAGATCGATCGGGTAACCGGCCACACTAACATCATCCCAGAACATCCGGCCGCTCATCAGATCGGACGCCTGCAGCACATATTCCGTCTCGTACCGGTCGTAATCGCGGACGTACAAGTAGTCGGGGAACCCGTTCAGCTCGGCGTTCTCCCAGCCGGGGAGCCACTGACGGAGATGAGGAAGAATGCGCTCCGTCTCCTGGCGTCCCCACTCGAGTGCCGTTCGGACGCTGGCTTCGTTCGCGGGGTCGACGTTGTAAATGAGCAGAGCATTGATCAACACTTCCCCGTTGCCCTGATTCACCGTATTCAGGCCGCGTAGGAACAGCTCCTTGCGTGTAGACTTGTAGCTCGCTCCGACGTTGCCGAAGCCCCAAGTGAACATGTCGGTAACGTTCGTCTCCGCGCCATACTTCTCTTCGATCTCCTTATGGCTTAGCTTGTTGACTTCCTTCTGGAACTTGGCCCAATCGATGTTTTTGAATTTCATCATGATCGAGGAGGCCATATAGTCCTTCGCGACGCCGGGCGCGTCGAATACGGTCTCTATGCCGGGTATCCGTGTGAGCCCCAGTCGGCTCGTCAGCGCGGCGAAGTCCGTATTCTCCACCCAATAGCGGGACCGGATCGTCTTGGACTGGCGGTCCTTCGTCAAGTAGGTGATCGAGTCGATGCTTCGCTTCGAGGTCTTCTCATCCTGCGAGAACGACACGTTCGTAATCTGGATGCCGGATTCGACCGCAATTCCGTCCAGCAGCGAATCATAGTACCGCTTGAATTCATCCTTCTTACGGATGTCGCCTTTTTTGTACGCGTCGAACAGCTGCTTCACCTTGCCCTGGAGCAGCGATTTCCCGCCGTCGGCGAACGGCTCGTCCAAGTACAGCATCTCGCCCTCGATCAGCTGGCCGCCCGGCTTCTCGCGCGGATCGAGTATGACTACGTTCAGCCCTTCGTCTCTCGCCGCCCGGGCGAGATAGACGCCTTCGATCTCGGAGCCGATCAGGACGACGTCCGGCTTCGTCGGGTCGTTCGGAGGCGGCGCGGTCGTAGGAGGTTGCCCCTCCGAACGGCAAGCCGCGAGCGTCGCGGCTGTGAGAGCAAGGGCCATGAGGACGGCGACCAGCTTGTTGATGCGAGCGGCCCTCATGATCGAATCTCCCCCGGAGTCACGCCCCAGAACTTGCGGAAGACGCGGGTGAAATAGCTGCCGTCGTGGTAGCCGACGAGGCTCGCCGCCTCGCTGATCTTGGCCCCGTCCAGCAGCGCAGCCTTCGCCCGCTCCATCTTGCGCTCCAAGACATACGCGGAGAACGACTTGCCCGTCTCCTGCTTGAACAGGCGGCTCAGGTACGACGAGTTCACGTAGAGCCGATCCGCTACCGTATGGAGCGTAATCTCCTGATCCATCTCGTTCTCGACGATGCCGAGAATCGACTTAACGATCTGATGGCTCGTCGTGCTGCGCTGCCGGTGCACGTACGCGATGACGCTGCGCACGATCCGCAGCAGCCAGTTGTGGATCTGCTCCTTCGTCGTGAGCAGCTTATGGTTCTGCAAATACACATAGTCGTCCCCGACGAGCTCCAGGATGACCCAGCCTTGCTTCTGGATCGTCCGCACGAGCAGGCTGCTCCAATACAGCACATGCTCGTGCACATCCCCGATCGAATCCGCCCGGTCCATCCCGATCTTCCACAGCTGCTCGACGGTCTCCAGCGCCTTCGCCTCGTCGCCGGTCTGCAGAGCGATCTCGAGCGCCTTCTCCAGGCTCGGCTCCACGGCGAGCGCCGGGGTCCGTCCGGGCGTCTCGCGATACGGGATCGCGATGTCCCGTCCGTACAGAATCCGGCTCTGCAGGGCGCTGCACGCTTGGCTGTACAACAGCGGCACTTCGTCCAAGCCGCCGCAGCTGCCGCTGATGCCTGCGCTCGCGGTCAGCTTCAGGCACGCCTTGACGTTCGAGAGCAGCCGCGTCATGGCGGTATTCACCATCAGCAGATGCTGGTTCGGATCGCGATCGGCCGGCATCGGGAACAGCACCACCGTATACCCGGTCGGTTCGGAGCATACCCAGCAGTCCTCGAGCATCTCCTTGGCGATACTGTTCAGGGAGAACTGCAGGAGCGAGGCGTCTTGCTGAGAGAACCGGGTCTCCTGCTCCGGCAGCGGGTCCATATCAACGACTGCGGCAGCATACCGGGTATCCGGGTTCAGCGAGATTTGCACGTCCCGGGCGCGTCCGATCACCTCCGCCCCCTCGTACTTGCCGGACACCCAGTTGAGGAAAAAATTGTTGCGCAGGTGCGGCAAATGCTGCGTCCACCGCTGCATGAGCTCGTCCTGGTCGTGACGGCGCTCCAGCTCCTCGCGCAGCTGCTTGGCCGCGTCCAGCACCGCGTGCAGAATCTCCTCGTCCCCGGCCGGCTTCAGCAAATATTTGACGACCCCCAGCTCGAGGGCGGTCTGCGCATAGCTGAAATTGTCGTGCCCGCTCAAAATAATGAGCTTGGTGAGCGTGCCCTGCTGCTGAATGTGTCTCGCCAGCGTCAGCCCGTCCATCCCCGGCATCTGGATGTCCAGGATGACGATGTCCGGCTTCCGCCTCTCGATCAATTCAAGGGCGTGCAATCCGTTGTGCGCCATGCCGATCACTTCGATCCCGTGCGATTCCCAGGCGAAGTTATGGGCGAGACTGTTGCATAACCGGATCTCATCCTCTACGATTAACAAATTCATGCGCGGTTCTCCTCTCCAATCTGCAGGGCGGGCGGCTTCTTGTTGTATAGATTCAGCTGAGCGACGCATCGTTCGAGCGGCAGGACGACCGTGGTCTTCGTGCCCTCCCCTTCCTTGCTCTCGATCGTCAAGTTAGCCTCTGGGCCATACAGCATCTTCAGCCGGGACATCACGTTGCGCAGCGCATACAGATCCTGCACCGACTCGCTGGCGAACGACATCTCGAGCTCGCCGTCCCCGGAGATGCGCTCCAGCTCCTCTTGAACGTACGCAACCCGATCAGCGGGCATCCCGATGCCGTTGTCTTCGACGGTCAGCTCCAGCAGATCTCCCTCCAGGCGGCTCGAGATGACCAGCAGCCCGTCCTTCGGTTTTTGCTCCAGCCCGTGCAATATTGCATTCTCGACGAGCGGCTGCAGCAGCAGCTTCAGAATCGGCACTTGCTTCGTCTCCTCCTGCACTTCATAGCGGACGGAGAATTTGTCCAGGAAGCGGAGCTGCTGCACCCGTACATAGTAGTGCAAGTGGGCGACCGTCTCCTCAACGGTGAACGTGTCCCGCCCTTTGTTCAGGCTCAGCCGGAAAAACTTCGACAAATTCAGCACCATCTCGCTGATCTCGTCCGCTTCGTAGTTTTTGGCCGCCCAGTAAATCGAATCTAGGGTATTGTACAAAAAGTGCGGGTTAATCTGCGACTGGAGAAACTTCAGCTCCGTATCGGTCAAGCGCAGCCGCTGTTCGTAAAAGTTCTCGATCAGGTGCTTCTGGTCCGTCACCATCTGGTTGAACGCCTTCGTCAGGTAGCCGAATTCGTCCTTCCGTTTATTCTCGATCTGAATGTTGAACTTGCCGCTGCCTACGCCCCGCATCCCATGATAGAGCCGCTGCACGGGGGACGCGATCCCGCTGTAGACGATCCAGGAAATGCCGAACGCGAGCAGAACGCTGATCAGGATGATCAAGTACGTGTAGAACCGGATCGGGTTCGTCCCGGCGTACAGCTCCTCCATCGGCTGCAGCATGACGAGGGACCATTTGTAATAGCGGGAATCGCTCTTCACCGAGAAATAATCCGGATCCAATTCGTGCACCGTGAGCGGATTCGGAGTCGCACTTCCCGTGCCGGTGACGAGCTCCTCCTTGTTCGTGTACAGATAGATTTGCGCTTGCGGCGACGGCAAGAGCGAGCGGATCAAGTTCAACAGCTTGTTCCGGTCGATCGTCACGATCAGAAGGTCCGGCTGCCGGTCCAGGTTGTTGATGCCCGTTGCACGGATAAGAGAGATACTGTCCGTACCGAGAATATTCCCGGCGGTCAGCTTCCCGATACCGGTCGCTTCCTCGGGCAAGCTGAAGGTGATGCCGGAGCCGTTATCGATCGCCAGCTTGCGCAGCCACGCGAGCTGATCCGGATCCATAATATGCTTAACCCCGTTAATCGACGAGACGAGTGTCTGCGAACGCGCATGGTAGATAGACATTTGGGACACCATGTGGTTGATCGACGTTACGTTCGTGAACTGCTTCAGGATATCCACGAAGTTCATGACCGCCTGCGGCGTCAGGATCGTTCCGATCTGCTCGGACAGCTTGAGAATATTCGGATCGGTCGCGACCAGCGTTGAGATCTCCACTACATTTTGCAGCGTCAGATCGATATAATCCATGGAAGAGTTCAGGCCCGCCTTCGTCCGTTCCGCCGTCTGCTCCAGGAGCACGTCCCGGGAGCGGACGTTCGAGAACAGGCTGATGGCGACGAGCGGCAGTAAAATAAACAAGAAGTACAACGTAAGCCGGACTTGAATTTTTTGCGTATATTGCCGGTAAATCCAAGCGAATACATTCATAGGCCTTCCGAATCCTTTCCTGCGGGACTACTTCTTCGCAGCGCGAAACCACTCATTGACTTCCCGCGTCATCTCGTCCCCGCCCTCTTGCTTCCACCGCTCGACATATCGGTCGAATTCATCCAGAGGTTCGGTGCCCACGATGATCTTGGTGAACACGTCCTGCAGAGAGGTCAGCTTCGCCTTGTATTTCTCCATCGCCGGAGTGGGGAGTCCGACGAATTGATTCTTGATGAGATTTTGCTCGATCAACTGCTGGTTCTCGTACAGATGGAAATCTCCCAGCGAATCGAGCCGGACTTTGATCAGATCGGGACGGCCCACCTCGACTAGCGAGTGATAGATACCCCGGTATTGATGCTTGTTATGCTCGGCGAAATTGGTGACGATTTTCCCGTTCTGCCAGGACCAGATCTCATTCTCGAAGCCCAGCTTCAAATTGCTGTACCCGTCGCCCGCTATGAAATTTAACATGCGGATGACCGCTTCCGGATTTTTGCTTCCGACCGGGATGACTTCATACTCCCTTACGGGCGGGGAATCGTATACGCCCTTCTCACCATTAGGGCCTGTCGGATATTCGAGCGGAATCCACTCCGCATTCGGATCGAGGTCCTTGTTGAGTGCGATCGGTCCGCGCGTATCGTACCACGTGGCGGAATAGATCCCGACTTTGCCGGACTTCACCTTCTCCTCCAGATTGCGCGTCTTGTTCAGCGGGAATTCCGGATCGAGCAGCCCTTCGCTGTACAGCCGGGACAGGAAGCCGAGCGCCCCCTTCGTCTGCGGAAGAATATTCGTGTTGACCAGCTTCCCGTTCTGCTCGGTCCATTGGTTCAACTGAACGCCGAATGCGCCGAAGAACGGTGCGGAGCGACCGAGGTATTCCGTCATGAGCAGCCCGATCGTATCGTCCTTGCCGTTGCCGTCGGGATCCCGCTCCTTGAACGCCTTGATCACGGTGTAGTACTCGTCCAGCGTCTTCGGCGGCTTCAGTCCCAGCCGGTCGAGCCAGTCTTTGCGCGCGTACATGAGCTCGACGCCCTTCACCTCATTCACGCTGGGGATGGCATAGATTTTGCCGTTGAACGTCACCTTGTCCCAAGCTTCCTTGGGCATTTGCGCCTTGATATCCGGTCCGTATTTATCGAGCAGGTCGTCGAGCGGCAGAAGCGCATTTTGATTCACGTAGCTCGCGACCCAGACATCGTCGAACACATTCAGCATATCCGGCTTGTTGTCCATCGACATGAACAGGTTCAGCTTCTCCTTATACCCTTCGAGCGGCGGGAGGATGACGTTCACGTTCGTGTTCGTATTGTTCTCGATGTAGTCCAAGTAGGGGTTGTTGTTCTCGTCCAGCCCGGGCGGAAAACCAAGCCCAAGACTATTGACCACGATCGTGATCGGGTCCTTGCTCGCGCTCGCTCCGCCGGCCTTCGAATACGGCCATAAGTCCCGGAACGAGCAAGCGGTGACTACGGCTACGCAGGAGATGCCAACAACGGCAAGCGGCAGTACGAATTTTCGTCGTTTCACAATGCATTCGACCCTCTCTCTGGCAAACGCTTACAGGGCGCACGAACCGGCCCCAAAAGTTTGCTAGTATTGTATCATCTCCCCTCACAAAAAGGAAGAATACCCGTTCGCGTTTCCAGTGGAACCCTAATCATGCCAAGAGAAACCCCACAAAGTGACGTGGGTCTTCGGAGCTTATTCCGATTACTTTGCGGGGACCCCGGGGATAAAAAAGGAGTGTCGCAAAACCGGACGCTTATCTCGCCTGGCTCTCTTGGTTCCGGTATACTAGACAGAAGGACCATGAAAGAATAAACGTAATTGAGGGAGTGGGAATCGAAATGCTAAGAATACCATTCGAGGAGCTGCGCTCGCGGTTGGAGCGGATCTTGCTCCAGCATGGATTCACGGCCGACCGGGCGGCGGCGTGCGCGCGAATGTTCGCGGAGACGAGCCGGGACGGGGTGTATTCGCACGGCTTGAACCGGTTTCCCGTGTTCGTCAGCCTCATACAGAGCGGCATCGTGCGCCCCGATGCGGAGCCGGAGCTCGTGGACGCGATGGGCCCGATCGAGCGCTGGGACGGCCGGCTCGGCCCGGGCAATCTGAACGCGACGTTCGCCATGGGGCGGGCGATCACGCTTGCGAAGCAGCACGGTCTCGGCCTCGTGGCGCTGCGCAACACGAATCATTGGATGCGCGCCGGGTCGTACGGCTGGCAAGCGGCGGAAGCCGGCTGCATCGGCATCTGCTGGACGAATACGATGCCGAACATGCCGGCCTGGGGCGGGCGGGACAGCAAGCTCGGCAACAACCCGCTCGTGCTCTCCGTGCCGAGAGAACGAGGGCCGATTGTGCTGGACATCGCGATGTCGCAGTATTCGTACGGCAAGCTGCATACATACATCCTGAACGAGGAGCAGCTGCCCTTCGACGGCGGATACGACGAGGACGGCCGGCTCACCCGCGATCCGGCGGCGATCACGAAGTCGCGGCGGCCGCTGCCGATCGGATATTGGAAGGGCTCGGGGCTGTCGCTGATGCTCGACCTGATCGCCGTGCTCCTAAGCGGAGGGCTATCCACGATGGAAGTGGGCCGGCTGCCCAATGCCAAAGAGTACGCCCTCTCGCAAGTGTTCCTCGCGATCGACTGCGGGCGGCTGCCGGATCGCGGCGAGCTGCAGGCCCGCGTGGAGGCGATCCTGGACGACCTGCACCAGAGCTTGCCGGTAGACGAATCGAGCGGCCGAGTGCGTTATCCGGGCGAGGGCGTGCTGAAGACGCGGGCCGCCAATCTCGAACACGGCATCCCGGTCGACGAGAGCATCTGGAAGCAAGTACTCGACATGTAATAGACGACTGCACAATACATCCCCCGCCCCGGCTATCGGCCGGGGCTCTTCTTCGTTCCCGAATGATGTTTATGAACTAAGCGCCGGGCAATAATAGATCATGCCGGAGTAGAATACGGGGAGGGTTGGGAAGATGAAACGGTCTAGCAAGAATACTAACGGAAGCACGGAAGACCATGCCGACGGGAAGCCGTCCGTTCCTTCCGAGCCCTTTTTCGCCTCCCTTCCCGATAACCTTCAACACTTGAGACAAGTACTCGGCAACAGCTACGATCTCATAATCAGAGAGTTTCGTTTCGGGGCCGAGGGGCGCCTTCATGCCGCCATTTGTTATACGGACGGGCTGGTCGATACCGATGCGGTACAGACCCACATTCTGGATACGCTAACGTCGGACCGCGAATCATCCGGGCCTCATATATGGCAGGACTTGAGGGACCGCATCTTGGGCGTAAGCAACATTCGGGAAGCGGCGGATTACGGAACGCTGCTGACGGCTCTCTTGTCCGGCGAAGTCATCTTCTTGATGGATGGCCAGGCGCAGTGCTTCAGAATCTCGATGAAAGGCTGGGAATCCCGCAGCGTCACGGAGCCCAGTACCGAATCGGTCGTTCGCGGCCCCAGGGAAGGCTTCACGGAGAACTTAACTACGAATACGGCCATGATCCGGAGGAAAATTAAAGACCCGAATTTATGGCTCGAGCAAAAAGAAATCGGCCGGGTAACGAAAACGAACGTAGTGGTTATGCACATCCACGGTATAGCAAACGACAAAATCGTGGCCGAAGTGCATAGGCGTCTGGATCTTATCGACATCGACAGCATCCTTAGCGGCGGCTACATTGAAGAATTGATTCAAGATGAAACGTATACGCCCTTCCCTACCATCTACAATACCGAACGACCGGATGTGATCGCCGCCGAGTTGCTGGAGGGGAAGGTTGCCATATTGGTGGATGGAGCGCCATTCGTTCTGGTCGTACCCGCTTTGTTCATCAATTACCTGCACTCGGCCGAAGATTACTATCAACGGGCCGATATCAGTTCGCTGATCCGGATCCTGCGGTTTATCGGCATCTTCATCGGACTTCTCGGACCTTCGTTGTACATCGCAATCACAACGTTCCATCAGGAGATGCTGCCGACCCAACTGTTGATCAGCCTTGCTGCGCAGCGCGAAGGCATCCCCTTCCCCGCCTTCATCGAAGCGCTCATGATGGAAGTGACATTCGAGATCCTGCGCGAAGCCGGATTGCGGATGCCTAAAGCGATCGGTCAAGCGGTGTCCATTGTTGGTACGCTCGTCATCGGGTCAGCGGCGGTTGAAGCGGGCATTGTATCAGCCGGAATGGTCATTGTGGTCTCGATCACAGCCATCTCCAGCTTTGTGGTGCCCGGTGTCGGCATGTCCATCTCGATTCGAATGCTGCGTTTCCCGCTCATGGGATTAGCCGCCTCCTTCGGCATATTCGGGATCATCGTAGGCCTCATCGCGCTTGTGCTCCACATGTGCAGCTTGCGTTCATTCGGCGTGCCCTACATGGCTCCGTTCGCACCTATCGTTTTAGACGATCTGAAGGACACATTGTTTCGGCTGCCGCGATGGGCCTTGGTTACTCGCCCCAGACTGATCAATCAGCAAAATATTAGACGCTCTCGAACTTCACGCCCCAAGCCGGATTCTCGGGTATGAGTCTCCCGATAAACCTGCAGGCATCTGAAGTCCGGGTTACACATGTACAGGGAGGATACTCATCGTGCGGAAGATCTTGATGCTGCTTATTGCCGTCATCCTGCTCTTGCCGACCACGGGGTGCTGGAATCGCCGCGAGCTGAACACGCTAGCGATCGCGGTCGGAATTGGCATAGACAAGGCTGGCGACAATTACGAAGTATCCGCACAGGTGGTCAACCCCGGAGAAGCGGCTGCCCGTAAAGCCACAGGTACCCGCTCCCCGGTCACCCTATACAGGGCAACGGGATCTTCCATTTTTGAAGCGCTGCGCAAAATGACAAAGGAAAGTCCTCGAAAAATATACCTTTCCCATGTCCGTATTTTGGTGATCGGCGAATCCATGGCAAGAGAGGGCATCGGGGAAGTCATCGACTTCCTGTCGCGGGATCACGAGTTTCGTACCGATTTTTTCGTCGTCGTGGCGAAAGAAGAAAAAGCGGCGGATTTGTTCACCATTATGACGACGCTGGAGAAACTCCCTTCGGTCGAGCTGTTCAATTCCCTTGAAATGTCGGAGCGAGTTTGGGCCCCTACAATCGCCGTTACGCTAGACAAGCTCCTTAACGATCTTACCAGCCAAGGGAAGCACGTCGTTCTAACCGGCGTTCGCGCGACAGGCGACAAAGAAATTGGGAAAACGGAGAAAAACACGGAAAGGATCGAACAAGAGAGCCGACTCAAGTCGAATGGAATGGCGGTCTTCAACCGGGATAAGCTGATCGGCTGGCTGGATGAAACCGAAAGTAAATCCTATAACTATATTACGAACCATGTAAAAAGTACGGTCGGACACATCCAATGTCCGGACGGAGGCGATTTATCGCTTGAAGTCCTCCGTACTCATGCGGAAGTCAGCGGGAAGCTCGTTAACGACAAGCCAGTTATCGACGTGAAGCTTCGAGTTGAACAGAATGTGGGTGAAGTCAAATGCTCCATCGATCTGACGAAACCGGAGAGCATTCAACAGATTGACACCTTGTCCGAAGAGAAGATTAAAGGGATGATCGAGTCCACCATCAACAAATTGAAAAAACAATTCAAAGTGGATATTTTCGGATTCGGGGAAGCCTTCCATCGCGCTGAGCCGAAAGCTTGGAAAACATTGGGGAAAGATTGGGACCGCCAATTCGTAGGTCTCCAGGTGAACGTGAGCGTTAACGTAAAGACGCTGCGTATCGGGACGATTACCAATTCCGCTAAGAAAGAGATGAAGAAGTAAGGGAAGGATCGAATGTGGGAATAATCGGAGTATTGGCCATCACTATCCTTATTGCGATGCTGGAAATCCCTAAACTCTGGAAGAAGCGAATGAAAAACGATATATGGGTATATTCGATTCTTCTTCTCGCCGGAGCTCTTCTCAACGGTGTGATTGTCCTGCATCTCCCGATGCCGAATCCGCTTGAACTCCTTGCATGGCTGTACAAACCGGTCAGCGATTTCGCAATGAAGCTGTTGTCCTGATGGATTGCTCCGTCTTGGTTTTCCATTCTGCGTAAGGAGGGGTCTCATATGCTGGAGACGGGGAAAATCAGCCTTAGACAATTTACGATCATGGTCTTGTTCGTGACAGTGGGTGAATCCATCCTAATCATACCGGGTTTTACCGCGGTGGAAGCCAAACAAGACGCATGGCTGTCCGGCCTTATCGCCATGCCTGTCGGTCTGTTTGCCGTTTACATTTACGGTACGGTCGGCAGGCTGTACCCAAGATTGACCCTGATCGAGATGACCAATAAAATCTTGGGGACATGGATAGGAACGATCGTCTCCCTCTTATTTTTATTGCTGCCGTTCTACAATATTTCCGGGCTTGTTAGATTGCTGAGCGACTTCATTTCCACTCAAATTATGCCGGAAACTCCTTTTTACGCGATTCATGTCCTGTTTATCGGGGTAATCGTAATTGCAGCCCGGTTAGGATTGGAACCTACAGCACGTGCCGCGGAAATCTTTCTACCCTGGTTTCTCTTGCTTTTCCTGGGATTCGTCGTGTTTCTATTCCCGCAAATGGATGTAAAAAAATTGCAGCCGGTATTGGAGGACGGAATTAAGCCGGCACTGCGGGGCTCCATCGCTAACGCCTCCTTCCCCTACATGGAGCTTGTCAGCTTCATGATGATTTTCCCTTTTGTGAATCGAGCGGATAAGGTACGGAAGCATTTTGTCGTCGGAGCCCTCCTGGGCGGATTGATTCTCGTCATCACCATCACAGTCAGCCTTCTTGTGCTTGGAGTCGAAACTACAGCCTTGAACTTGTACCCCAGTTATACGCTCGGCCAAAAAATAAGCATCGGCCGGTTTATTGAACGGGTGGAAGCGATCATGGCCGTCATGTGGATCTTGACGCTGTTTATGAAAGTGACGGTTTATGTCATCATGATTCAGCTCATGCTTGGGCAACTGTTTAAGCTGAAGCAGGCTCGAGCTCTGGCTTTGCCGATCGGCTTTTTCGCGATTGGTTCCGGTATAGCCATTGCTCCGAATATTACGGTTTTTAATCACGTCGCTGCTATGTACTGGCCGTTTTTCTCCGCGTCTTTTGGCGTTGGTCTGCCCGTTTTGCTTTTGATCGTTTATTCGGTTCGCCGGATGGCGAAGAGTTCTTGAGCAGCAAAAAGACTTCACCCCGCACCATAGTGGAGATGAAGTCTTTTCTGTGACTTACAGCGAGCTAAGCACCTTGCGCACCGCTTCGGCGACGTCGTCCATCGCCTGGACGTCGGACAGAAGCACGTTCTGCGTCAGCCAGAGCGCTTCCTTCTCGCACACCGCTTCGCACACCGGGCAATCCTGCTGCGTGCGCTTGCCGGTCCAAGCTTCCACCGCATCGAGCACGGCGACATTCCGATTGAGCGGCACGTAGCCTGCCGCGACGGGGATGCCTTCGGCCTGCAGCCGGCGGATCACCTCCGCCTTCTGGACGCGCTCGGTTACCGACGGCTCCAGCTTGAACATGTACAGATGGTACGCGTGTCGAGTAATTCGAGGGTCCTGCTTCATGAGCCGCACTCCGTCGATGGAGCCGAGCAGGCTATCCAATCGGGCCGCATTCTGCTCGCGAAGGGTCATCTGCTCCTCCAGGCGCGTCATCTGGGCGAGAACGATCGCCGCCTGGAACTCGGACAGTCGATAGTTCTGCCCGAGCTTCTCATGCTGATACCATTCGCCGTTCGGGATACGGCCTACGTTGCAGATCGACCACGCATTTTCCCAGAGATGCGCTTGATTCGTCGTGATGATGCCGCCTTCGCCGGCATTCAAGTTTTTGCTCGACTGGAGGCTGAACGTCCCCAGATCGCCGATGGAGCCGACGCCCCGTCCTTCCCACTTGGCGCCGACCGCTTGGGCCGCGTCTTCGATGAGCGCGAGCCCGTGCTTCCGAGCGATCTCGCCGAGCCGCGTCATATTCGCCGGTGCGCCGGCTATATGCACGGCGATGATCGCCTTTGTCTTCGGCGTGATCAGCGCCTCGACCTTCTCCGGATCGATCAGCAGCGTGTCCGGTTCAATGTCCGCGAAGACGGGAATTGCCCCGTAGGCTAGTGCTGCCGTCGCCGTGGCAATGAATGTATACGGCGGAATGATCACTTCATCGCCGGAACGGACGCCGGCCGCTTGCAAAGCTACGGTTATCGCTACCGTTCCGTTTACTACACTTACCGCATAAGCCGAATCCTGCAGCTTGGCGAATTCTCGCTCCATCTTCGGAAGCTTCGCCTCATACCCGGCTTTAGTCCCGCCGGAACCGCCCCACTTGCCGGACTCCAGCACTTCCTTCAGCATTTGCAGCTCCAGCTCGTCATAAATCGGCCATTGGGAAAAGCCCGCCGTACGAACAGGGGCCCCTCCATCGATCGCTAGCTTGCTCATCTAATATCTCCTCCCGACAAGAACATGTCTGTAACTTGGGATGGCACTGCCATTCGTCCCTAAGTGTAGAGGATTTGCCGGGAGCATGTATGTCATTTTGCGAAAGAGACCAGACAAATTGTAACGCGATCGCACAAAAAGGCGCTTCGGTCCCAAACCACCGAAACGCTTGTCTTGCATGGATTAGATGCGCTTATTGACGCGTTCGAGCAAGCTGCTCCTTCGCCATCCGCACCATCTCGCGCACCATGGCGCCGCCGATTTCCCCTCCGATGCGGCCCGCCGCCTCGGACTTCAATTCTCCATTGTTCCCTTCCGTTAACGGCACGCCCAAGGAGCGAGCAACCTCAAACTTCACATCGTCCGGATGGGACGGATCCACTTTGTACCCTTCCTGCCGCATGACTTGCGCTTTGAACAGATCCAGACTTTGTCCGGCTTCCGGTACAACCAGCTTCCGGTTTCTTCTGCGCGCCATAGAGCTATCACCTCGAAGCTAGTGTAACCGCTGAGCCGGCCGGTCATGCATCCAAAGAAAGCCCGGGATTCCAACTTTCATTTCGGTTTCCAAAAAGAAAAGAAGCGATTTTGCTCCAAAAAACGTTATAATGGAATAGGAATGATTTGTGACTCGAGGTGAGAGAGAGAATGAATATTGCTTTTTTTCTAGTCCCGAAGCAAGAGGTTGTTTGCTTGACCTCCACTTCCACACTGCGACAAGCTTTGGAACGAATGGAATATCATCGCTACACGGCCGTGCCGATTCTAAGCGAAGACGGCCAGTATGTAGGGACGCTTACAGAGGGCGATCTGCTCTGGTTCATGAAGAACAACGAAGGTGTTACATTCGATAACGCCAACCGCGTGCCACTGTCCGAGATTCCGATGCGCATCAACAACGTACCTGTACACATTAATGCCAATATGGACGACTTGATCTCCAAAGCGACTACCCAGAACTTCGTACCCGTCGTGGACGACATGGATCGATTCATCGGGATCGTGCGCCGAAGCGACATTATCGAGTATTGTGCCGGGCAAATCTTTAAGGAAAAAGTAGTAGGCTAGCCTAACATGCGTTAGGCTAGTTTCTTTTTTGTACGATAAGCGCGTATGTAAAAGCCGCTGACGATGTCAGCGGCTGCCGGTGTTGCATTAGCCCGTGAATTCTTGTACCCATTCGCCGTTGTAGTACGCAACGCCGATCTTCGTGAAGTTCGGGCTCAGGATGTTTTGGCGGTGACCCGCGCTGTTCATCCAAGCGGTCATTACTTCCTGAGGCGTGCGTTGGCCTTTGGCGATGTTCTCGCCGGCATAACGGAACGGAATGTTGTAGGATTTCATCATATCAAACGGAGAACCGAATGTAGGCGAAGTATGGTCGAAATAATTCCGGTTGTACATATCCTTTGCCTTGTCCATCGCCATATTCGTCAAAGCAGCATCGCTGGTCAGCGCAGACAGACCCGCTTTCGCGCGCTCCTGGTTCACCAGATTGACCACCTGATTCGCAAAAGAGCTCTCAGTGCCGGTAGACGGCTGAGTCGGCTTCGGTGTCGGTGTAGGCGTCGGCTTTGGTGTAAATGGTGTTGGCGCAGGTGTAGGCTTCGTCGTTGGCGCCGGTGTCGGTGTTGCCGGTGTCTCTGACGGTGTTGTAGGTGTAGTTGGTGTTGTTGGCTGCGTTACTTCCGGCAATCCAGGCAGTTGAATATCCGGAATCTGAAGGTTCAGCCCCGGGCACATCTTTTGGATTTGCTCGGCCAGGTTAAAATTACCGTTCAGCAGATCGGCCAAGCTCAACTGCTTAAAGCCATAATAGACTTGAACGTTATTGCCTGTATTTTTCGACAGGTCGCTCAAAGTAGCCGCGGATGCGGAACCTACTCCGGCAGCACCGCCGATAACGCCAACCGCCAATACGCCTGCTAGCAACTGCTTGCTAAACTTCTTCAAAAAACTCCACTCTCCTTATCGGCCTGCGAGGTTAGCTGACGGATTCGGGTAAAGAGTACACCCGGCCGCATCCGACGATGCAGCTTCACCCCAAAATTGGTTCCCCCGTGCTTCTAGCAGCTTCGGCCTAATTTGGTTTGTTTGGTGCCTATTAATTGTAGCACGGTTCAATTCGCGAATTCATGCCACAAAGTCTTCCATCCAAACCGGATCGTGGACGCGTACCGATTACCGGTACGTTTTGATGAAGTCAACCGCCTTGCGAATATCGACTTCCGGCTGGTCGCCGACTTCGCGCTCGATCGTCAAGTAGCCGGTATATCCGATGTCTTGCAGCGCCTTGAAATACGCGGCAAAGTCGACCTTGCCCTCGCCGAGCGGCACTTCCTTGAAGATCTCGCCCGAACGAACCATTTCGGCAATTTTGCCGTGATCCATCGGCTCGTAACCCAAGGCGCCGTAGATTTCGCGCGGATCGACTTCCTTGTAGCGAATGCCGTCCTTCACATGGGTGTGCACGATATAATCCTTGAGCGTATACACGCCGCGGACCGGATCGTCGCCGGTGACCATGACCATGTTGGCCGGGTCAAAGTTGACGGACACGCCGCGGCTGCTGAGCGTATCCAGGAAGCCCTTCAGGTGCTCGGCCGTCTCCGGGCCGGTCTCGATGGCGAAGAAGCCGCCCATGCTGCTCGCATATTGGCTCAGTTCCTCGCACGCCTGCTGCATGGCCGCGAATACCGCGCCGTTCCTGTCCGACGGCACGATCCCGATATGGGTCGTCACGATGTTCGTGCCGAGATCTTGCGCGAGATCGAGAATCCGCTTCGACTTCTCCACCTTGGCCGGGTTGGCAGCCGTATCCTGGAAGCCATGGCCGCCCAAATCGCCGCACAGCGCGGAGATCTCGAGGCCGAGCGAGTCGATATACGCCTTCAGTTCCTTGCGCTGGGTTGCGGACAAATTCGCAGGGTCCATCTCGCCGCTGACCGCATAAATCTGTACGCCCTCCGCCCCGACTTCCTTAGCTTTCTTCAAGCCTTCCCGAACGCCGATTCCAAAGCTGTCTACGATAACGCCGATTTTGTTCGTGAGTGCCATACAAGTTCAACCTCCGCATGAATTGGATTAAGTATCAGACTGCCTTTTGCATACGTAGTGATTGTACTTGCGTTCGGATTGCGCTGTCAACTTCGACCACTCCGGTCTTCCAGCTTTTATATACGCACAACAGCCCTTTCTTCAGAGGAAGAAAGAGCTGCTTGAAGACTTGCTATACGGATAGTGCGGATGATGCCGAGTCGGATGATTGGCCGTGCTTTTTTCGGAATAGTACGATAAAGAATGCTAATGTCAGTAAGCTGAAGCCGATCGTAAAGGCGCCCAGAATCCAGGCGTTGTGCGCAAGGAAGCTGTAATCTCCGCTCGAGATGACCGCCTTGTACCCGGCTACGGTATACGTCATCGGCAGCCAGGAATTGAACCATTGCAGCGGCTCCGGAATAAGCTCGAGGGGGAACGTCCCGGCCGATGTCGTCAGCTGCAGAATAAGAATGATGATAGCCAAGAAGCGGCCGGGATCGCCGAATGCGGTGACGAGCACTTGCACGAGCGACATGAACGTCCAGCTGACGAGCACGCTGAACAGCATGAAGTATGGCACGCTCTGCACATCGATGCCTAGGCCGTACAAGAGCACCAGGTCCACGATGACCGCCTGGATAACCCCGACGGACAGCATAAGGCCCCACTTGCCAATGAACCAGCTGAATCCCGACTTCGGTGTGAGCGACGTCTCCCTCATCGGGAACACGATCGTGAGCAGCATCGAGCCGACGAACAACCCGAGCGAGACGAAGTAAGGGGCGAACCCGGTTCCGTAGTTCGGCACCGACGTCAGCTTATCCTCTTCCACCTGCACAGGACTTGCGATTTTGTCATACGTCGCATCCGACGTCTTGATGTCGGACGTCTGGCCGGACGCGGCCTTCAGCTTGTCGGACAGCTCGCCGGAGCCGCTCGCCACCTGCGACGAGCCCCCCGCCAGCTGGTCCGCGCCGGCCTTCAGCTGCGCCGTACCGTCCGCCAGCTGCGAGACGCCGCCGCTCAACTGGGCGAGCCCGCGCTGCAGGTCGGCTCCGCCCGCTGCGGCCGTGCGTACGCCCTGCAGCAGCGCCTGACTGCCGGCTTCCGCCTCGCCCAGCTTCTGGCCGAAGGCGGTGACGCCTTGCTGCAGCTGCTGGCCGCCCGCGGTCAGCTGCGCGGCGCCCGCCGTCAGCTGCCGGCTGCCGGCCGCCAGCGCATCCGTGCCGGTCGCCACCTGCTGGCTCGTGGCGATCAGCTTCTGCAGCGCCTCATCCTTGGCCAAGTCCGGATGAGCCGCCGCCCACTGCGCGAGGCCGGCCGACAGGCTGCCGGCGCCGGCCTGGAGCTGCGCCGCCGACTGCTCGGCGCCGGCCAAGCTGCTGCGCAGCTGCTCGAGCCCGGCTGCGCTCTGGGCGGCGCCTTGAGCGAGCTGCGCGTTCGCCCCGCTCAGCTGGGTCAGGCCGCCGGACAGCTGTCCGGTCGCCGTCTCCAGCTGATCGAGGCCGCCGTTCAGCCGGGTCGCGCCGGCATTCAACTCCTTCACGCCGCTCTGGAGCGGGATCGTCCCCGCGGCGAGTTGGCCCAAGTTCTGATTCACTCGGGAGAGACCGTCGTTCACGGCCTGGCTGCCCTGCGACAGCTTCTCCGCACCGTCAGCCGCTTGGGCGAGACCGTCAGAGAGCTGCGCAAACGTCGTGAAGATCGTCTGTGCATACGTCTTCGTGAGCTCTTGGGCAATTTCACCCTTCATACGCTCCACGGCCGTCTTCCCGATCTGGGAGGAGAGGAAGTTGTAGCTCTCGTTCGGGTAAAAACGGAACAAGGCGGCCGTCGGCTTCTCATTCAGAACGTCCGTTGCCTGCGCCGAGAAATCCTTCGGAATCTCGAGCCCGATGTAATAGCGGTTGTTCTTCAGCCCGTCCATCGCTTCGTCGGCGTCGACGAACCTCCAGGCGAAGCTGTCGGTCTGTTTGATTTTCTCCACGAACTCGTTGCCTACGTTCACCGGCTTCCCGTCCAGTACGGCGCCCTCGTCCAGGTTCACGACCGCCACGGGAAGCGTGTCCAGCTTCGCATACGGGTCCCAGAACGCCCAGAGGAACAAGGAGCTGTACAGCAGCGGTACGAGCGCAACCGCCGTAACGGAGATCAAGAGCTTGCGGTTGCGCAGAATCGATTTCCACTCGCTTAGGAACGAGCTTCGGTTTCTTGTTGATCGCATTTTATGAAGCCTCCAATACTGATTGACTGTTTTTCTCATTTGGTCACATTTGTGTTGAAAAAAAGCTGTCAGGCGCGGTCGACCGCAAGACCTTCCAGCAAATACAAGCGGAATAGCGAAGCAATCTCTTCCTTCGAGAGCGGCTTATGGCTCCGGTCCCATTCATAGATGAACGCGACGTACAGCTTCAGCATGACGAACGCCGTAATCTCCGGATCGCATGGCCGGATCTCCCCTCGGTCAAGCGCTTCCTGAACCTTGCGTTTGATGAAAGAGAGCACGGCCCCTTCGATCTGCTGAATGCCTTCCATCGCCTGCGGCGTCCCCATGTCCCGAACCTCGTGCGTGAGCTTGATCGTGAGCTCGTGCGTGCGGCGGAAATCGAGCAAGGCGTAGAGGGCGGCCTGGAGATTGTCGAAGAACGTCTTGTCGTCCTGGATGACCCGCTCGGCGATTGAACGCATCTCGAGAATGAGCTTGCGCAATATTTCATCGAACAGCTGCTCCTTGTTGGCGAAAAACGTATAGATCGTCCCTTTCCCGACATTCGCGATCTTCGCCACCTGATCCATCGTCGTCGCCTTATAGCCGAACAAGGTGAACGACTTCTCGGCCGCCTGCACGATGCTCGCTTTACGGTCCATCGACATAACCTCCTCACCTAGATTAATCGTCGGGCCGAACTATCTTTGAAGGATAGATCCACGGAATTACCCTGCATGACCGACTGACCAAAATTGAATTTCAGTCATTTCGAAATGTATTATACGCCGGAACTTCCCCTTTTGCAACCAGCAAGATCACATCTTGTCGATGCCCTGTTGGTCTGCATCGGGGCGTTCCGGCGTTAATTTGTACTTTCTCGCTAGAGCGACTTAACCATTCCGCCATCCACTAGCAAAGCTTGTCCGGTTACGTATGTATTCGCGAATGAACCGAGGTAGACGACCGAACGGGCGAATTCCTCCGGCGTTCCATAGCGTCCGATCGGGATTGCCGTGAGGAATTGGGCTTCCACCGCGTCGAGGCTCAACTGCTTTTGGCTCGCGATCCGCTCGTCCAGCTGCCGGATGCGGTCGGTCGCGATTCGTCCCGGCGCCACCGTGTTGACCAGAATGTTGTCCCGTGCATATTCGGTAGCCAAGCTCTTAGTCAGCGCGTATACGCCGGCCCGGAATACATTCGAGAGAATCAGGTCGGCGATCGGCTGCTTGATCGACACGGAGCTGATGTTCACAATTCGGCCGCCTTGCCCTTCTCGCATATACGGAAGCGCCTCGCGGATCAGCCTGATCACACTCATTAAGTTGCTTTGGAACGCCGCTTCCCATGCCGCATCGCCCGATGCGATGAAATCGCCAAACCCGCCTCCGGGAGGACCGCCGGCATTCGTGACGAGTACGTGAAGTCCGCCGTGGGCCTCGGCTGCGGAACGGACCGCAGCGGCGATCGATCCGGCATCCGCTACATCCAGCTGCACGCGATGCACGCTCGCTCCGGTTTGCCGCTTAATATCCTCGAATGCTTCCTCCAGATGATCGGCATTGCGGCTTGCGATCGTCACGCGGGCGCCCTCTCGGGCGTATTCCAATGCCGTAGCCCGTCCCAGCCCTTTGCTGGAGGCGGTGACGAGCACCGATTTGCCGGATAGTTGCAGGTCCACAAGAATCGCTCTCCTTAGGAAAAAATCAAATTTTTCTCGTATTGGGTCAATCTCCGCGCCGGGACATCCAAGACGATTTTGCCCCGGGACAGCCCCCAAATGCGCGTCGCGAACCGTTCGGCGAGATCCAGGTTCTGCATGCTGCAGACGGCGAGCAGGTTCGTGTTTTGGCACAGCGACTTGAAGTCCTGCATCACGCGGTCGGCCGACTTCGGATCGAGTCCCTTGATGGGCTCGTCCGCCACGATGACCTTCGCTCCTTGTGCAAGCGCTCTCGCGATCGCCACGCGCTGCTGTTCGCCGCCGCTCAGCTTGCCCACCTTCTCGTGCGCCTTGTCGAGCAAGCCGACCTTCTCCAGGAAGTCCATGCCTAGAATGTGCTCGTCCGTCGAGACGGTCGCCGTCAGCTTGCGCCAGATCGAAGTATGGAAGAACCGGCCCCCGAGTACGGTCTTTAATGCCGTTAAATTTTTATTCATGGAAGGCTTCTCGTCGAGATACGCCCATTCTTTGCGCAGCCGAATTTGATCGGTCCACTTGGGCGTCGTCAAGTCCTTGCCCTCATAGATGAGCTGGCCTTCGGTCCACTTCTCGCGTAGCGCGATACACTTGAGCAGGGTGGTCTTCCCGCTTCCGCTGCCTCCCACGACGGCGATCAATTCGCCCTTGTCCGCTTGAAAGCTGACCCGGGTCAGCACTTCCGTCCCGTCGGTCAACTGCTTCGTCAAATTTCGCACAATGATCATCCGTCTATCCCCTTTGCCTCATCTCGTGCCATTATACCATAATCCGGTACGAATTCACGACTTCGGACGGCAGAAAAGCCGGGTTTCAGCGCAATACACGAGTATCGGCGGAATCCGGCCTTTCGGATGATGCGGATTAGTTGTCCTTGCTGTGCGACTTGGTGGGCAGCTGCTTGTCCGGCTTGTTGTGGCCGAACCGTCTGCGGTTGCGCTCGTCCCCCGCTTGTTTGCGATGAAGCTTGGACAGCCATTGCTCGAGACTTTCCACTGCATTCCCTCCCGGATCCCGATATTGCCTGCATCCAGCGGCGTGCCTAATGCTCGTGCTTAGTATGCCCCGCCGGAAGGAATGATAATAATTCAGCGGATCGCCTTTACTTGCTTGGGCCGAATCAATAAAGCTTGTCCAACACCGACTTCGCCGTCTTCTCCAGCGCCTCGTAGGCAGAGTCCTTCATCTGCAGCGACAAAATCGTCGAGACGAGATCAAGCGCATGCAGCTGCGCCAGCTTGGCCGCGAACGAGCCGCCTTGCAGCGGCGTCTCCTTGGACGCGGTGAGCAGCACGACGTCCGCATGCTGCGTAATCGGAGAGCGCGCATGGCTCGTCAGGCACACGGTACTGGCGTCGTTCGCCTTGGCGAGACGGAAGGCGTCGACCAGGTCCCGTGTGCTGCCCGACGTGGTGATGGCCATGACGACGTCTCCCCGACGCGCCAGGGCCGCCGTCATCCGCATCCCATGCGTATCCGTCTCCGCATTGACCTGAAGGCCCAGTCGGAAGAACCGGTATCTCGCGTCCATAGCGGTCATGCCGGACGACCCGACGCCCATGAACGTAATCGTACGCGCGGAGCGGAACAAGTTGACGGCCTCCTGCAACGCCTGCTCGTTCAAGAGAGCCGAGCTGTTCTGAATGTTTTGCGCGTTGAGCGCGGTCAGCTTAACCTTGAGCGTCGCGAGGCTGTCGGACTCCTCGATGTCGCCGGCCATCTGCTCCGCCGGACTCGTGAGCTGCTGCGCGACCGCCAGCTTGAACTCCTGGTACCCCTGGAAGCCCAGCTTGCGGCAAAACCGGATGACCGACGTCTCCCCGACACCGGCTTTTTCCGCCAGATCGGTAATGGAGGAATAGACGGCCCCCTCCGGATCGTTCAGTACCGTCTCCGCCACGCGCTGCTCGGACTTCGTGAAGGAAGGGAGCAGGCTGCTGATCGCGAGCAGCGTATGGTTCAGCTCCGGATTGCGAGGGCTCGAGGTCACGCTTCCTCCCACACCCGGCGGATGTATTTCAGACCGGTCACGATGCCCCACTTGCACTCTTCCTTGCCTTCGAATTCGAGCGAAATGTAGCCGTCGTAGCCGGATGCCTTCACCACGCGAATAACCTCAGGCATGTCGATATCGCCTTGGCCGATAATCGCGCCGCGCAGGTAGTTGCCGCTCGCCGACTGGAACCAGCCGTCGCCGGGATTGCGGTACGAAGGACGGACATAGAAGTCTTTGAAGTGAACCATCGAAGCCTGACCGATGCTCTTCTTCACCGCGGTTACCGAATTCTCGTCCACGCACAGGAAGTTGCCGATATCCAATGTCGTACGGAAGTTCGGGCGGCCTACGGCGTGCACGAGCCGCAGCACCCGCTCGCTGTTCTGCACATAAAAGCCGTGGTTCTCGATGCTCGTCGTAATGCCGTATTGCGCGGCATAGTCGGCAATGATCTGGCACGCTTCCACGAGGACCGGGAAGTCCTGCTCGAAGTTCGCGGCCGTCGTCTCCGGAATCGGACGGGAGGCGATATCGTGACGCATCCGCTTTACGCCCAAGGCGTTCGCCACATCGACATGCTGCTTCACCCGCTCGATCTCGGCGTCGAATTTGTCCCGGCTGTCCGTGACGAAGTTCGCGCCGATTGCATAGTTCGAGATCTCGATCCCAACCGAGGCCGCTTTCGCTACGATCGCTTGGGTCAGCTCCGGATTGTCGATCAGCGAGAAATCGATCGGCACGATCTCGATATGCTCCCCGCCATTGTCGGCCACCCATTGAATCGCGCCCAAGATATCCATTTCCTTATTCCGCATTGCGTTGATTAAGCTGTACGAGCTAACTCCGAGTTTCATCGGTTCCACTTCCCCTTTGACTTATAGGATGATCTTGCGTCGGTCTGCCTTAAAGAACCTTCTCGATGGCGGCGATTAACTCTTCGTCCTCCGGCGTCACCTTCGGACTGAATCGTTCGGCCACATGGCCTTCGCGGTCGATCAGGAACTTCTCGAAATTCCACTGCACCGCCTCTTCGGGGCGGTCGGAATGCGCCGTGAGCCAATCATAGAGCGGATGCCGCTCCTCTCCGATCGCATGCACTTTCTGGAACAGCTCGAAGGTGACGTCATAGTTCAACTGGCAAAACTGCTGGATCTCTTCCATCGTGCCCGGCTCCTGGCCCGCGAAGTCGTTCGACGGGAAGCCAAGAATGCGGAAGCCGCGGTCCTTGTATTGCTGGTATAGCGCCTCCAGGCCGGCATACTGCGGGGTCAAGCCGCACTGGGAAGCCACATTGACGATGAGGAGCACGTCCCCTTTATAACCGGCGAGTGTCCGAATCGTGCCGTTCGCGGCGGTTACTTCCACGTCGTACAAGGAAGTCATTGGGTATCCCTCCATTATAGGTTCTCGTTACCAAATTTCTATCTAAGTATAGCATCCGACCCGAGTCAGGAAAAGGACGCGGATTTACACAAATCGCAACAAGGAGAAGTCCTCTTCTTCCTCTTGTGCAAGTTTTCCGTTTCATGGTATAATAATAACCTTTTCACCCGGAACGCAATCTTGATGGGAAGGTGAACGATGAACACGGAAACCGAAGTCCAGGACGCCTATGAGGAAGAGCTGAAGAAGCTGGAAGCCACTTCAAAATGGATCGATACGCGGCTGCAGGAGCTCAGCGCCATCCCCCGTTATTATGGCAACGATTACACCGAACAGGCGCTCGATTCGATCCGGGAGCAAGCCCGCCAGCAGTTAGGCAAAGCGACGGATGAGCCGTATTTCGGCCGGCTTGACTTCGAGGAGAACGGGTCCGGCCGCATTCGTCCGCTGTACATCGGCAAGTTCGGCGTCGAGAACGACCTCACGAACGAGCCGCTCGTCATCGATTGGCGGGCGCCGATCGCGAGCCTCTTCTACTCCTTCACCGGAGGCGACGACGCGGCGGTGTACGACTCTCCGGACGGGCTGATCGAAGGGCTCGTCTACTTGAAGCGCAATCTCGTCGTCCGGAAAAAAATTCTTCAGCGCGTCGTCGACACCTATTCCCGCGGCAGCGACCAGCTGAGCGTAAACGACGAGTTCCTGCTGTACCGGCTGGGCGAGAACAAGGACAACAAGCTGCGCGACATCGTCTCTACGATCCAGGCCGAGCAGGACCGCATCATCCGGTCGGCGCGCAATACCGCGATGGTCATCCAAGGGGTCGCCGGCAGCGGGAAGACGACGGTCGCACTCCACCGGCTCGCGTTCCTGTTGTACCAATACCGGGACCAGGTCAAGGCGGAGCGAATGATTATTTTCGCCCCGAACCGGATGTTCCTGGATTACATCTCCTCTGTCCTGCCCGAGCTCGGCGTCGGCAGCATTCAGCAGACGACGTTCGCGGACTGGGCGTTCGAGGTGCTGGACGACAAGCTGAAGCTCGCCGATCCGCAGGAACGGCTCGCTTACTGGTTCGCCCCCGGCGCCGCACGGCCGGAGATCGACGACTACTCCCCGGGCCGTTGGAAGGGCTGGATCGGCTTCATGAGCTTGCTCGACGAGGCGCTCCAGCGATACGAGCGGCATTTCACGCCGGAGCTCGATTTCGAGCCATGGGAGACGGCGATGCTGAAGGCCGGGACGATCCGCGAATGGTTCTATACCGAGTACCGGATCTATCCGCTGTACAAGCGCAAGGAGCGCGTTCACGCCCGGATCAAGCGTTGGATCGAGATGGAGCTCGATCGCGTCCGCGACCCCGGCCGCCGCAAGGACTTCAAGAGCAAAGCGTCTGCGAAGCTGCGCTCGTATATGAAGGCGTGGCCGGACCACTCTCCGTTCGGATTTTACTCAGAGTGGGTGTCCGGCAAGCTGACCTTGACGGACGGCGACGACAAGCGAGTGCTGCCTTCCCCGCTGCCGCCCTCGGTGGCCGCTGCATCGCTGAAGGACTTGGCCAAACGTGTCGTGCAACCGGAGGACCTTGCTCCTCTCCTGCACATCCACGATGCCTTCCACGGCATCGAGAGCGAGCGGATGTTCGACCATATCGTCCTTGACGAAGCGCAGGACTTCTCGCCGTTCCAGGTGGCACTCCTGAACCGTCATGTGAAGGGCAACTCGTTTACGATTCTCGGCGACCTGTCGCAGGGGATTCACGCTTACCAGGGAGTGCTCGACTGGAATGAAATGCTCGGCCTGTTCGCCGAAGGCACGACCTCGTTCCACCAGCTCGAGAGGAGCTATCGCTCGACGATGGAGATCATCCGCTTCGCGAACGTCGTGCTTGCGCGCAGCGTGCCGTCCGCCGTGCCGGCGATTCCGGTGTTCCGCAGCGGCGATAAGGTCAAGCTGCTCGCCGTGCCGGCGAAGAAGCGCGTAGCGGCAGTGGCCGCAGCGGTCGCGCGCAGCCGGGCGAACGGCGCGACCACGGTCGCGGTCATCGGCCGCACCGAGCGCGACTGCGCGGCGCTGCATCGCGAGCTCGGCGTGGCCGGCGTCGAGGCGTCGCTCATCGACGCCTCGCAGCGCCGGTATGCCGGCGGCGTGTCCGTCCTGCCGGTGTACCTCGCCAAGGGGCTCGAGTTCGACGCGGTGATTCTCACCGACGTCGACGCGACCCGCTATGGCGCGAATGCGCAGGACGGCAAGCTGCTGTACGTCGGGTGCACGCGCGCGCTGCACCAGCTGTGGATTCACAGCGACAGCGCCGCCCCGCTGTCGCCGCTTGTAGAGACGGACGACGATGAGATCGTCGTCCGGATCGGCGATGGCGAGCTGTAGCCGACAAGCTCGCCCGCTATAACTGCATGCAACCCTCGCAGGACGCCGTTGACGGCGCTGGCGAGGGTTGTTTGTGTATCCTTAGCCATTCGGCTTCTTGATGAGAAACCCAAAGTGCAGTATGCTGTACACAACTAACTTGTACGTGTCCACCTTTACCAAGCATCCTATTCCATGATGAGGGGTTCATCCATGACCCAGTCTTCTTCCCGCAAGACGTTTCGCGAGCGGCTCGATCACATGATCCAGGAGCTGCGAGGCGAGATCATGACCGGGAAGCGTGGGGCCGGCGAGTTCCTGCCGTCCGAACGCGACCTGGTTCGCCAGTTTCGCCTGAGCAACAAACTGATCCGAATCGGTCTGGAGCAGCTGGTCGCCGAAGGCCTGATCCACAAAATCCCCCGCGTCGGCAATCAAGTGGCCGAGCGAACGGACGGACGCCCGACTCTACTGCGCTTCGGCTACCATTCTACACTGGACGACGAGGCCGGTATGGCGGCGCTGCTGGAGGCGTTCCATCGCGAACACCCCAACATCGTCGTCCAGACGGTTCCTTTGACGTACCATCTGTATTACGACACCGTCCGGAACTATATGGATTCCGGACTGCTAGACGTCGTGACGATGAATACGACGAACTTCCTGCAGTTTCAAGCGCAGGACAGCCTCTCTATGTTCGAGCCGGTCGAGACGGATGGGAGCATTTATCCGTTCCTGGAAGACGCGTTCCGCCACGAGGGCCAGACTTGGGTGCGCCCCTTCCTCTACTCCCCTCTGATCCTATGCTACAACTGCGATCAGCTGGAGGAAGCGGGCGTGAGTGTGCCGTTCGAGCCCGCGAGCTGGGAGGAGCTGATCCGGACGGCCTCCCGGCTGACGGTCGAGAACATCCGGTTCGGGTTGTATTTCTTCCTGCAATCCAAGAACCGCTGGCCGGTCTTCTTGCTGCAGAGCGGGGTGGTGGCCGCCCAGTATCCGCTCCCTCTAGAGGACACGGCCGACCGCATTCTGGAGGGGCTGCAAGCGTGCCGCGACATCCTCTACGCCGAAAACGCCTTTCCCGTCTTTTTGTCGGAAAGCGACGCCTTGGCGGAAGATTTGCTACGCGACGGCCGCATCTCCATCATCATAACGACTTATTTCGCGCTGAGCCGGCTGCGCGGCTCGAACATTCGATACGACCTGGCGCCGCTCCCATCGCTCCGCGAAGAGAGAACGCTGCTCCTCACGATAGGGCTCGCGATCAACCGCCGGTCGAAGGTTAAGGTGGCCGCCAAGACATTCGCGGACTTCCTCTTATCCGACGCCGCCCAGCGGCACATCGGGCGCACGACGCTCAGCATTCCCGCGATCCGTCTGGATCCGGAGGAGCGGCCTGAGCCGAGCCCATCGTACCGGCCTCCGAACTTCGACCTGTACCGTGAGATCGAGCCTACCTTCCGCCACCTCTCCGATATGGGGCTTAGCGTGAAGCTGCTCGACGGGATCATGAAGGAAGCCCGGCTCTTCTGGGCCAAGATGCAGGACAAGAGCGAAACGCGCGAACGTCTGGTGCGGCTGCTCCGCGAGCCGTCCTAATGGACTCGTCCGGATTAATCGCGCGAAAGTGGAGAAAGCTGGGCAAATGCGTTAGTATAAGGAGAGTAGCTGTTTACAGGGAAGGAGAATTGCTCGCATGACTTATTCGATTCGTGAAGAAATCGCCAATGCCATCAGCCATGGGATCGGGGCTCTGCTTAGTATCGTGGGGCTTACCCTTCTTGTCGTTTATGCCAGTCTGTTCGGAGACGTATGGCATGTGGTGAGCTTCACGGTGTTCGGCGTCTCGATGGTGCTGCTGTATACGTTCTCGACCTTGCTTCACGCATTCCCACAACACTGGAAAGCGAAGCGGGTGTTCGAGATTCTCGACCATTCCGCGATTTATTTGCTCATCGCCGGGACTTACACGCCGTTTCTTCTCGTGGCGCTGCGAGGACCTCTCGGGTGGACGCTGTTCGGCATCGTCTGGGGGCTCGCGCTATGCGGCATCGCGTTCAAGGCGTTTTTCGTCGATCGCTTCATCCTGCTGTCGACGCTGTTCTACATTGCGATGGGCTGGCTCATTATCGTCGCGATTAAGCCGCTTTATGAGAGCCTGCCGTTCGGAGGACTGTTCTGGCTCGTCCTTGGCGGCGTGCTGTATACGGGCGGAACGGTGTTCTATATTTGGAGACGCGTCCCGTACCACCATGCGATCTGGCATACGTTCGTCCTCGGCGGCACCGCTTGTCATTTCATCGCCGTCTTGGGCTACTTGCTGCCGATCAGCGGCGCGGCTGCGGGTGGGGTTTAGCTGCAACCCAAAAAAGGACACCGCCTCTACTTTCCGGCGTGTCCTTTTCTTGTGCGACGAAACTGGTTACCCTCAGACTGATCCCTCACAACCCCGCATAATACCCCGCCAAGTCCTTGGCGATCTCCGCCAACCGTACGTTCATCTCCACCGGTTCCAGTACGCGTATCGAGCGGCCGTAGCCGATCAGCAGGTGCGGCGCCAGCGTCTCCACCGCGTTCCGATCGAGCGTGATGTGGATGGTTGTCTCCGTTCGCTCCACGACATTATGCCCGAATAACCAATGGTGCGACAAGTCCTGGATGACCTGCCGCCTGCCTTCAATCCGAATCGACATCAGCTCGTCCTGCTCCGACTTGTCCCGCACAAGCGAGTTCAGGAAATAGCTGCGCGCGGAGAAGTCGTCCGGCCGCTGGAACGTCTCCTCGGTCGGCGTCAGCGTCACGATGCGGTCAACCCGGAAGCTTCGGATCGCCGACCGCAGATGACAGTGGCCGAGAATATACCAGCGCCCTTTCCAGTACACCAGTCCGTACGGGTCCAGACTTCGTTCTTCCGGAGCGGACTCATAGCTTTTCAGGTACTCCATCCGCAAAGTGCGACCATCCGCCACGGCGTGCTCCAGCACTTGGAGGAAAGCGATCAACGGCTCGTTCGAAGACGGGCTGATCACCTCGAAGCCGCGCAGGTGCCGATTGATATCGTCCAGCTGCTCTTCGTTCGTATACAGCTTGAGCTTGGCCACCGCCCGGTTCAGGTCGTCCCCGAACGGGTAGCCGGCCTCCTGCGCGAACAGCGCCGCATGCATTAGCGCCTTCTGCTCATGCAGATCGAAGATCAGCGGAGCGTCGGTGAACGATTGAATCAAGCTGTAGCCGCCGTTATGCCCGGAATCGGAGACGATCGGCACCCCGCTGGCGCAGAGCGCGTCGATATAGCGATAGACGGTGCGGATGTTCATCTCCAGCGCCTCGGCCAGCTCCTTGGCCGTCCTGCGGCGGCCCGCCTTCAGCATCCACAGGACGGACAGCATGTTGTCTGCCTTAGCCATCTTAGTCCTCGGACAAGGTGCTTTCTTTCAAGATGACGTCGTGCGCCCCGCCCTCGACGAGACTGGTCGCGGAGACGAGCGTGATGCGGGCTTTGCGCTGCAGCTCTTCGATCGTCACACTGCCGCAATTGCATAAAGTCGATTTGATTTTATAAATCGTCTTCTCCAAATTCTCGCGCAGGCTGCCCGCGTACGGCACGTAGGAGTCGACGCCTTCCTCGAAGACGAGGCTTTCCTTGCCCCCGGTATCGTACCGCTGCCAGTTGCGCGCGCGGTTCGATCCTTCGCCCCAGAACTCCTTCACGAAGTTGTTGCCCACCTTCAGCTTCTTCGTCGGACTTTCGTCGAAGCGGGCGAAGTAGCGGCCCATCATAAGGAAGTCGGCGCCCATCGCGAGCGCAAGCGTCATATGGTAATCGTGCACGATGCCGCCGTCCGAACAGATCGGCACGTAGATGCCGGTCTCGGCGTAATATTGATCCCGGGCTTCCGCCACTTCGATCAGCGCCGTCGCTTGCCCGCGCCCGATCCCCTTCTGCTCGCGGGTGATGCAGATCGAGCCGCCGCCGATCCCGACCTTGACGAAGTCCGCCCCGGACTCGACCAGATACAGGAACCCTTCGCGGTCGACGACGTTCCCTGCGCCTATCTTTACGTCGAAGTTTGCCTTCACATATTGAAGCGTCTCGCGCTGCCATTCGCTGTAACCGTCCGAGGAATCAATGACGAGCACGTCTACGCCGGCGTCTACGAGCGCCGGTACCCGTTCTTTGTAATCCTTCGAGTTGATTCCCGCACCCACGATATAGCTCTTGTTGGCGTCCAGCAGCTCGAGCGGATTCTCCTTATGCGCATCGTAGTCTTTCCGGAACACGAGATACTCGAGGCTGCCTTGCTCGTCCACGATAGGCAAGCAATTCAGCTTGTGCTCCCAGATGAGATCGTTCGCTTCGGACAGCGACAGTCCCGACTTCCCGTAGATCAGCGAGCTGAACGGGGTCATGAAATCCTGTACCGGCTTGTCCATCGAATCCCGGCTGAGCCGGTAGTCGCGGCTCGTCACGATGCCGAGCAGCCTGCCGTTCGGCGTCCCGTCATGCGTAATCGCCACGGTGGAGTGCCCGGTCTTCTTTTTCAATTCCAGTACGTCCTGCAGCGTATGCTGCGGGGTTAGATTCGAGCGGCTCACGACGAAGCCGGCCTTATAGCTCTTGACCTTGCGCACCATGTTCGCCTGATCCCTCACCGACTGGGAGCCGAAGATGAAGGAGATGCCGCCGCATCTCGCCAGCGCCACCGCCATGTTGTCGTCGGAGACGGACTGCATCACGGCTGACGAGAATGGGATGTTGAGCGATACGGCCGCGGTCTCTCCTTTCTTGAACTTCGTGACCGGGACTTTCAGGCTGACGTTCGCCGGATGGCAGTCCTTCGTCGTCAAGTTCGGCAGCAGCAAATACTCGCTGAACGTCCGGGATGGTTCACTGTAATAATAAGCCACAATCACAGCCTCCTTATAAGGTCGGGGGTAAATTTTTACAAGCATACCACCGATCTTAAGCGGAAGTCAATCCTTTTCCTATGCGGCCCGGACGGCACAAAAAGAACCCGGCCAAAGCCAGGTTCGATCCTCCATTGTTGCCATGTCATGTCAGCCGTATTTGTAAGTTATGCCATAACCGCCCTTCGGGTATACCCAATGAATGTTGTCCGAAGGGCAGGCGATCCGGCACGTGCCGCATTCGATGCAGTTCTCGAACGCGACCGTCGTGATCTTCAGCTTCTTCTCCCATTCGTAGACGTCCGACGGGCAAAAGTAATTGCAATCCTTCGTCACGCATTTCAAGCAAGTGTCCGATTCCTTAATAATGAGATGAGATTGGTCGTCGCATTTGTACCGGATCGTAAACAGCCTGTCGGAGACACCACAACTACTCATCCGTTCATCGCCCTCCATCCTTTGTAGCCCAGTTTCAGCAAATTCATCGTGCCGCCGGCCGCTTCCTTCATCATGCGAATGGCGGTGCGCTGCTTCTCCGCCTTCGAGATGCCGTCGACGCTCAGGAACTGAAAGGCGGCCTCGTTCACCGCCCGGGGCAGCCGGTCGAACAGCAGTCCGGGATCCTCCTGCTTCAGCAGCTCATGCATCCCTTTGTACTTCTTGAGATCTTTATGCACGAACGAGGCGCGGACTTTGTCGTCATACCGCCGGAGCGAGGCGGCCGAGCAATCCTCACCGGCCTGCTTGGCTTCGACGACCGCCTCGCCGGCGAGCCGGCCCGACGTCATCGCGAGATTCGTCCCTTCGCGGTGGACGAAGTTGACGAGCTGTGCGGCGTCGCCTGCTACACACCAGCCGCTCCCGGACAGCGGCGGGATGGAATGGTAGCCGCCCTCCGGGATCAGGTGGCCGGAATACTCCTTCATCTCGCCGCCCTGGATGAGCTTGCGGATCATCGGGTGCTGCTTGACCGCGTCCAGCAAGGCGTACGGCTTCACCTTCTTGTCCCGCAGGTGGTTCACCATGACGCCTACGCCAAGAGAGATCGTATCCTTATTCGTGTACAAGAAGCCCATCCCAGCCATCCCGAGCGACGTTTCGCCCATAAATTCGATTGTGACGCCTTCGTCGCCTTCGACGCCGAACCGGTCCTCGATCTTCTCCTTCGGCAGCGAGATGACTTCCTTCACCGCGAGCGACACCTCATCCGGCTTCCACTCCCGATGTATGCCCATCGCCTTGCCGAGCAGCGAATTGACACCGTCGGCGATGATGACGACGTCGGCGTACAAATCGCCGTGCTCGCGGTCGGTGCGGACGCCGACGACGCGGTCGCCTTCGCGGATGACCTCGGTCGCCACCGTCTCATAGATCGGGAGCGCGCCGGCCTGGACCGCCTTGTCCGCGAACCACGGATCGAACTTGACTCGCAGGCCGGTGAAGCAGTTGTACGGCTCCTTGAACGCTTCATTCCGGTGACCGAGCGTCACCATCGATTCCTTGCCCATCAACCAGAGCCGCTGCTCCACGATGTGCCGCTCTACCGGAGCGTTTTTCTCTTTCCAGAACTCCGGCACGAGCTCCTCGATCTGCTTGCGATATAATACGCCGCCGAACAAGTTTTTGGCACCGGGGAATTCTCCCCGTTCCAGCAGGACGACCGACAGCCCGGCGCGGGCCATCGTCATCGCTGCCGCCGCTCCCGCGGGCCCGGCTCCGATTACGATCGCATCGAATTTTTCGCTCATCCGACAGTCACTCCCCTCCGCTTGCGCGCTTCTTCCGTGAGCGCCGGCACGATCTGGAACAGATCGCCCACAATACCGTAGTGGGCGAATTGGAAGATCGGCGCCTCCGGGTCCCGATTGATCGCGACGACGACGTCGGAATGGCTCATCCCGACCGTATGCTGCACCGCCCCGGAGATCCCGATGGCGAAGTACAGCTTCGGGCGGACCGTCGTCCCGGTTTGCCCGACTTGATGCTCATGCTTGATCCAGCCGGCATCCACCGCGGCGCGGGAAGCGCCGACCTTGCCTCCCAGCGCGTCGGCCAGCTCCTTCAGCATCGCGAACGGCTCCGGCCCGCCCAACCCGCGGCCGCCGGCGACGATCACCTCGGCTTCCTCCAGGTTCACATGGCCGGTCTCTTCGATGAAGTCGAGCACCCGGGCCGCGATCTCCTCCTCCTGCAGCTCGCATTCGAGCCGCTCGATGACCGCCTCGCGGCTATCGTCGCGAGGGAGCGCCTCGAACACGCCGGCACGCGCCGTAGCCATCTGCGGACGATACTGCTTGCATAGAATCGTCGCCATCATCTTCTCCGAGAACGCCGGGCGGCTCGCGAGCAGCAGGCGGGACGGAGGCGGCTCGACGTCAAGCTCCGTCGTGTCGGCCGTCAGCCCCGTCGGCAGGTGCGTGCCGATCGCCCCGGCCAAGTCCCGGCCTGTCGCGGTCGCGCCGAAGAGGACGATCTCGGGCTTCGCCTCCTCGATCAGCTTCAGCACGACGCGGCTGTAAGGTCGCGTCCGGTACGTCTTCAGCACCGGCGAGTCGCACAGGAACACCTTGTCCGCCCCATACGCGGCGGCTTCATGGGCGAGGTGCTCGACATCGCTGCCCATGACGAGCGCGTACAGCGGCACCTCCAGCTTGGCCGCGAGCTTGCGGCCTTCGCCGAGCAGCTGCCACGACACCGCCTTCGCCTTGCCGTCCCGCTGCTCGACGACGATCAGCACGCCGCGGTAGGCGGACCAATCCGGCATCTGTTCAACATCACGTTCTGCCGCCATCTCAATCCCCCCTCGCTTCGCTTGCGGCTGCCCAGCCGAGCCGCTCGGGCAGCGGCCCGTCCCACAGATGCCCGAACAGCTTCCCGGCTTGCTCGGCTGCCGACGCGCCTTCCACCCGCACCGTCTTCACCGGCTTGGACTCCGGCACCCACGTCTTGGCGACAATCGTCGGTGAACCTTTCAAACCAATCTTCGATCGGTCGAGTCCGGGAAAATCCGCCGTCGTCCAGACGACCGGCTTGTACCGGGCCGCTCGGATCATGCCGGGCAGCGACGCCCGCCGCACCTTGTTCAGCTCTTTCAGTGCGGTGATGAGCACCGGCATCGCCGTCTCCACGACCTCCACGCCGTCTTCCAGGTGACGCTGCACCTTGACGCGCCGCTTGTCCTCGTCCACTTGCACGACTTTGTTCACATACGTCAGCTGCTCCAGATCGAGCCGGCAGGCGACGCCCGGGCCGACTTGTCCCGTGTCGCCGTCGAGCGTCTGCTTTCCACAGAACACGATGTCTACCGGCCCCCACTTCTCCTCGACCTTGCGGATCGTCTCCGCGACCACATACGAGGTAGCGAGCGTGTCCGCTCCCGCGAATCCGCGATCCGTCACCAAGACGGCTTCATCAGCGCCGAGCGAGATGCACTCCTTGAGCCCCTTCTCCGCAGGCGGCGGTCCCATCGTCACGACCGTCACCCGAGCCCCCAGCTCGTCCTTAATGCGAAGCGCTTCCTCCAGCCCGTGCATATCGTAGAAATTCACGATGCTCGGGACGCCTTGCCGGATGAGCGTGTTCGTCTTCGGGTCGATGCGGATTTCCCGGCTGTCCGGCACTTGCTTCACACACACGATAATATGCAGCATTCGTTACGCCTCCCAAACGGCCTTGCCCGCTTATTCGAACTCCATATCCTGCCGCGTCACATGGATGTCAAGCCACATATGCTGAAAGTCATAATCCGTCGAGTCTTTTCGGATGCCGAGGTAGATCAGGTAGATCACTAGGGCGAAGAAGGCCAGCATAAACGTCATTAGCACCAGGAACACGACGATCATGGACGGTTCTCCTTTCTTATGCAGCTAGGTTGCTATCATGTATATGTCCGGGAATGAAAAAAAGCACCTGGAAGGCGCTCTTTTTCGGAGGGTTTACTAGATTGCAGTCATGTTTGCGGCATGTTAACCGCGTTCGCTTCCAAGGCTTCTTTCGGCAAAGCGATTTCTTTAATCCCGTTATAATTGGAGTAAGTTCCGTCGATATTTTGGACCATGCGCATTTTTTGCCCTTGGAGATCCATCTCGAGATCCATATTCACTTTCATGCTTTTCGGATATTGCGTCTTCTTCTCGATCGTAAACGAATAGTCGACGCTTGTGATTTTGACGGCGGACGTAGTTTGATTGAGCATCGTTTCCATGTTCGGATTGTTGCCCATATAAGCTTTCATCTCATTTTTAATGAACTCGTTGAATTTCTCTCCGTTCGCCGTCAGTTTGACCGTATAATCGTCGTTCGTTTCACTCAAAGTGAAGTCGCTCGCGAACGCTTTGAGCTTATCGAGCTGCTTCAACGGATCCATCTGATCCTCGGACATCGTACTCATGATCTGGTCCATTTGATCCCGCGGCAGCTTCATCCACTGGCCTGAGGTCGGCTCTTTCATGAAGAACCCGTCCTTGGTCAAATACATGTCCATCTTGACGTCCTGGCCCATCATTTGCATGGACATCGATTGCTTGAACGTGAGCTGCGGCTTCTGGACGATATCCATCTCGATTTTGGCTTGGATGTCCATTTTGTTCGCCGCCTGCTCGATCGTCTGTTTCGTGTTCATGCTCACTGAGAAGCTCTCCAGCTTGGCTGACGTTTCCATCGTCTTCGCAATGACATCCGACGCCGTTACCGATTTTGGTTTTTCGTTCACCGTCTTGATTGACGAATCTCCCACGCCGGCAGACGCGGTCGGGGTCGCTCCGCTCTCTTGGGGCTTTTGACTGCAGGCTGTCAGCGAGATCAGACTCGCGGTTAGCAAAAGGACCGCAGCCGATTGCGCCAAGTAGTTTCTTAATCTCATCCTTATTCTCCTCCTATCCGCTTTGCATTTTACCATATCGTTACAATTCACCAGTAGGAGCTTAAGGCCCACATCCACAGGCAAAAAAAGAAAAAGACCCGCATAAAAGCGAGCCTTTCGGATTATATGTCGTGGGCGCTCAGTGTTTCCCGGCGGTCAGCAGTCTCTCCTTGACTTTCTCCCGGTCCTCCGCTTTCAACCGCGGACACGTGTAGCAGTACTCTTGCTTGCCCGTTTTGTAGTACAGACAACACACGTTCTTCATGCGTACTTGCGCTTCCGGATCCCGATAATCCTCAATATACCGGATGTTGACGTTCAGCGGATTGGAACGGCGGCCGAATGCCGATCCATCCCACTCGCTGCACACGGCCCGATAATCGTCGAGAAGCCGGTCTGCGGCGGACCGTCCGTCCGGAAGGCCGGCATGGGACAATTCTTTCTCCAGCAAAGCGAATTGATAGTTGAACCGGGTCGGCAGCTGTCCCCAGAGCTGGCTCACATCCAGGCCGGATACGGCGGAGAGACTCTCGATCAGCGGACGGGCGGTTTCGCTGTAATAATGGGCTAACTTTCGGTCACGCCAAGCGGAACGTTCGGAGGCATCCTCAGGACCTGCCTCGATGATCCAGTCGGTCAGCGTAAAAGTAAATTTCAACTGACCTTGGTCTCGGTAGAGCTGAAGGAGAATACTCGAGAGCGGCAGTTCGAATGCGACGTTCCACACTCCGATCGAGTAGTGCAGGGCCAGCGCCGTCCAGCTGAAGTTCGCACAGCAATAAGCGGCTGCCGCCGTAACGTCAGTCGCTTGCAGGTGTAATGCATATTCATTCAAAAAGGCGGCCGCGCCTTCGGAAGTTAGTATTGCATCGGCCCGCACCGTAAGCAGGGCGTCCGAACGTTCGGTTTGCCGTATGGAAAACCGTTGCTCCAGCCATTCGCGATCCAAGCCATGCATCCGCGCATCCACCTCATCCTGAAACTTAGGGGCAATGACCAATGAACGATTCTCGCTATCGGTTTGATAGTGAGAATCATTTTCATTATAGCGGAGGCGATGTGTTTTGTAAACGACTGGAGCGTCAAAAGGGGCAGTTGACTTAGGCCGATCGCTTCATCCCGAACAGCCGCATCGTATTCCCGGCATAGATGAGCTGGCGCTCCTCCGGCGTGAGGTCGGCCTCTTCTACCTGACCTAAGTTCGTGATGTACGAGCAGCCCGGCATATCGGAACCGAACAGGACACGCTCCGCTCCGAGCAGGCGTACCGCATAATCGACTTCTTCCCGGCGGAACAGCGAACCGGAGATGTCGGTCACTACGTTCGGATAATCGCGAATCGCTTTGATCCCATGGTAGTGATTGCCGCCCAAGTGGGCCATGATCAGCTTCGCTTGGGGATACCGCTTGGCGAGCTCGGCCACATGCGTCCCGACCGATTCGTCCGGATACTGGCCGACCGCCTTGTAGAACGCGTGCAGCAGGATCGGAACGTCGTATTCGATACATTGTTCAACCAATGGGAAGACGGACGGGTCGTCGCAATAGGTGGCGATCCACAGCTTCATCCCGATCATCCCGTCCTGCTCGATACCTTGCCGCAGCACATCCAGCGCGTTGGCATGGCGCGGGTTCACATAGACGTACCCTTCCGCCACGTCGGGGTTCTCCCGCTTGAACCGGACGATATCCTCATTCTGCGATTTCACTTCCTCTTCCGGCGAGTATTGCCGGATCAATCCCGAGACGAACACCTTGTCGATGCCGTACCGCTCGCAGTTCGTGAGCAGCGCCTTCGCGTGCTGGTCGTACCGCCCGCCCCAGATGTGGGTATGCATGTCGATAATCATTAGCAATCCTCCTGTCTTTACCCCGCGGTCTCCAGCCTATTTGACCGGACCGCTCTGGAAATAATGCTTGACGCTTATTTCCTTAGCGCCTTGCTTCACGGCAGCCACCGAACGCTCCCATATTCCTTCCTCGACTCTAGACACCGGGATCGACACGCTCATCGCCGCGACGATGTCGCCGGCCGCATTCGTGATGGGCGCAGCGACGCAGCGTATGCCTTGCACCGCTTCGCCGGCGCTGTAGGCGAGACCTTCCCGGCGAATCGTCCGCAGCTGCTCGAGCAGCTCGTTCAGGTCCGACAGCGTCGTGTCGGTCAGCTTGCCCAGCTCGTTCTCCGGATACAGCCGCCGCACCTCCTCGTCGGACAAGCCGCTCAGCAGCATCTTCCCCATCGCCGTGGCGTGCAGCGGCAGCTGCATGCCGAGATGCGAGACGAACCGCACCGGGTGCGTGCTCTGCTTCTCGGCGATATACAGCACCTTGTCGCCGTTTCGGATCGACAAAAACACCGATTCATTAATGTCGTTAATGATTTTCGAGGCCACATGCTGGAACTCCGTGGCGTAGTCGGTATTGCGGGACACTTTGCTGCCGATCTCGAACAGCTTGTAGCCGAGCCGGAACGTCTTGCCGTGTTTGTCCGTCTCCAGGTACCCCCGGTTCAACAAATTTTGCAGCAGCTTGTGAACGCTGGAAGGCGGCAACACCAGCTTGCGGGAAATGTCCGTCAGGCTGAGCGTGTCCTGCTCGTCCGCGAACAACTCGAAAATGTCCAACACGCGGTCGGCAGACTTGACCGTAACGCTGCTGCGCTCCGTCCCTTGCTCCTCGAAATCATTCGTCATCATAAATGCGGTTCCTTTCTATATTTCGATGCTTGATGGTCAGGATAGCTTAATCAGCTGACCGCCGTCAATGACCAAGCTCTGGCCCGTCATGTACCGGGAATCGTCGGAGGCGAGGAAAATCGCCGCGGTGGCGATCTCGTCCGGCTGGCCGACTCGGTTCATCGGGATCGTCTTGAGATATTGCGCGATCGCCGGCCCGTTCTGGATGAGCGGCTGGGTGAGCCGCGTCTCGATGAAGCCGGGGCAGAGCGAGTTCACGCGGATGCCGTGCGGCGCCAGCTCCAGCGCCATCGACATACCCATGCTGATCATCGCGGCCTTCGTCGCGTTGTAATGCACTTGATCGGACTCGGCCGCAAGCCCGTTCACGCTCGACATGTGAATGATCGAGCCCTTCGTCCCTCGCGCCACCATCGCCCGGGCGACCGATTGGCTGGCGAGGAACGTTCCTTTCAGATTGATCGCCATGTGGCGGTCCCAATCGGATTCGGTAATGTCGAGGAACGGAGCCGGATCGCAAATCCCGGCGTTGTTCACCAGAATGTCGATCGCGCCCCATTCGGCGAGCAGCCGCTCGACCATATCGTCCACCTGCTGTTTATCGCACACATCTACCGTATAGGATACCGCCGCCCCGCCGGATTCACGGATGATGCCGACGGTCTCGTCCAGCGCAGCCTGGCCGCGTCCGCAGATGGCGACCTTCGCCCCTTCGCGGGCATAGTTCAGGGCGATCGCCTGGCCGATGCCATGAGAGCCGCCGGTGACGAGCGCGACTTTCCCGTGCAATCTCATCGGGCAGCCTCCTTCACCTTCAGGTGGGCGAGTACGCGATCGATTGCCGCTACGGTAGCGTCGATGTGGCTCTGTTCATGCGCGGCGGACAAATACCACAATCCGTTCGGCCGCACGAGCACGCCCTCCTCCAGCATCAGCTCGGCGAACTTGGCGTAGAGGCCCGCATTGCGCGTCTGGAACTCGTCGAAATGGTTCACTTCGTCGCGATCGATAAACATCATGTTGAATACCGGACCGATCTGATTCACAACTCCGCGCAGCCCATGTTTCGTGAACAGGCTGCGGATGGAGCCGACGAGGCTCGCGGTTAGTTCTTCCATCTTAGTATACACCGCGCCGTTGTCGCGCGACAAAATATCGATGATGGCGAGTGCCGCCGCCGTCGACACCGTGTTGCCGTTCAGGGTGCCGAGGTGGCTCACTTCCTCGCGGTCGATGAGCGCCATGATTTCCTTGCGGCCGGCGACGCCGCTGATCGCGATGCCTCCGCCCAGCGCCTTGCCGACGGTCACGAGATCCGGCTTGAGCCCGAACCGGCCGTGCGCGCCGCTGATTCCCAAGCGGAAGCCGGTGATGACCTCGTCGAGGATCATAACGACGTTATGCTTCGCCGTGAGCTCCCGCATCTGCTCCAGGTACCCCGGGAGCGGCATGATGCAGCCGTTGTTGCACAGCACCGGCTCGGAGATGACGGCCGCGATGTCATGGCCTTGCTCCTCCAGCGTCGCCTTCAACACATCCGGGTCGTTCCACGGAAGCAGGATGACGTCGGACAAGCTGCTCTCGCTCTGGCCTTTCGTACCCGGAGGGGTCGCCGCGTTGCCGCTGTCCGTCGCCTTCTGCATCATGTCGGGGCTCGGGAACGAGGTGAAGATCGAGTCCGACCAGCCGTGATAGTGGCCGTGGAAGCGGATCACCTTGCGCTTGCCCGTATAGGCGCGGGACAGCCGCAACGCCAGCATGACCGCTTCCGTGCCGGAGCCGCTCAATGCGACCTTGTCGGCGCAAGGCAGCACACTGACGAGCTTCCGCGCGAGCTGGATCTCGCCGTCATGCTGCAGGCCGTACGTGTAGCCCTTCTGCATCGCGCTGTGGATGCGCTCCGTCAGCTCGGGATGCGCATGGCCGAGAATGGATGGCCCGTAGGCCAGCAAGTAGTCGATGTACTCGTTGCCGTCCACATCGCGGACGATGACGCCGGACGCGGATTCCGCATAGAGCGGGGTCGGCTTCATGGAGCCGCGCAGCGTACTGGCCACGCCGCCGGCCAACACTTCCTTGGCTTGCTGAATTCGTTCTTGGGAACCGGAATACGTTCTCATGGGACTCCTCCTACGCTCTTGATTGGTCAAGCGGATATATAGGACGCTTCAAATGCTTATAAGGGAACAGCGACAAGTTCGCTCCGCAGCAGCCGGGCGTATCGACGTCGATCGCGAGCCGGGCTACGTCTCCGAAGGCGGTCTTCCAAGCGATCGCCGACTTGACCACGATCATGTGGAAGGCGGTAGGGTTCAGGCCGACGGACAGCACGTGCCCGGGATCCCAGGGCGCCACCCGCTTCTCGGTGAGCACGAGCGTCACCGGGCCCGCCTCGACGACGGCGGTCAAGCCCATCTTGGCCCGCGCGCCGGTCATGTAGCGGCCGACGTGGGTGTAGTCCCCGTCGAACAGGGTGCGGACGCGGCCCCGGATCGGCACGGGCGCCCCGTGCCAGTCGTCGGACTTGCCGCCGACGGCGCAGGCGAGCGTCCCGCCGATGCCGGCTTCGGCCGCCAGCCTCACAGCCTCCGGGTCGCACAGCACGAGGAGGCTCGTCTTGCCCGCCGCGAGCAAGTGCGGCAGCATGTGCGTGCCGTCCGCCGGGGAGCCGCCTCCGACGTTGTCGGATCCCTCCACCAGGATGACCGGTCCTTCCGGCTGCCGCTCGGCGAGCGCAACAGCTTCCGCGGGCGCGGTGAGCGGCACCGCGAACTCGTCGCGGATCGACCAGGCGAACGCGCACAGCTCCTCGGCGCATCGCTCGGCGAGCGCCGCATCCCCATCGGCGGTGACGATGAACGACATCCCGGCGTCCGGGACGTCGCTGAACGGGAAGCCGCCGATGACGGTCACATTCAGAATGGCCGGATTCGCCTCCCATTCGAACGCCTGATCCATGACGCGCTTGAACGGACCCGCGCTCGTCAGCATGCCCTGCGGGGCGACAAGCAGCCCGGTGTGGCGGAAGACGCGCACCGGCTTCGCTTCGTTCCGCAGGACGCGAGCGAGCAGGCGAACCGCTTCGACCGCGCGGTCGTAGACGTCTACGTGCGGATACGTGTCGTAGCCGACGATCAGGTCGGACAGCTCGACCATCTCCGCCGTCACGTTCGCGTGCAGATCGAGCGTCACCGCAAGCGGGAACTCCCGTCCGAGACGGGCGCGCACTCGGCGCAAAATCGCCCCCTCCGCGTCCGGCTCCGACTCGCTAACCATAGCGCCATGCAGGATGATGACGGCACCGTCAAGCGCGGGATCGATCGATTGGGCGATCCGGTCGGCGATCGCCTCGAACGCCTCGTCCGTGACCGTGCCGCTGGGCGTCGCCTGGGTATAGAAGCCCGGCGACAGCGCGAGGCCCGTCTCGCGAGCCGCATCAATCACGCCGCCCATCGAGGTGCGGGTGCCTGTGTAACGTTCCAAATAAGCTTGCTCGCCTTCGATCCATTCATAGGAGAACGGTTGCAGACCGGTCTTGCCCGGCGCGAACGTATTCGTCTCGTGCACGCAGCCGGCGACACCGATCCGTAGCGGACGGCGTGCCGATTGCTCCATCTCGCTCATCGAGTTGCACCTCCCGCCAGATCGCGGTCCTCCGCTACGCCGCACCAGTCCGCCATAATCTCCGCGTACCAGCGGATCAGCTCGGAATAGCTGGCGAGATCCATGTATTCGTCCGCGGCATGCGCATTGGCGCCGGCCGGACCGAGCACAAGCGCCGGCGTGGAGCTGTATACGTTGAACATAAATCCGTCGCAGGCGAACGGCGTCCCGAGCGCAGGTCCGGGATCGCGCCCTAGCGCCTGATGTCCCGTCCGGTTTACGACCTGCAGGAAGTCCCGCACCTCAGCGCTGTCTCCCATCTCGCTGCCAAGCAAGTACCGGATCTTCGGCGTGATGACCGGACGGCAGATCGCGAGCTCCGGGTAGTCGGCCAAGTTCGCTTCGTAGAACGACCACAAATCGTCGATGATCTGCTGACCCGTCATGCCCGGATAGCCTTCGATCCAGAAGTTCATCTCGGCCGTCTCCGGCGTTTTCTCTTGGAATTGACGCGTCGTGTCGCCGGACAGCATCGTCAGGGAGACGACCTCTAGCGGACGCCCTGATTTGGCCCAGTAGTCCGGCGCCGGGTACTTCGCATTCAAATGCGTCTTGAACTTGCGCAGCAGCAGCACGAAGCTCACCATCGCCTCCAAGGCGCTGATCAGCTCTTCGCCGTTGAAGCCGATCCCGCTCTTCCCGGTGAACTCCGCCTTCCAGATGCCGCCGCCCAGATGAGCGGGGTTGATCCGCAGGTTCGTCGGCTCCGGGATAATCGCCATATCCGCGTGCGGGCCGAGCAATCGGCCGGCCAGCGTGCCGTTCGCACCGCCGTGCTCCTCGTCGATGACGCTCTCGATGTGCACGTCCCCTTTCAGCCGAACGCCCAGCTCCTGCAGGCAGCGCACCGCGCAGATCGCGGCGGCCATGCCGCCCTTCATATCGTACGAGCCGCGGCCGTACAGCTTGCCGTCCGTCACCTCGCCGGAGAATGGCCCATACGTCCACTTCTCCGTGCCCTGGTACACCGTGTCGGCGTGGCCGGAGAAGATGAGCGACCGCCCACCGCCGGCTCCCGCGAAGCTGGCGACGACATTGGGGCGCCCTTCATAGTTGCGGCCGGGCATAAACGATTCATGCGAGGTCAAACCTTCCACTTCGCTCAGCTCGTAAGAGCGCACCGAACCGCCCAAGCGGCTAAGATAATCCGCATAATACGCTTGCACTTCCGCCTCATAGCCGAGCGGAGGATGATTCTCGCTCTGAATCCGCACGAGCTGCCGAGCCAGCTCAATATTGGCCGGCTCGTGCCGTACGGTCCATTCGCGGATGCGTTCCGATAACGTGTTCCCTGTCATAGTTCACCCCTCCAGGGCATTAAGCTTCGCCGCGCTTGCTGTGTACGTATGCGATCGCTTCGATCTCCACCAAATAGCTGCCGATGCCGACCTGGATGCTGGACCGCGTAGGGAACGGCGCTTTGAATACGGTCTCATAAGAGCGGTTGTACGCCGGGAAATCCTCCAAGTGCGATACGAACGCCGTCACCTTTACGACATGATCCAGCGTCAGACCGTCGGCGGCTAGAATCGTCTCGATGTTGCGCAACGTTTGTACGGTCTGCTCTTCCACGGTGTTGCCCACGACTTCCCGAGTCTGAGGATTGACGCCTACTTGACCGGATACATACACGAAATCGCCGGCGCGGATGCCTTGGGAGAACGGCAGCGGAAACTCAGGAGCTTGCTTCGAGTGAATGATTTTGGACATGGTAGGATTCCCTCACTTTTAATGAATATTTGATTTTGGATGTTACCTAGTTCCTTGAACGGAAAGCCGCCTTACTGTACCTTGCCTCTTGCATCAACGGTGATGTAATTCTCCACCTGCCCGCCTCGGACGCCGACCAACCGATCGTGCAAATTCGTCACGGTGCAGCAGTGGTTCGGGATGATATATACCGCATCCCCGATCTTCCACTCTGTCCCGGCCGGAACGGCGATCGAGCCATGCTCCTCGCTCAGCCGGTCGATAACCGCCTCCGGCGTCCCGCGGACCAGGCCGTAGCCACGACGGTGCGGATTCACATCGGTCGTGAGCGTCTTCGAGCCGGCGTCGACGAGAATCGTGCCTTCCCTAGGCGTGCTGACGACCGTAGCCTTGATCTGCATCGCATACTCGCTCTCATCGATGAGCCCGATCGCCGACTGGCTGATGTCGCCGAACACGTACGCGCCCGGTCGCATCTCGGTGACTCCAATGCCCGCCAGCTCGGTGATGAACTTCGAAGTGGGTGTAGAGCCCACGCTCACTTCCTCCATCGGCAGGCCGAGATCGTCGCGCAGCATGCGCATCGTCATCGCCAGGCTCTCCGCTTCATAGCGCGCGATGGCGAGCAGCTCTTCGCGGGATGTCTTCCCGTACGCATGCCCGGCATGCGTCATGACGCCCACGATGCGGATCCCCGGCAAGTCCGCCATCTGCTTCACCAGCTCGACGGTCTCTTGCCCCGGCTCCTTCCCGCATCGGTTCAGGCCGGTGTTCACATCTATGTACAGCCGTACCGGCTGACCGAGACGGACACCCAACGCGGACAAGCCGCGGGCTACATCGACGTTGTCGGTGCTCACGGTGATCTTCGCCCGGCTCATCAGACGTCCGAGCCGCTCCAGCTTCGCCTCCCCGACGATGGGGTAAGCGACGAGAATGTCGTCCATCCCTCCGTCCGCCATCACTTCGGCTTCCCCCAGCTTGGCGACCGTGATGCCGCAGGCTCCGTGCCGGATTTGCTCCTTCGCGATCCATACGCTCTTGTGCGTCTTCGCATGCGGGCGCAGCTTCACGCCGGCCTGTCGGGCCAGCTCCGCGGTCTTGCGCAGGTTCCGGTCCAGCACGTCCAGATCGATCAAGACCGCCGGCGTTTCCAATTGCTCAATCGTTGCCATGACTCTCCCTCCTGGGCTTCTTATATCTGCTTCAAGCGCTTGCTAGTTAGATCGTATCACCGAACGTTTTTTCTATCAAGAAAATCTTTTTCTAAATAGAAAAAAGAGTGCGGTTCCGCACTCCTTTGCATTTGATCCCTTATACTGGTAAACCAAAGGAGGAGCTGGCAGCCCCTCCTCCTTTTCATTACCCTTTGACCGAACCGATGAGCATCCCTTTAACGAAATACTTTTGCAGGAACGGGTAGATCACGAGAATCGGAAGAATTGCGACGACGACCGTCGCCATCTTAACCGTTTCCGGCGGCAGCTGTTGGAGCTCCTGGGAAGTGACCCCCAGCTCCTGGCTTACGCTCGGCGTAATAATCATGTTCCGCAAGACGACCTGAATCGGCATGAGCGCCTTGTCGGTCAAGTACATAACCCCGCCGAAGTACGCGTTCCAGTGGCCTACGCCGTAGAACAATCCGAGCGTGGCGATGATGGGCATCGAGAGCGGCAGGACGATCCGGATCAACGTCTGTAAGTCGCTGCAGCCGTCCACCTTCGCCGCTTCCTCGATCTCGGCCGGCAAGTTCTCGAAGTAGGTCTTCATAATCAGCATGTTAAATGACGAGACGAGCCCCGGAATAATGAGCGCCCAAATCGTATTCAGCATGTGCGTCGCACGAACAACCAGATACAGCGGAATAAGGCCGCCGGAGAACAGCATCGTGAACACGATTCCCATCAGGACGATGTTGCGGCCCGGCAAAAATTTCTTCGACAGCGGGTAGGCCAGCAGCATGGTGACCATCAAGTTCAGCACCGTGCCTATAGTTGTTACGAGTATCGTAATCTTAAGCGCCTGAGGGACGCGATTGCTGGAGAAAATATACTTGTAAGCTTCCAATGTAATCTTATCCGGCCAAACTACGAATCCGCCGTGACGAAGCACTTCCGTGATCGGAGTGATCGACATAATAACGACGTAGTAGAGCGGGAACAGCGTAGCCAATCCGAACAGCGTCAGGGAGGCGTACAGGATGAAATCGACGACACGGTCTGACTTGGATTTTTTTAGTATATATGACATGGTAGATTCCCCCCTTTACCAGATTCCGGATCCGCCGAGCTTCTTGGCGATCTTGTTCGCGGTGATGACGAGTACGAACCCGATCACCGACTTGAAGAAGTTGACCGCCGCCGCTACGCTGAAGTCCAGCTGTTCGATCCCTCGTCGGAATACCCATGTATCGATAATATCCCCGACCTCGTAGACGCGGGCGTTCAAGAAGATGTAGATCTGATCGAAGCCGGCGTCGAGAATGTGCCCGATCCGCAGAATCAGGAGCAAGACGAATACTTCGCGGATGCCCGGCAACGTAATGTGCCAGAGCTGCCGCCATCTGCCTGCTCCGTCCACGACGGCCGCTTCATATAACTCCTGGTTGATCGTAGCGAGCGCAGCCAAGTAAATAATCGCGCCGAAGCCCGTGCTCTTCCAGATGTCCGTCAGGATGATGATCGGCCGGAACCAATCCTTGTCCGTCAGCAGATTGAGCGTCTCGCCCGTATGGTCGCGCCACCAGGTGCTGATCAGACCTGCATCCGGCGCGAGGAAGGAGAAAGTGAGACCGTATACGATAACCCATGACAAGAAATAAGGACCGTACGTAACCGTCTGAATCGCTTTCTTAAACCATTGCACGCGAATTTCGTTCAGGATCAAGGCCAGGAGCACGTCCGGCAGCATATTGAACAAAATCCGGTAAATACTAATCAAGAGCGTGTTCCGAATCAGGTTCGGAAAGTCGGGAGAATCGAACACCGTTTTGAAGTTCGCAAACCCGACCCATTCGCTGCCCCAGATCCCTTTAACCAGGTTGTACTTCTTGAACGCGATCAAGAGTCCGCCCATCGGGACGTAGTGGAAGACGAGATAATACGCAATTCCGGGTACCATCATCAGATACAGCCAACGATAGCGAATAAGCGCTTTCCAGATCGAAATCTTGTCCTTGCGCGAGGGAGTTTTCGTCTTGGTCGTTGTGTTTGCAGCAACTGCATTTTGCGTACTCACTGTAGCACTCCTCCGTATTTGATTATTAGTCCTGACCAGATGATTTCTCCTAAAAAACGCTTACATTTGAAGGATAAATTACGTTTTTGTTGTTGAAATTTCAGGCAGACTGTACAGCGCAAGTAAAGCGTTTTCATGCGCACTCTACTTTCATCATAATTCAAAAACATAGAATAATACAAGTAATACACACGACTCGAAACTGTCTTTAAATAGTCTTTTTATTTCGAGCCGGCCCGGCGCAAACCTCCTTCACACCCTCTTTTCTCCTCACCGTTCACCCTTACTTGTTATACCTGTATGATTACATGTATTTTCTCGATCGTAACATATGTCCACCACCGTCACAATGGTAATAAAAGTTCGCGAGCGTGCTTCGGAACGCAAAGAAAAAACGCTCTCAACGAGCGTCCTGATTCCCTACGAAAGGCTTAAATATCGAGTTGTCTTGGCATTCCGAGCACATCGTCTCGTAACATTCGGACTGCTCTTCCAACGCGGATCCGCACTTGCTGCACATTTTGACCGGCAAATTGTCGAAGAAATCTTTGGCAGGAATTAACATAAACTGGCTCCTCTCTTGGCCGCAGAATGGTCGAACCTCGAATCGTACTTTTGTATTAATACAGTACATATTATGATTGCGTTTATTATATAACACAATTCAAGAATTAGCTATCCCAAAATAATTAACCCTTGACATGGAACGGCCCATTTTGCACAATCTAATAATATTGTTTGACCCCGATCATGACTTACATTCGAGAATTTGGAGAAAACGCCATGAACAACAACAGCTCCGGCATGAAAAACGGTCAAGTCCGCAGCCAGATCGTCCCGGGAATCGAAGTGAATATCGTGCTGAAACAGGATCAGCGGACCGGCAAACTCACGCGCGGCATCGTCAAAGATTTGTTAACGAACTCCCCCACGCATCCGCATGGAATCAAAGTCCGGCTTACGGACGGACAGGTCGGGCGAGTGAAGGAAATCTTGTCTTAAACCCTAAGTGAAGTGAGCCTGAGAATTCTAGAAATGCAAAAAGGTTGTGCGGGAGATTCGAACTCCTGCCCAACCTTTTCGCTGTTCCGCTACGTGATCCGGTAAGACGCGCTGCACCAGGCGCCCAAGCTCCCCGATTCGTCGCATATTTCCCCTTGGGTCGTGATGATGGATCTCGACTGATGCACGATGCGTCCGGTCGAGTACACAATGCCTTTCCTGAGCGGGGCCAAATAGTGCATCGTCAAGTTCGTCGTTACCATCTTCTCCCCGGGCCGGGCCAGCATGGCGGCTATGCCCATCGTATTGTCCAGGAGCGAGGCGTGTACGCCTCCGTGCAGAATGCCGATCGTGTTCAGATGGCAGTCCTCGACTTGAAGCGACACCGTCACCTTCTCTTCCTCCACCGATTCCAGCTTGGCGCCCAGCAAGTCCCAGAACGTCCCTTTGGCCATTTGCTGCAGCTTCACCAGAAATTCGGTTCTCGGGTCCGCCCCAGGGTCTCGTTCGTGATTCGTGATGTCCATGCTCGGCACCCTCCATGATAAATTTAATGGACCATATAAGCTTCGGCCGGAATGACCCGCGCCGCGACGCCACGCTTGAGCTGAATGAGATTCTCCGGTGTGCTGCGGGCGAGCTTCTTCAGGATCGAGAGCTGAATTCGCTGCATATCCCCGGCTTGCATGGAAGCTACGGCGTTTTCCGCCCAGCCGGCAATGCTGTGGAACGCTTCCTGGACGAAGATGCGCGTCATCCGGACGGCGAGCTCGGCCCTCGCCTCTCCCTGGCTGCTGATGAGCTTGCGGGTACGGAGCAGCGCGCTCTCCATCGCATAGATCTGAATCATCGAATCGGCCAGCAGGGCAAGCGTCTCCTGTTCCTGCTCCAGCTTCGTGCCGTACTTCTGCACGGCGAGTCCGCCGATCATAAGGAACATGCGCTTTGCATTGGCCACGAGATACGCTTCCTTTTCAAGAAAGCTCTCGAACTCTTGCTGCGGTACGAATGCGATCAGCTCCTGCTGCAGGGCCTCGACATGCTCGATCAAAGGGAGTTCGCCTTTGAGCGCCTTCTTGAGCAGGGTGCCGGGGATGAGCAGCCGGTTGATTTCGTTCGTCCCTTCGAAAATCCGGTTAATCCGGGAGTCCCGGTAGATCCGTTCGATTTTATATTCTTGGATGTAGCCGTATCCGCCGTGAATCTGGACGCCCTCGTCGGCCACGTAATCGAGCGCTTCCGTCCCGAACACTTTGATAATCGAGCATTCGAGCGTGTACTCCGCTATGCCCTTGGCGGAACGGGTACCGGCGTCGTCCTGGCTATGGTCGATGTCCTGCAGAATAGTATCTACTAATCCCACGGTGCGATATACCATGCTCTCCAACACATAGGTCCGGATGTTCATATCCGCGAGCTTCTGGGCGATCAGAGGAAACGAGGACAGCGTTTGGCCGAATTGGGTCCGCTGGTTCGCATACCGGACGCTCAGCTCCAGCGCCTCCTTGGCTCCGCCGAGGCAGCCGGCTCCCAGCTTGAACCGGCCGATGTTCAAGATGTTGAAGGCGATGATGTGGCCTTTGCCCGGCTCTCCTAGCAAGTTCTCTATGGGAACATGTACGTTGTCGAGGATAAGCGGCCGCGTCGAAGAGCCCTTGATGCCCATCTTCTTCTCCTCCGGCCCGAAGCCTACACCCTCCATCGTCCGTTCGACGATGAAGGCGCTGAACTGGGTGCCGTCGATCTTCGCGTAGACGATGAAGACGTCGGCGAAGCCGGCGTTCGTGATGAACTGCTTGGCGCCGTTCAACACGTAGTGCGCTCCGTCGTCCGTCAGTTTCGCTGTCGTCTTCGCGCCAAGCGCGTCGGAGCCTGAAGAAGGCTCGGTCAAACAGTAGGCTGCAATCTTGGTCCCGGTCGCCAGGTCCGGCAAGTAGCGCTCCTTCTGACTGCGCGTACCGAAGAACACGATCGGCAGCGTCCCGATGCCGACATGCGCGCCGATCGAGAGCGCGAACGACGACGCCTTCGCCAGCTTCTCGCTGATGACGGTGGAGCTCACCTTATCCAGGCCGAGTCCGCCGAACATCTCAGGTACGTCCACGCCGAGCAGGCCAAGCTCGCCGGCTTGGCGCATCAGCTTGACCGTGAGCTCGTAGTCGAGCTTCTCGATCCGTTCGTCATGCGGCAGCACGGCGCCTTCGATGAACTCGGCGGTCGTCTCGCCGATCATGCGCTGCTCCTCCGTGAGGTCCTCCGGCGTCGTGATCGTCAGCGGATCCGTCTCCGCCAGCACGAAGCTGCCTCCGATTACGTAGGAGGAATTCGGGACATGGGATGCTTGAGATGCATTGGATGCATTGGATGTCATGGGTCAGCCTCCTTTATGTTCCATTGTCAGCATACACTTCGAATACGCCTGCCGCGCCCATGCCTCCGCCGATACACATCGAGACAACACCCTTCCCGCCTCCCCGGCGGCGAAGCTCCTGGATGAGCGAGATCGACAGCTTCGTCCCAGTGCAGCCGAGCGGATGGCCGAGCGCGATAGCGCCGCCGTTCACGTTCACCCGATCATCCGGCAGCTTCAGCTCCCGGATGATCGCGAGGCATTGCGAGGCGAACGCCTCGTTGATCTCATACAGGTCGATGTCCTCCGCCTGGAGCCCGGCCATGCGCAGCGCCTTCGGGATCGCCTCGACCGGGCCGATCCCCATCACCTCCGGCGCGACGCCGGCGACCGCGAACGAGCGGAACGCGGCGAGCGGCCGCAATCCGCGGCGGCCCGCCTCGGCGCGGCTCATCACGACGACGGCCGCGGCCCCGTCGCTGATAGGCGAGGCGTTGCCGGCCGTCACGGTGCCGTGCGCGGCGAACGACGGTGCGAGCTTCGCGAGCGCTTCGAGCGTCGTGTCTTCGCGCACGCACTCGTCGCGGGCGAACGGCGCCGCCGTGCGCTCGACCTTGCCGTCCGGCGTTACCCGGACGCGCTCCGTGGCGACGGGGACGATCTCATCGTCGAATCGTCCCTCTTGGATCGCCGCCGCCGCCTTCCGGTGCGAGGCGAGCGCGAACCGGTCCTGGTCTTCGCGGCTGATGCCGTATTGCTGCGCCACCCTCTCGGCGGTATGCCCCATGCCGATGTACACCTCGGGCATCCGCTCCATGAGGCCCGGATGCGGCGCCAGCTTGAAGCCGCTCATCGGCACGTGGCTCATGCTCTCGACGCCGCCCGCCACGACGACGTTCGCATAGCCGAGCTGGATGCGCTCGGCGGCGAACGCGATCGCCTGCAGGCCGGACGAGCAGAAGCGGTTCACCGTGATCGCCGGCACGGTGACCGGATAGCCCGCATACAGCGTCATGATGCGGGCGAAGTTCAGCCCCTGCTCGCCCTCCGGCATCGCGCAGCCGATGATCACATCGTCCACGTCCGACGTGGACAGTCCGGGGGCGCGCTCCAGCACAGCCTGGAGCACTGTGCGCCCCAGGTCCTCCGCGCGCGTGTCTGCCAGCGTTCCGCGGCGACCGCGGCCTACCGCCGTTCTGGCCATGGCGACCAGCACCGCCTCGTTGTCAGCAGCCATTCCGTTTGCCCTCCCTTTTGTAAAGTTTCTGGCCCTCAATTGCGCAGCGGCTTGCCGGTCGACAGCATATGCTGCATGCGCTGCTGCGTCTTCGGCTCGCCGCACAGGCTGAGGAACGCCTCGCGCTCGAGGTCGAGCATATATTCTTCGCTGACGAGCGTACCTGCCGGCACGTCGCCGCCGGCGAGCACGTGGGCGAGCTTGCCCGCGATCTTGCAGTCGTGATCGCTGATGTAGTTCCCCTGCCGCAGCGTGTACGCGCCTAGCTGCAGCACCGCCCGGCCAGGAGCGCCCGCCACACGGATGCGCGGCGCCTCCGGGGGCTTCCGGTAACCGGCGGCGTCCAGCTGCAGCACCGCCGTCTTCGCCTCGTACAGGCGCCGCTCCGGCTGCAGCACGACCCGGTCGTCCGGCCTCAGCAGGCCGAGCCGGATCGCGTCGTGCGCGCTGCCGGACACCTTCGCCATGCCGATCGTCTCGAACGCCTTGTTCAGGAGCGGCTGGACGTCGAGCTCCGGCGCATTCATCGTGTGCCAGGCAACACTTGCCCGCAGCGCCATCTCCTTGCAGCCGCCGCCGGCGGGGATGAGCCCGACCCCGGCTTCGACAAGGCCATAGTACGTCTCGGCGGCTGCGATGACGCGATCCGCCGGCATACACGCCTCGACGCCGCCGCCGAGCGTCATCCGGTGCGGCGCGGCGACGACCGGCTTCTCCAGCCGTTTCAGCTTCAGCATCGCCTGCTGGAACATCCGGATGATGCGGTCCACCTCGTCCCAAGCTTCGTCTTGAGCTTCCATCAAGAGCAGCATCAGATTCGCGCCGACGCAGAAGTTGCGCCCTTCGTTCGCGACCACGAGCCCCCTGTAGTTGCGTCTCACCTCGTCGACGCTTTGCCCGATCATCGTCAGAATGTCGGCGCCGATCGCGTTGTTCGGCGAGTGGAACTCGAGGCACGCCACATCGTCGCCGAGATCGATCAAGCTCGCCCCGGCATTGCCGAGAATGACGCGCTTCTGTTCCTTGAGCTCGCGGAGCGAGATCAGCTCGGGATCCCGGGGCAGCTCGCGATACGCCCATACGCCTCCGCTGGCGACACCACCGTCCCCGCTTGCAACACCGCTGCCTCCGCCAGCAGAGTCCCCGGACCGCGCAACGAAAGCTGGCGCCCCTGCATCCGTCCGCCCATAAAAGCTCGTATGGCCGGCCTCCAACCAACCCTTAACCCAGTCGGGAATAGTCAGCCCTTCCTGCTCCATACGAGCCACCGTGCTCGGCAATCCTGCCGCATCCCAAGCCTCGAACGGGCCTAGCTCCCAGTTGAAGCCCCATTTCATCGCGCGGTCGATGTCGGGGACCGTGTCGGCGATCTCCCCGAGCTTCTCCGCCGAGTACAGCCAGACGCGCTTCATGATGTTCCAGGCCAGCTGGGCGTAGCGGTCTTGGCCGCTCAACAGGGCGCGCAGCTTGGCCCCGGCTCCCTTCGCCGACTTCGCTGCATCCAGCGCGGCGGAAGTGATCTTGCCTACGGGTGCGTCCCGGTAGTCCAGCTTCTCCAGGTCGAGGGACACGATCAACTTCCCAGCCGGACCGATCGTCTTGCGATAGAAGCCTTGCCCCGCCTTCTCGCCTGTCCAGCCTCTCGCGACCATTTCCTTAAGGAACGGCGGCACCGCGAAGACCGACTTCTCTTCGGCCGACTCCGTCCGAAGGTACACGTTGTCCGCCACGTGCAGGAACGTGTCGAGGCCGACCAGATCGAGCGTACGAAACGTCGCGCTCTTCGGGCGTCCCATCGCCGGCCCGGTGACCGCGTCGACCTCTTCGACGGAGTAACCGCCCGCCGTCATCTCCTGCAGCGTGGCGAGCAGCCCGTACGTGCCGATCCGGTTGGCGATGAAGTTGGGCGTATCCTTCGCTACGACGACGCCTTTCCCCAGCGTCCGCTCGGCGAACCGCTTCATCCGCTCGACCAGCCCCGGATTCGTGTCCCGTCCGGGAATGAGCTCCAAGAGCGGCATGTATCGCGGCGGATTGAAAAAATGCGTCCCGAGGAAATGCTGACGGAACGCCTCGCTGCGCCCATCGACGATCGTATCGATCGAGATGCCGGACGTGTTCGTCGTTACGACGATCCCGGGCTTCCAGACACTCTCGATCCGCGCCATGACACTTTGCTTGACCTCCAACCGCTCCACGACCACTTCGATGATCCAATCGACGTCCGCTAGCTTAGCCAAGTCATCTTCAAGATTCCCGGGGGTGATGCGGGAAGCGAATGCCGCGTCATAGAGCGGCGCGGGTTGCGCTTTCGCGAGCCTCGCGATTGCATCCGACGCGAGCCGGTTGCGGACGGCCGGCGAGGACGGCATAAGTCCCGCCGCCGCCTCATTCGCGGTGAGCCGGTCCGGCGGCAAGTCGAGCAGCAGGCACGTCAAGCCGGCATTCGCCAGATGGGCGGCGATGCCGGCTCCCATGACGCCGGACCCGATTACTGCAGCTTTCTGAATGGACATCGTGCCCTCACTCCTTTTATTAACGTCATTAACTAATGCAGTCCAAAGACGGACTCCGCCAGCAGCTCCGCTACATCCTTCGACCTTACGCGCTCGTCGACGTTCAGCTGTTTCGTGCCGTCCTCCATCATCGTGAGGCAATACGGACAGGCGCTGCTGATCGTCGTCGGCTCGACCGCCAAAGCTTGACCGACTCGGGCGACATTGACCCGGGTGCCGCTCGTATCCTCCATCCACATCCGCCCTCCGCCCGCTCCGCAGCACAGCCCATGTGCCCGGTTCATCGCCATCTCGGCCATCTCCACGCCCGGGATCGCTTGCAGAATGCGGCGGGGCGCTTCATACGTGCCGTTGTAGCGGCCCAAGTAGCAGGAATCGTGATACGTGACGCGCTCCTCCAGCCGATGCGCAGGCTTCAGCTTGCCGTCCCGCAGCAGCTCGGCGAGCAGCTCTGTATGATGCAGCACTTCTGCGGTGAAGCCGAAGTCCGGGTATTCGTGCTTCAGAACGTTGTACGTATGCGGGCACGCCGTGACGATCCGCTTGACGCCGTAACGGCGGAACGTCTCGATGTTCTCCTGGCACAACTGCTGGAACAGCATCTCGTTGCCCATCCGCCTCGGCGTATCGCCGGAGTTGCGTTCCTCGTTGCCGAGCACGGCAGCGTTCACGCCTGCCGCGTTCAGAAGCCGGATGAGCGCCTTCATCACTTTGTTCGTACGACGGTCGTAGGAGCCCATCGTGCCGACGAACAGCAGCAGCTCGAATCCAGGGTTCTCTTTCACGGTCGGCAGTCGTTCCTCGGCATCGAGTCCGGCCATCCACCTGGCCCGGTCCTGCCGGTTCAGTCCCCACGGGTTGCCCTGGCGCTCGATGTTCTGCATCGCCCGCTGCCCGTCGGCCGGCATGCTCCCCTCCATCAATACCAAGTGGCGGCGCATCTCGACGAGCTTGTCGACGTGCCCGTTCCCGACCGGACAATGCTCCTCGCAGCTGCGGCATGTCGTGCAGGCCCAGATCTCCTCTTCCGTCATAACGTCCCCGATTAACGCGGCCTCGGACGCCACCCGGCCCTCTGCACGCAACCACCCCGCCTGCTGACGCCGCACCGTCCCGCGAATATCCAGCCCTCCTGTCGAATCCCGCTCTTCGGCAACATCTTCGAACCGATGGCTGCCCGCGATCCCATCCCCAAAAGCGAACGCCGGCATCCACGGGGATCGCGACGTGATGGCTGCGCCCTTCTCGGTCAGATGATCTCGCAGCTTCACGATCAGGTGCATCGGCGACAGCAGCTTGCCGGTTGAAGCGGCCGGACAGACGTTCGTGCAGCGGCCGCATTCTACGCACGCGTAGAGATCGAGCAGCTGCCCGCGAGTGAAATCTTCAATTTTCCCGGCCCCGAACGATTCCGCCTGCTCATCCTCCAAATCCAGCGGCTCCAGCTGTCCCCCCCGTTGCCGTCTTTTCACCCACAAGTTCACTGGAGCGCTGAGCAGATGAAAATGCTTCGATTGCGGGACATAGACGAGAAAGCCGAGCAAAATGAGTAAATGCAGCCACCAAGCGATGTAATATAGCGCGGTCACCGCTCCCCCGGACACCCCCGCGAATAGCGAAGCCACAGAGGAAGCGATTGGCGAGGTCGGAGCCCATGGCTCCCCGTGAGTGAGACGGTCGAAGCCGGAGAACAGGATGACGCTCACCATAAGCGAGCCGATCCAGAACAGCACGAGGCTCGGCTTCCAGCCGCGTTTGAGACGCGAGAGCCGCTCCCCGTACCGCCGGTAGCCCGCATACCCGATGGCGAGCAGTACCGCCGCGACTGCGATTTCCTGCATGAGCAGGAACCCTGCATAATAAGGGACCGGCAGCCGGTGCCCGAACAAGCCTTTCACCACAATGTCGATCGCTCCAAGCTGCAAAACGATGAACCCGTAAAACACAACCAAATGCATAAGCCCGCTCCGCCAGTCCTGAAGCAGCTTGCGGTGGCCGAACACCTGTGACACCCAGTTTAAGGCTCCGTCCGATCCCGATTGCGATTCCCGCCCACTTTTCCCCGCCTGGCGTTCCGACGGATCTACGTTTTTCACTCCCGTAAGCCGTTCCCCCTCGGATGCCGTCGCCGGACGCCCCAGCCGCAAATACAGCACCCGGTGGTATACCGCTTTCCAGAACAGCACTACACCGTAAACCGTCACCGCCAATGCGAGCAGCCCATTCAGCCACATCCCGAGCATCTCTTCCTCCCACCTCCCTGAGTCGTACTTCCGCTTCTCCCTGCAGTTCTCCCTGCACTTCTCTCTGCGCTTGTTCTCTACCCGAGCCTGTCAATTGATCTATTCCTCGGCTGCGGGTCATACACTGTAATCGTAATCCGCTGAATGAGCCCTCATTCATGTAGTAGACTTTATGAAGCGTAAGGGTGGTCCCATGACTGGAAAAATGAAAGACAAGTCCGAGCTCATTCTGGACGCCGCTCTGAAAGTGTTCGCCGAATCCGGCTTTCACCGGTCGCAAGTGTCGAGGATCGCGAAGGCGGCCGGGGTGGCCGACGGCACGATTTATTTGTACTTCCGCAGCAAGGAGGAGCTGCTCGTCTCCGTGCTTCGTTCCCGGCTCACCGAGTTAGTGGAGAAATGCAGGCGGCACGTCATGGATATGGACCACCCGATGGACGCGCTGCGGGCACTGTGTACGATTCATTACTCCGAGCTGGAGAGCAACCGGGACTTGGCCAAAGTTACGCAGATCGAGCTCAGGCAGAGCAACCTGGAGCTGCGCCGGGAGATCGGGCAGGCGGTGAAGCCTTATTTCCGCCTGATCGAGGACGTGCTGCGCCGAGGTGTGGAGCAGCGGTTGTTCCGGTCCGATCTGGACATCCGGCTCACCAGGCATCTCTTGTTCGGGGCGATGGACGAAGTCGTCACGTCGTGGCTGCTGTCCGAACGTCCCTATTCGCTTGCGGCGCAAGCGGACGGCACCGTGGATTTTTTCATTCGGGGCATCACGGCGGGCGGGAAGGCAGCATCCGATTCGGAAAGGAGCGAAGAACGATGAACATCGCGGTCTTGTTGAAGCAAACGTTCGATACGGAGGAAAAAATCAAGCTGAAGGATGGATCGATCGAGGAGGATGGAGTGAAATTCATTCCCAATCCGTACGATGAATACGCCGTCGAAGAAGCGATCCGGCTCCGGGACCAGCATGGCGGCCGGGTGACGGTGCTCTCCGTCGGCCCTGAGCGCTGCGGAGAAGCGCTTCGCACCGCGCTCGCGATGGGTGCCGACGAAGCGGTGCGCATCGAGCCTCCGTCGGGTGCGGTCGACGAGACGGTCGTAGCCGCCCTGCTCGCCGCGTGTCTCCGGCACGATCAGCCGGAGCTGCCCGACGTGCTGCTCGGCGGCTACTTCTCCGTCGATCAAGGCGCCGGCCAAGTGGCGATTCGGGTCGCCGCCCGGCTCGGCTGGCCTCACGTCTCAGCCGTGACGGAGCTGCGGATCGACCCGGCGAATCCGGCCGTCGCCGTCGCGAAGCGCGATGTGGAGGGCGCGACGGAGACGGTGGAAGTGACGCTGCCCGCGCTGTTCACCGCCCAGCAAGGCTTGAACGAGCCCCGCTACCCGTCGCTGCCGGGGATCATGAAGGCGAAGAAAAAGCCCTTCCGGGTGTACACCGCGGAGGAGCTCGGCTTGGACCCCGCCAGGCTGACGCCGGCGACGGAAGTTCTTGGGCGCTCGCTCCCCCCGGCGCGGAAGTCGGGCACGATCTTGACCGGCGAGCTCGACGAGCAGGTGCGTCAGCTGGCCGATGTACTGAAACGGATGTTGAAGCAAGCTTAATAGCAACTCATCCTGGAGAACGAGGTGCATCCTATGCATAACCGATTGCTCATCGCAGCGGAGCTGCGCGAAGGCAAGCTGCGCAAAGTCGCGCTCGAGACGCTCACGGCCGCCAGGCGCTGCGGGTCCGCCGGCGCCGAGATCGCGGCCGTGCTCATCGGCGGCGACGAGCTGCAAGCCGGGCTCGATGAGGCCGCGGCCGAGCTCGCCTCAGGCGGGGCGGCGCACGTCTATGCCGTCGTCCACGAGACTCTCAGCCGGCCGACAGCCGAACAATACATTCACGCCCTGGGGGCTGTGATCGATGCCTTCCGGCCGGACTCCGTCTGGTTCGGACATACGCCGCTCGGCAAGGATGCCGCTCCCGCGATCGCCGAGGCGCTCGGCGCCGGGCAAATCTCCGACGTCGTCGCGATCGAAGCCGACGAGACCGGCTGCCGCTTCATCCGGCCGATCTACGCGGGCAAGGCGTTCGAGACTCGCGCCTTCGCAGCGGGTCCCGCGGTCATCACGATCCGGCCCAACAATATTGTCGTGGAGCAACCCGAGGCCGCTCCTCCGATTGACTTGCGTCTCGTCCCTTACTCCCCTCTGTCCGCGCCTCGGGTGAAGCTCGTCCAGGTCGATCAAAAATCCGGCGGGACGACCGACTTGTCCGAGGCGAGCGTCATCGTCTCCGGCGGCCGCGGCGTGAAGAGCGCCGACGGCTTCCGGCCGCTCGAGGCTCTGGCCGAGGCGCTGAATGGCGCGGTAGGCGCTTCGCGGGGAGCCTGCGACGCCGGGTATTGCGACTATGCGCTGCAGATCGGACAGACAGGCAAGGTCGTCACGCCGGACGTCTACATCGCCTGCGGGATCAGCGGAGCGATCCAGCATCTCGCCGGGATGAGCGCCTCCAAGACGATCGTCGCGATCAACAAAGATCCGGAAGCGCCGATCTTCCAGGTGGCCGACTACGGCATCGTCGCCGATCTGTTCGAGGCGGTTCCACGATTGACGAAGCTGATTCGAGACTAGCAAGGCACCCCGCCCGGAGACAGCGGTTTCCTATTTGGATGCCTTATGCGCAAGTCCGCCATAGCCGAGCTTGTGCGTAAGCTCCGCCAGGACGTTATACCCTTCCGAATTCGGGTGGAACCGGTCGTCGGACAGCAGCTCTTCCAACCGGCCGTCGAACGCGTCGTACACCTGAACCGCGCGGATTGAATCTTTTTCCAGCCGAACGATAACCGAATTGAACCGTTTGATCCAGAAAGCCGCCTCGTCAAACTCCGGAATCGGGTTGTAGATCCCGACCAGCCGGACGATGCACGGGCGGTTTTTGTTCAGCCGAAGCCGCTTCAGCTCCAGCATCAATCGCCTCATGCTTTGAGCATAGACCACAAGCGCCTTCTTCAACGTCTCCACTTTCATGTCGTTGAAGTAGATTTTAGCCGCCTGGATCAAGTCGTTGCCGCCCGCCGTTACCGTAATCAGATCCGCTTGCTGGACATAGGCTCTCACGTCCGGATCCTGCTGAACGAGCTGCAAAATTTCGCTCGACGTGGCCCCGACCTTGCCCGTGTTGTGCAGCACTACCTTCCGCCCGAGCGCCTGCTCGGCGATCGCCCGGTAGCGAGCTGGAAAGCTGTGATCCTCCGGAACGCCATACCCAACGGTCAAAGAATCGCCGATCGCCGTATAATGGAATACACGCTGCTTCATGAGGTCCTTCCTCCTGTCGCTCCATCACTCGAGTCCGATACTTCTATCAGTTTATTCACACGGCCTTCGATTGGGCATTCGTCCCGACAATTTTATTGGCGCATCCCTCGCAAAGTGGCCGTTGTCCCGGAATTGGTATACAATAGTACCAAAGAAACCTCACAAAGCGATCCCATCGGAACCTGAACCAACACCTAAATCCAAACCAAGAGGAGTGCGGCCAATGTCTACCCCGACGACCTTAGTCAGCGAGCGCAAGCAGGAGATACTTAACCGCATTAACAATCAAGCGGACCGGTTCATCCGAATTTCTCAATTCATCGGCGAACACCCCGAACTCGGGCATCAAGAATTCATGGCGTTCGACAAGCTGACGACCGAGCTGCGGGAGCAGGGCTTCGAGGTGCAGACCGCAGTGCTTGGGATTCCGACGGCCTTCCTAGGCACGTATAGCACCGGCAAGCCGGGCCCGACCGTCGCCTTCCTGTGCGAATACGACGCCTTGCCGGAGCTGGGCCACGCCTGCGGCCATCATCTGATCTGCTCGATGAGCATGCTCGCCGCAGTCGGGCTGAAGGCCGTAATGGACGAAGTCGGCGGCGAGATCCGGATCTACGGCACGCCGGCGGAAGAAACGAAAGGCGCGAAGGTGCCGATGGCCGATGCCGGGTTGTTCGACGATGTCGACTTCGCGCTTATGGCGCATCCTTACTACAAGCACGAGCGTTCCGGCGATTCACTCGCCATGGACGCCATCCGCTTCGAGTACTTCGGCAAGCCGGCGCACGCGGCGGCGAGCCCGCACGAAGGCGTGAACGCCTTGGACGCGATGCTCCTGCTCTTCAATTCCATCAATGCGCTGCGCCAGCAGCTGGAGAAGCATGTGCGGATTCACGGCGTCATCACCGAGGGCGGGAAGGCGCCGAATATTATCCCGGACTACACGTCCGCCGACTTCTATATCCGCTCCGCGAGACGCACGCATACCGACGAGGTCGTGGCCAAGGTGCTCCGCTGTGCGGAAGGAGCGGCGCTCGCGACCGGCTGTACGCTCAAGACGTCCAATTACGAATATTCGTATGACGAGCTGAATACGAATGAAGCGCTGTCCGAGACGTTCACTTCGAACTTGATCGCGCTTGGCGTCAGCGCGGACGAGATCGAGACCGGGCAAGACAACGGGTCTCTCGACTTGGGCAATGTCTCTCGCCGCTGTCCGGCGATCCACCCGTACGTGAAAATTATCGACGAGCGGCATTTGCTCCACACGAAGGAGTTCCGCGATCTCGCCATGACCGACCGCGCGATGCAGGGCATGGTGCTGGGCGCCAAAGCGCTCGCGACGACCGCCTATGAGGCGGCGTCGAATCCGGAGCTGCTGCTGCGGATTCGCGCGGAGTTTCTCGAATCCCTCGGGCACGAAGCCCAGTAACGGAAAACGTGTATAAAAAATGCCGGACCCCCGATCTATTCGGGGATTCGGCATTTTTTTCAATTCGTCATTTCCGGACGGGCTCTGTATAATAAAGTCGTTTACTCATGCTGAATCGAGGGTTCCCGTTACATGAAACCAGCTCATCTCCCTATCCCCGCATCCCGGCAAACGCTGCCCGCCTCACTCGCAGGAAGCATGCTCGTAGTCGGCATGATTGCCATCTCCTTCTCGGCGCTCTTCGTGAAGTGGACCGAGGCGGACGTCGCCGTTGCGGCGATGTACCGCCTGCTGTTCACGAACGTGCTCATGCTGCCCTTCTTCATCCGTTATTGGCCGGAGGTCAAGCGGATCGCGCTCCACGACTGGATGCTGCTCGCCGCATCGGGTCTGTTCCTCGGCATCCACTTCTTGCTCTGGATGGGATCCCTGAACCACACGACGGTCGCGAGCTCGACCGTTCTGCTCACGCTGGAGCCGATCTTCGTCATGATCGGCGCCTTCCTGCTCTACCGGGAGCGAATCCGGCTCCAGGGCATCATCGGCATCGGAATCGCGATGCTCGGGACGGTGCTGATCGGCTGGGGCGATTTCTCCCTCTCGGGCGAGGCGCTTCAAGGCGATACGATGTCCCTGCTCAGCGCGCTGGCAGTAGCCGTTCATATGCTGCTCGGCCAGCGCCTAAGATCGCGCATTTCTTCGTACGTCTACAGCTTCACCGTCTTCCTGGCGGCGGCGGGCGTGCTCGCCGCCTACAACGTTGGGGCAGGGAACGCCTTCACCGGCTATGCCGCCCGGGATTGGCAGCTGTTCCTGCTCCTCGCGATCGTGCCGACCTTGTTCGGCCACTTATTGTTCAACTGGCTGCTCCGCTACATGAGGGCCTCCACGATCTCGATGTCCGTGCTCGGCGAGCCTGTCGGGGCCAGCCTGCTGGCGGCCCTGTTCCTGAACGAACGGCTCGGCTACCAGCAGCTCGCCGCCTCCGCCCTGCTCTTGATCGGCGTCTGGCTGTTCCTGCGTCAAGCCTCGAGCAAGTAGGCGAGCAGAAGTGCGGCCGTGCCGGCCACCGCATCGGCGTGCGTCCGCTCCATGCCGTGGGAGGCATGGACGCCGGGCCCGATCAGGGCGGCGCGAATGTTGCTGCCTCCGCGCAGCGCCGCAGACGCGTCGGAGCCGTATTGCGGGTAAATGTCGACCGCGTAGGGGATCCCTTCGCGCTTGGCCAGTTCGATGAGCCGGGATGTCATCCCGTAATCGTAGGGCCCGCTCGAGTCTTTGGCGCAGATCGATACGTCCCGCTCCGTAGCGGACAAGTCATCGCCCAGCGCTCCCATATCGACGGCGATCAGCTCCGTGATATCTGGCGGGATATACGACGCCCCATGCCCCACTTCTTCGTAGGTGGACAAGATCAGCTTCACTGTGCGCCGGGGCGTCTTCCCTTCCCGCTTCAACCATTCCAGCACCCCGAATAGCGCCGCCACGCTCGCTTTATCGTCCAGGTGACGTGATTTAATCCAGCCGTTAGGCAGCAGCTTCGTTCTCGGATCCCAAGAGATGAAATCCCCTACGGAAATGCCCAGTTTCTCCACATCTTCTTTACTCTTCACCGACTCGTCCAGCCGAATTTCCATATTCGCTTCTTCCCGCTTCCACTCCCGGGCATCCGGATAGACGTGAACCGACGGTTTTGTGGACAGCACCGTCCCTTCGACCGTCTCCCCGTTGCGCATATGGACGAGGCAATATTCGCCTTCCACCGTTTGCATCGCATAACCGCCGATCGGCGTGAACCGCAGCGTCCCGCTCGGCTTGATCGCCCTGACCATTGCTCCGAGCGTGTCCACATGCGCCGACAGTCCGAGCGTTCCTTCCCCGTCTGCGCCTACGCCCGCCTGCCCCGGCACCGTGATGATGCCGTTGCCTTTTGGTGTCATTTCGAACGCGTACCCGAGCTTCTCGGTCTCCTCCCGGACGAGCTTCATGATCGTCATGCAATAGCCGCTCGGACTAGGCGTACGCAGCAGCGTTTCCAATAAGTTAAGGATATACGGGCGGTTCAGCGACTCTAGAATCGAAGTTGTCATGGGCCATTCTCCTCTTTTTGCAAAAAAGTAGTCTTCCCTAGTATAGGCCATAGAGCCGGATTTCGAAAATGTTCGTATGTTTGGGCCGCATATTGGAAACCGCTAAAGAGATGTTGAAGACCGGTCTCCGCCCGAAGAAACTCACTCATGCGGGGCCGTAACTTAGGAGGTGAGCAGTCGATGACTGGAAGAAACAGCCGTCCCGACAACAACGGACCGGCCGGGCATCCGTCCCGAATCGATCAGTATCGCAGCGAGTTCCCGACGGACATGCAGCGTTCGCTCGGAGAAGACTACGGCGAAGAGTATGCGGCGGAGTTCGGCGAGGAAGCGTGCGAGGAAGAATAGCACACGTCCCCTTTGTGTCATGAAAAAACCGAAGCACCTCTCCTATCCGGTTACCGGACGAGGGCTTCGGTTTTTTAGTTTGCCTTATTTTTGGATGGGGAGCCACTCCAGGACGCGTTTGATCTTCATATCCCAGTAGCCCCATTCATGCGACCCGGGCTCTTCCTCGTAGTCGAGCGGGAGGTCGAGCTTCCGGGCGTGCGCCAGGAAGCGCTGGTTGTCCTCGTACAGGTAGTCCTCCGTCCCGCAAGCCTGGAACAGCTTGGGCTTCGGGCCCGCGGATGCCGCGACGCGTTCCGCTAGATGGAACAAGTCGGACTCGCTCCCGCTAATTTGCGCATCGTGGCCGACAATATTGGCGAAATCCTTCGCAAAATGCTGCTGGCGGGCTGCTATATCAACCGCCCCCGACAAGCTCGCCGCCGCGGCATACCGGTCCGGGTGGCGCAGCGCCAGCTGGAACGCCCCATACCCTCCCATGGACAGTCCCGCCACAAAATTGTGCTCCCGCGCCGCCGACAAACGGAAATATGTAAGTGCGATCCGCGGCAGCTCTTCGCTCACGAAGGTCCAATACGCCCCGCCATACTTCATATCGGCGTAGAAGCTGCGGTTCACCGCCGGCATGACGACCGCTATGTTATAGGCAGCCGCATACCGTTCGATCGATGTTCGCCGCACCCAGGTAGTATGATCGTCGGAGAGGCCGTGCAACAGCGTAAGTGTAGGGTGCTCCCGATCGGGAGCCAGCTCCGGCTTCGGATCCGGCAGAATGACGTACATAGAAGCTTGGATTCCCAGAGCCGCGGATGGAAAATGAACGTGCAGCAGTGCCATCAGGATTCATTCCTTTCGTTATGTAAGCCCCGTAAATGCAGGCTCGTTCGCATTGTTTTCATTGTGCCATGGGCGGCAACGAATTTCTAGCCCTTTTTTCAATGATTACACTTCTTAATCCGTCCGTTCGCAATAAAGCTATTGCCGCACCTGTATTGAACCTGTACAATAAAGTCGACAATACTAGATGGGAGTGTTTACCCTTGATTATCGACGCCCATAATCACCCGGATTGGTACGGATACAATGTAGAGCGGTTTCTGGACAACATGAAGCAGTACAACATCGACAAGACTTGGTTGATCAGCTGGGAATGCCCGGATGACGAGTATGACCCTCATTACAAGAAGATCGTCCCGGATCACGGCCCGAACGGACCGATCTCGTTCGAGCGGTGCGCCGCTTATGCCCGTCAATACCCGGAAAAGTTCATTCTCGGCTACGCCCCCGACCCGCGACGTCCGGACGCGATCGATAAGCTGGCCTATGCGATCAGCATGTACGACGTCCGCATCTACGGCGAGATCAAGCTCCGCATGTGCTACGACAACCCGGATGCGCTCCGGATGTTCCGCTTCTGCGGGACGAAGGGCTTGCCCGTCATCGTGCATATCGACTACGAGTTCGATTCCGGACGCGCTTACCCAAGGCCGAACTGGTGGTACGGCGGCGGGATCGGCGCCTTCGAGCGGGCCGTAGCCGCTTGCCCCGAGACCATCTTCCTCGGTCACGCTCCAGGCTTCTGGGCGCATATCTCGGGCGACGACCAGTTCGACAAGATCGCCTATCCGAAGGGCAAAGTGCTGCCGGGCGGCAAAGTGACCGAGATGCTGCGCAAGTATCCGAATCTGTACTGCGACATTTCGGCAGGCTCCGGCGCGAACGCGTTCCGCCGCGACCCTGAACATGCGAAGGAATTCATCCTGGAATTCCAGGACCGGATTCTGTACGCGCGCGATTACTTCGACAACGTGCATCAAGAGGTGCTGGGCTCGCTAGATCTCCCGGAAGACGTGCTGAACAAGATCTATTCGGGCAACGCGCTGAAGCTCGTCCCTCTGCGCGAAACGGCCCATGCCTAATATTTGGACGCATTTTTTGTTCGGCGAGCAGCTGCTGCAGAAGGTTGCACCCCAGCTGGTCTGGACCGATACCCGGCTTCGCCATCTGTTCCGGGTGGGCAGCCAAGGACCGGATCCGCTGTTCTATCATCGCTTCCTCCCTTGGCAGTCCAAGAAGGGGATGCCTGCGCTCGGCAGCGCGATGCACAGCTCCCATTGCGGCCCCGTGCTGATCGATTTCATAAGAGCCGCAGCCGGGAAGCCGCTCGAGGATGTCACGGTCGTCTATGTGCTCGGGTTCCTGACCCACCACATCCTCGATCGGAATATGCACCCGTACGTTTTCTACAAATCCGGCTTCGGCAAATACGACCATCAGAAGTTCGAGATCCTAATGGACACCCTGATCGTGAAACAGAAGCTCGGCCTCGAAACCTGGAGGACGCCGGTGTGGAGAGAGCTGGATGCCGGTCCCGCGCTGCCGGATGCGGTAGTCGATCTGCTCGTCCGGACTACGCGCGCCCACTACCCCGAGCTCACGGCGTCACTGACAGCCGAGGATTGGCAGGATGCGTACCGGGACATGCTGAAGGCGCAGCGGCTGTTCCACGATCCGGTCGGGGTGAAGCGGCTAATGACGGGCGGATACATCCGTAAGCTGGTGTACACGCGGACTCCCCCCGCGCTCGACATCCTGAACGAAGCGCGGTCGGTGTGGCACCACCCTGCCATTCCGGAGGAAACGTACACCGACAGCATCTGGGACATGTGGGAGCTGGCGCTCGAGGATGGCGAACGGGTGCTGCGTGCGGCGATCGCCTGCATCACGGCAGCCGAGCCGCACGAACGCGAGCAAGCCTGGCAGGCGCTTGTCCCGGCACTCGGCAACATCTCCTACGAAACAGGCAGGCCGTGCGACAGCGGGCTGGAAATCCGGTTCGTGAAGCCTATTTTTTAGCCAGCAAAACCTCTGGAGTGATTCCAGAGGTTTTTTGGCTCTCCGCTATATTTTCTCGAGCGCCTGCTGCTGACCTTTCTCCAAGTTCACACGCGTCAGCATATAGATGCCGGCCAGGAAGAAGAGGATCAACGACAAAATACCGAATCGGCTGGAGCCGGTCCATATGCCGACGATGGAGAACACGAACGGCCCCATAATCGAGGAGAACTTGCTCGACACGGTTAGGAAGCCGAAAAATTCGGCGGCCCGGCCGGCCGGGATTAACCGGGAGAAAATCGAGCGGGCGATCGACTGACTGCCGCCCTGCACAAGGCCGACCATGAAGGCGAGCGCATAGAAATGCACCGCAGACGTCATAAAATACCCCAGCGCCACGATCAGCACGTAAATGCTGAGCGAGATGTAGAGCGACGCCTTCGACCCGAGCCGGTCCGCGATTTTGCCGAACAGCAGGGTGAACGGAATGCCGACGAATTGCGTGATGACGAGCGCGGCGATCAAATCCTCCGTCTTAATCCCGATCTCCTTGCCATACACCGTCGCCATCGTGATGATCGTGCTGATCCCGTCATTGAACAACAGGAAGGCGATCAAGTACTTCACCAGCTCCGGGTAGTGGAGAATGTGCTTGAACGTCTTGACGACGCGCGAGAAGCCCATCTGCGTGTAATAACCGATGGAGCGTTTCTCAAGCGTACCGGTATTCTTGACATGCCGGAAGATCGGCACCGAGAAGACGAACCACCACACCGCAACGGTTGCGAAAGAAATATAAGTACCGGTGGCCGTGTTCGGAATCCCGAACAGACCGGGCATCTGGATCATCAACAGATTCAAGACGAGCAGCAGCCCGCCCCCGATGTAGCCATACATAAACCCTTGCGACGACACATAATCCCGGCGCTTCGATTCTACCAGATCAGGCAGCATCGCATCATAGAAAGCGTTTCCACCCGAGAAGCCGATTGAGCCGAAAATAAATAAGATCGACGCCAGTATGTAGTCCCCCTTGCCGACCAGCACGAAGCCGGCTGAGGCGAGCACCCCGACGTATGTGAACACCCGCAGGAACCGGGTCTTCGAGCCGGTCTCGTCGGCGATCGCTCCCAAGATCGGCGTCATAACGGCCACGAGCAGCATGGCGATCGTCTGCGTGAATCCCCAGTAAGACGTAGCGCGGGTAGCATCGTTCAGCGTGGCGGCCGCTACGTCGCTGTAGAAGATCGGCAGCACCGCCGCCATCATCGTCGTCGCGAATGCGGAGTTGGCCCAGTCGTACATGAGCCAGGCGCGTATTTGTTTGCGGTCTTCCTGCATTGGCATTCCTCCAGTTGCTTCGATCTCATGCGTAATCATTGTATCACCGTTCCGCCGATCTTCCATCTGTTTTTTGCGTTTTTTTGGTAAATGGTTTGTGCAGCCGGAGCGGACCCTCCCCCTATATTAAACCGCCATTAACATTTACAATAGAAAGAGCTATGACCGGGAGGATTCGTATATGGATTTGAGCAGCCTGACCCCTTATATTCGCCGAGCCATGGATCACCGTGCCCACGTGGGATGGTCGCTCCCGGAGCGGGTGATCTTCGACTACGAGCTCCTCTACGTGAAAGACGGAGAGCTCGAGGTGCAGGTCGAGGACCAGGTGTATCACGGCATTCCCGGGGATTTGTTCCTGTTCAAGCCGAGTCAGCGCCATGCGTTCCGCTCGTTCGGACCGATCCCCCTTCAGCAGCCGCATATTCATTTCGACTTGATTCAGCAGCCGGACAGCCCCGATGTGAAAATCTCGTTCAAGCCGCTCTCGGACATGTCCGAGACGGAGCGGGGCTGGTTCCGTCCGGACCTGCTCTCGGAACCGCCCTTTCGGCTGCCGAACCATTTTCGGCTCCGCAACCCGTTCCCGATCGAATCGCTCATCATGGAGCTGATTCAAGAGATGGAGCGGCAGCTTCCCTACTATGAACTCAAGGCGCGGAGTATCTTCCTCGCCTTGTGGACGACGCTCCTCCGCGAATGGGGCAAGCAGGACCAGCCCGACTGGATGACCAATTGGGAGGCGTTCCTACTGCTGAAGCAGCACTTGCTCGCCCAGCTGAACCGGCCGGTGCCGCTCGAGGAGATGGCGCAGACAAGCCGGATGAGCCGGACCTCGCTGATCCGCTTCTTCCGCGCCGCGTTCGGCGTCACTCCGGTGAAGTACCACCTGGGGCTGCGCATAGAAAGAGCGAAGGAGCTCATCCAGTTCTCCTCCGCTCCGATCACCCGCATCTCCGAGGAGCTTGGGTTCGACAGCATTCATGCGTTCAGCCGCGCGTTCCGACGGCTCGAAGGGGTCGCTCCCTCCTTCTACCGCCGTAACGGCTCGTGATCCTTCTGCCCCCTCACTAAAGCCACAATCAGGATCAAGGCAGGAATCAGGACGGCATACGGCAGCGAATACGGAAAGTCGATTCTTGATGCAAACTGCGTAGAATAGGTGATATTCGGGTACACCGTGACAGAAAGCGCAATCAACAACATGCCGAAGGGCCAGTAAAGGGGCTTCGGATCTCGCAGCTTGAACACTTCGGCGAACGTCATGGTAGACGCATATAAGCAAATGGACAGCTTGAAATAGATCGTAATGAACCAGATGCCGGCCATAATGACCTCGAGCCTTTCTAGAAAAGTGCCGATGCTGATTTTTTTGGCTAGACTGAAGCTGGGGTACACATGTCGAGCCGTTAAATCCGCACCTAGTACGAGAATGGACAATAGCGAGATCCCGACTAGCAAAATTCCGCCCACAAGGGTGCCGACCCAAAACGCTTTCCTCGCCATGGCCGCATTTTTGACCGACGGGAAGATCAGTAGGAACACGATCAGCTCCATATAGGGGGTACTCAGTACAGGGAGAGAGGCGCGAATAATCGGTTTTAGGCCGTATTCGAGAATCGGGACCACGTTGCCGAACTCGAATTTGGGAGGCAGCAGCACAGCCATGATGAGGAAGAAGAAAAATACCCACGGTAAAAAAATTTCGGCCGTTCGGGCAAGCGTCTCGATCCCATTGCGGATTCCCATAATGACAACACCCAGAAAAAAAATATGAATAAATTGGATCGGAGTTTGGGTCAATACTTGCGTCGCCATGAAATCACTGATATTGCGGAGCACGAAGGCAGCAAGAAGGAAGAAATAGCCGAAATAAAATAACGCCACTGCGCTTCCCAGCCAATGGCCAAGCACCTGCCGACAGCAGGAAACGAATGTAGAGCGGGGAAACCGGACCGTGATTCGATTGTACAGCCAGATCAGGAGCAACCCGCCGATCAACCCCGCAGCCGAAGCGATCCAAGCATCCTGCTTCGCATCATGCGCAACGCCCGAGGGAGCAATGAGAATAGAACTGCCAACCGTGAATAAAATCGTCAAGATCGTGAATTGATGAACCCCGATCTTCCCTTTCTCGAGCATGATTCCTCACCTCTAGCTGAGTGTCCCGAATATGAAATCGCTGATTGGCTTATGGATCGCCGTTATCCAGTCTACCGGGTTCGGCAACCTTACTCGCAGGGTAACCAAGATGGACAGTACGGTACTGCCCGACAGGAGGAGCAGGAACACAACCAGGTCTTTGACCCTCTTCCCTCGAACAAAGCCCGGGACTTCCAGAACCGCTATCCACCCGCTTAGAATCAAGATTCCGGCAATCGTCCACATGGGGGCTCCTACTCCTTTCCTTGAGCGGAATTGCTGATGGTACCCGTACGGCGTATCGGCGCGTCTACATGCACAGTGACATCGAGCTCTCCGAAATATCGATCCCAGTCGTCTTTTATTCGGAGCCACGTTCTCGGATCTGCGTCTTCAATCGCTTCGCCGAAGCCGAATATATCCGCTTTGTTTTTTTGGGCTTTGCGAATGGCAGCTTCTAAGATGTCTTTCAATTTTTGGACGGAGATCTTCTCCAATTGCCGGATCGTCTCTTCTTTGGACAAGTCTAATTTGCATTTAACCTCGCCGATATCTTGTTCGACGAACAAATCGACGGAAATTTGCGGCTTTCCATTCCTAACCTTTCCTTTCACCTTCGACTTGGTGCGAATGACTTCAACCCCGACCGTCCCTCCTTCGGGACATGTCAGATGACCGGCCGTCCGCTTTACATTTCCCCGAATATAGTTGTATCCTTTACTTTCCTCCTCATTCATCCAATCGATCAGCCGGCCTTTCTTGAACAAGGCCAATCCGGAGTTTTGCAACCGGGCCGCCGGATGAGTCCGTTCCAGGTTCGATTTCGAATGTCCGGCGGATTCATTTCCGATGATTCGAATCCCGCTTAATACGGAATCCTTGGTAGGATTGGATATATCCGACATCACTTTATCCAAGGTCATTTTTACGGTCGGCGCCCATGTTTTCGCGGAAGTATTCAGCATCGTGTATAGCCCGTTGGCAGGGATTTTCTCTGAGGGCGTCAACGTCTCCAATATACTCATAGCGCTGTTGTTCCTGGCGACAAGAATGAAAAAGTCGGTACGAAATTCGTTCATCCTGGATAAGCCGTCCAAGATGTCCGCAATGCCTTGGCGCGCCAGCTCTTCCCCGATCACCAAAACGCGAAGATGGGAGGAAAAGATTTGCCGGGGGGACATTGTAGTCAGCTTTTTCAGGGCCTCCAGGGTGGTAGCCTCTGTGGCGCTGTATACGGTGACCGGCGTGCTGTATCCTCTGGCGTTTCGAGTCGACGCCACTTCACCAGGGTTCACGAGCTGGCTGGATATCCGGACTTGGGCTCCGTCTTTATCGAGGCCCATCCCTACCGCGATGGCAATCTCGTTCAATTCGCGCCGATCCCAGCAGCCGGCCAGCATCAGGGAGACGAGGATCAGACAGCAGATCACATACAGGTTCCGGCGCATACGGATACCCTCCTCTCGTCCGTTTAATTCGGCTTGGGTTTCGATGTCGGAGCGTTGTTTTCCCGAATTTTGTTATTCGAGCTGATGAAGCGCGGGCGGGAGAACAATGCCCAATGCGGCAGCCGTAGAATCGTATCTTTCTGATCCGCAACATCAAACGGCGCTAACGGTGACATATAGGGCACACCGAAGGAACGCAAGCTGCACAAATGCTGGACAACTCCGATCATGCCTACCGTAATGCCGAACAAGCCGAATGTCGCGGCGAAGATCATGAGGGCGAAGCGGATGATGCGGATCGAGATCCCCATATTGAACGAGGGGATGACGAAATTGGAGATCGCCGTGGTGGCGACGACGATCACCATGCCCGGCGATACAAGCCCGGCTTCCACGGCCGCCTGACCGATGACGAGAGCGCCTACTATGGAGACGGCTTGTCCGACCGTTTTGGGCAGCCTGACCCCGGCCTCGCGCAGGATTTCGAATGTGATCTCCATGAGCATCGCTTCCACGAAGGCCGGGAACGGAATGCCTTCCCTCTGTGCAGCCAAGCTGATTAGCAGCGTGCTGGGCAGCAGCTCCTGATGGAACGTCGTAATGGCTATATACAGCGACGGGGCGAGCAAAGAAATGAAAAAACAGATGTACCTGAGCAAGCGGATCAACGTGGCGAATTCGGCCCGTTGATAGTAATCTTCGGCCGACTGATAAAATTGGACGAATAAGGCCGGGACCAACATGGCAAAGGGAGTGCCGTCCACCAGAATAGCAGCCCGGCCCTCAAGAAGCCCCGCCGCTATTACATCGGGCCGTTCGGAGTTATATACTGTGGGAAAAGGAGTGAATGTTTCATCCTGGATCAGCTCCTCGATGACGCCGCTCTCCAGAACTCCGTCGATCTCGATCCGGCGAAGTCGTTCCCTGGCTTCGGCGACGATAGTGTCGTTCGCGATGCCATTGATATACATGAGACTTACACTCGTTTGAGTCACTTTTCCAATGGTCATGTTCTCAAGCCAGAGCTCGGGGGATTTGATTCTTTTGCGGATGAGCGCAATATTCGTGCCCATATTCTCGGTGAATCCTTCCCTCGGCCCCTTCACGACGGATTGGGAAATCGGCTCTTCTACGGCACGGCTGTTGCCCGCAGCGGTTCGTACCGCGATGCCTTGTCGATACCCTTCCAGCAAGAGAACGGTCTCTCCGGAGAGAATGGCCTTGATGATGTCCAAGAAGCTATGCGCGATGGCCGCATCCGCGGTCGTAAGAATGTGGCGGATGATCGTTCCTGTCTCTTCCCCGGCTGCAATCGACGAAGCAATTTCTTCGCTCTTGAAGAGAAGGGCTTCCTGAACCTTTTGTTGCAAGCTGGCGCTTGCCAGCCCTTCCAAGTACACGAACCCGAGCCTGGAAGCGCCTTCCGAATCCAGGATAATCGGCCTTGTCACCAAATCCTTGCTGTTTCCAAAAGCGGTTTGGAGCTTCAGAAAATTCGCTGCGATGCTTCGCTCAAGCTGCTCCTGCAGGGGTGTGGATTGCGGCTCCTCAGCACGGTTCCGCTTACGATTGAACAAGTTTCGATAGGTTTTGAAAAATTTAGACATCATCTCCGTCACCTCCGCCTTCGTCTACTGGGCTGAGTGGTATCGGCTTTTTATGGCTTGCCGTATTTTGTATATCATTCCATAACTTTCTGAAAAGTATGTGAAGACGCAAAGAAACTGCCATTGGCTGGCAGTTCCGCTTGAAGTCTCCGTTGAAATGTCGTTACTTCCCCGCTTGCGAATGCTCCTCATGAAGCAACCTCCTGAGCACCTTGCCGACCATGCTCTTCGGGAGCGTCTCGCGGAATTCATACTTCCGGGGCACCTTGTAAGCGGCGAGCTTGGAGCGGCAATACACATCGAGCTCCTCTTCTGTCAGGGTGGTCCCCGGCTTCGCGACGACATACGCCTTCACCGATTCGCCCCGGTATTCGTCGGGAATGCCGATGACCGCCGCCTCCAGCACGGACGGATGCTCGAACAGCACCTCCTCCACCTCGCGCGGGAATACTTTGAAGCCTCCGGCGTTGATCATATCCTTCTTCCGATCGACGATATAGAAGTATCCTTCTTCATCCATAGATGCCATGTCCCCGGTTCGAAGCCACCCCTCCCGCAGCACCGCCTCCGTCTCCTGCGGCCGGTTCCAGTAGCCCTTCATCACTTGCGGCCCCCGGATTTCCATCTCCCCTACCTCGCCTGCCGCGAGTTCCTCTCCCGTCTCCGGATCGACGATCCGGCAATCGGTGCTCGGCCACGGGATCCCGATGCTGCCCGTCTTGCGCTTCTCCCAGATCGGATTCGCATGCGTGACCGGCGAGCATTCCGACAAGCCGTAGCCCTCCACGAGCCGGCCGCCGGACAGCGCCTCGAACTGCTGCTGCACCTCGGCCGGCAGCGGAGCCGAGCCGCTGATGCAGCAGCGCACCGAAGTAAGCTGGTATTTGACCGCCGCCTTCGGATGATGATTGAGCGCGATATACATCGTCGGCGCGCCCGGGAAGATCGTCGGCTTTTCCTTATGAATCGTCTGTAGCAAGGTGTCGACCTCGAAGCGCGGAATCAGCGCCAGCTTCCCACCCACCGCGACGCTGAAATTCATGCAAACCGTCATGCCGTATACGTGGAACAGAGGCACTGCCGCCATGACCGTCTCTTGCCCGGGACCCATCCGGTACAGCCACGACCGGCATTGCTCCACATTGGCGACCAGATTGCGATGCGTCAGCATGACGCCCTTCGCCGTGCCGGTCGTTCCGCCGGTATATTGCAGCACCGCCACATCTTCCTCGGGGTCAATCCTTTCGGGCTCGACCGGTCGCGGTTCGGCTTGCCTCAGCAGGCGGGACAATGTGAAGATCCCTTCCTTCTCTAAGTCGATTACGGGCGGTTTCATTCCCTTTCGTTTTTGTACCACGGGATACAGCCATTTTTTCAAAGTCGGCAAGTAGTCCGGGATGCCCGTCACGATGACCCGCTTCAGGTTGACCTTCTCCCGGATGGAACGAATGCGGGAATACAGTACATCCAGACAGACGATCGTGTCGGCCCGTGAATCGTTCAGATGATAGATCAGCTCCCGCTCCACATAGAGCGGGTTCGTCTGGACCACGATCGCGCCCAGCAGCAGAGTGCCATAGTAACAGATGACGTATTGCGGAATGTTCGGCAGCATCAGCGCGACCCGATCGCCCTTCTCGATCCCTAGCCTCTGCAGGGCATAGGCGAATCGATAAGCCGAGTCGAGCAGTTCCTTGTAGCTCATCGAGGCCCCAAAATACACTAGAGCCGGCCGGTTCGCGTATTGCACCGCAGCTTCCTTCAAGTAGCTCGTGAGCGGAATTGCGGGAATGGACTGTTCGGGCCTAATTTCGTTCGGATAGCTGGTCACCCATGGACGTTGCGTCAAGCTCCTCCACCTTCCTCCGGTAAGCGTCTTCAGAATGGGTTCATTCATTCATATGGAGGACTGCCTGTTCGACATGAGGAGAAATATAAAATCGACTTAGTAAACAACGGAATCGTCCCCTCGTCACCGCATAATCCAGCCATGTAGACTGGTGGAGAAGCATCATTACGAAGTGAGGGGAATCTATGGAAACCATCGTTCTTAACGTCAACCTGTCGACGGATTTCGAGGAGGGCGAGTTGGCTGGCCGGGCGAACAGAGCTATCCAGGCGGCGGTCGATTATGCTGCTGGACTGGGCGGAGGAACGATCCATCTCGGGGAAGGCGTGTTTCGTCTGGACAGCGCCATTCATCTTCGTTCCAACATTAAGCTTGTGGGTGTCCCGGGCAAAACCGTGCTGTTCAAAACAAACGAACGCGTTGCGTCTCTTCTCGCCGATGCCGATTTGCACGAGCGCCAGGTAACCGTCGACAAGCCGGAGCTGTTTCCCGTCGGGCAAACCGTCACGATACGTAATGCCGACTCCAGCTTGGGCTTTGGCGACACAGTGGCGATCGTGGCAGCAAAGGAAGGGCAGACGCTGTTTCTGGATCGCGAGTTGAACGCATCTATCGCTGCCGATGGAGGCATCGTCACGACCCAAACCCCGGTGATCAGCGGATACGACTGCGAGCAAGCGGAAATTCGCAACTTAATCGTGGACGGGAACAAAGCGCAACATTCACGGGCGGACGGTTGCCGCAACGGAGGCATCTTTTTGTTCCGATCGCATCGCGTGAGGATCGAAGGCTGCACGGTTCGCGATTACAATGGAGACGGGATCAGCTATCAGATTTGCTCGGACATCGACGTGAGGGATTGCGATGTCGTCCGCAACGGGGGCAAAGGGATTCATCCCGGAAGCGGTACCGTCCGCACTCTTATTCGCAATAGCCGCTTCATGGAGAACGGGATGGACGGCATCTTCCTGTGCTGGCGCGTTCAGGACAGCCTGGTTGAGCACAACGTGGCCGCCGGCAACGGCATGAGCGGCCTCTCGATCGGTCATAAGGATAATCGGAACGAGATTCGCTACAATCGATTTTCGGATAATCACTTTTATGGGATTTTTTTCAGGAATGAAACGGAATCGTCTTCGGCCCGGAGCAACCGGATCGAAGGCAATTGGATTGAGGATAACGGATCGGAGTCGATGGGTTATGTCGGAATCCGCATACGCGGCTATACGCGAGACACCGATTTGGTGGCGAACCGGATCTCTTTTTCGAAGGCGCCCCTGGATCGTACGATCGGCATCTGCCTGGAGGAGCACACGAGTAACATACGAGTACAGGACAACGAGTTCGTCAATTGCCGTATGAACACCCATACGCACTGGCTCCCCATTTGAGTCGCTAGTTCGCGCTAACCCGAAAAAAATAGGCCTTGTCGGCAGCCGAAGCAACCCGAACAGGCCCATTCCTTTTTTTGATAATTCTCCCAGCTTCTATCGGACTGCTGCGCTAAACGTCTTGTAACCCGCCAGACGGAAAGGCTGCGACGGCTTCGCCCACGGGACTCCCGTCTCCGACAACAGCTTCCGGCTGTCGAACGCCTTGTTCATCTCCGCCTCGATCCCCTCGATGCAGATGGACAACTGATCGTCCTTGAGGAGATGCCGCGCGATATAATCTTCCGGCACCGTGACGATCGGGCTGGCCGATTCGAACGCCCCGTTCGCGGCCTGCATATACAAGCGCGCCTTGGCGAGCGGGCTCCTCAATTCCTGCTCTTCCCCTCTCAGCACCCGGATGAAGTTCATCAGGTTGCTGCTCATCGGCCACTGCTCCGGATTGTCATACCGCAGTGTCTCTTCCCCATTCTGCAGCGTAACGCTCTCCGTATAATCGCATGTGATCGTCCCGCCAGTCCCTTCAATCATTACGCGAGGCTTCACAACGGGATTGTTCGCGCATACGGTGGCATAGAAGTATGCCGAAGGTCCCCCACTCATCTCGACTCGGATGCAAGACGTGTCTTCGCCTTCAATCGCATTGGCGCGGTACAGCTCCGCCTGCACCTGTGTCGGCTCGTTCGGAGCGCCTTTCGAGAGCGCGGGCAGCGTAGCTAGCTGCAGCACCATATGCAGCGTATGGGCGAATGGGTTCATCACCGTGCCGTCGAGCACCGGCTGCCCGCCTATAGACAGCTTCCCGGCCCACGGCGTCCGGCTGTAATAGCCCTCCGTCCGCTGCCACAGGCCGATCGCCTTGACGGCTTGGACGTCCCCGATCTTCCCCTGCTCCAGCCATTCATTGATTTGGCTGCGCGCCTCCAGCGGGAGCGAGCTGAAGTTGACGGCACAGCGGCGGCCGGTGCGCTCGGAAACTTCGATCAGCCGATCGACATCGTCGATCAAGGCCGCCGGCGGCTTCTCCAGCAGCAGATCGAAGCCGGCCTCCATGACGTCGATGCCCATCCGGGCATGCAGATGAATCGGCGTCGAGACGATGACCAGATCGGCCTCGCGCTCGGTGGCGAGCATCTCCTTATAATCGCTGTACAAGCGCGTCCCGTTCTCGGTCAGCTGCGCGGCGAGCTCCTCGGAGATCTTCAAATCGCTGACGGCGATAAGCCGCACATAGCCGGCCTCGGCGAGCGCGAGCGTCTGCTTCAAGTGAACCGAACCGAACCCGTTGATGCCGATGATTGCAATGCGCACGACGGATGTTGCCTCTTGACTGGACATGCGTACAGTCCCCCCGTAACTGGTTGATGGTTGCCATGGTTGTATTCGAGTTCGACCGCGGAAATCCTGCTTCCCGGCATCAGAACATCAGAACATATCGAGCAAATAAGGCGTTCTTCGCGGGATCGTCCGTTCGAGCAGCTCCACGGCAGTCGATCGACCTCGCAGCCGGCCCAACTCCCACAATGCAGCGGGACGGGAGCTCCCGAGCAGAAGCGACGACAACGTGCAAATGTCGCAAGCGAGCCATTCGTCCCCGCCCGCCTCGGTCCCGTCGGCGGCAGGTAAGACGTTCACGCGTGTGATCGTGAACCCGCCTCCCTGCAGCCATTGAAGCTCCCATGTACCGCCGTTCCATGGAGCGTGCTCATCTTGGACGGTTATCCGGAGCGTCGAGCCCGGCGGTTGCGTTGCGAACGGATAGAGGCGCAAGAACGGCTCCAAGTCAACAATTCGCGCCATATAGTACGGATACAGCTTCCGCCCGGCCGTGCCCGGCTCCGCGAACCAGTGTGCAGTCGGATCGTCGGCCGGCATGCTGATGTCCACGCTGTCGACGATGGAATCATGGTTGGCGACGAACTGCCACAGCCCCTTCCGGCTGTCGGCCGAGAGCGGGATCCATTCGTGAATCCGGAACCGCCGATCGCGGATGGCATACAGCATGTACCCTTCCGGCTCACCTCGATCATTGCAATAGAGCGCCAGCTGCCCCAGCTTGCGACGGAACACGGTCGACTTCCACCAAGCCTCGTCTCGAACGAGCATCCCGTTGAAGCGGGTTGTATAGGCAGCGTACAACTCGGCCACAACGCCGAGATCCCCTTCGCCGCCGCGTTTGATTTGTCCAGCCGTATCTTTGAACCTGGGCAGGTGCCGGCTTTCTACGGAATACGTCACTAGATCGCAGAACCACTCCCAGCCGAATTTCCGGTAAAAAGCAAACGAGAACGGGTTCAGCATCGACACCGTCTGTCCGCTGCGCTTCATCTCCTCCAGGCTGCGTACGATCAGCTTGGACACCAGGCCGCCGCGTCTCAGCTCCGGATAGGTCGCGACATGGGCAATGCCGCCCATCTCGTAGGCGACCCCCTGCACCATAATGCGCAAGGGAAGGATGGCGACCCGCGCGGCGAGCCGGTCGTCCCGGTAATAACCCCAGATCTGCTCCGGGACGACTTGCTTGCGCCGCGCCTCCCGCTCTTCCGGAGTGAACGAGACGGCGAACGCCACTTCGGTCATGTCCACAAATTGATCGATTTCGTCGTGTCTAAGCTGTCGGATCATCCTCTTCACTCCCTTTCGCTTCCCCCGTATTATAGCGGCCTGCGACGGCGGCGGATACAATCGGTTTTTTCGCTTCATGGAGGAATTACGGATATTGAAAAATGAGTGAACAAGTGAAAAATCCGTTGATAGCCACCGTACACACGGGATGCTTTAATAAAATTAGCTTTTATCGGAGCATTTCGGAGTGGCGGGTTCGTCCTTAGCGGTAGCTAATTATGCCGATTCAGGAAGCGTTAGCTCCGATGCCCTATTTCACGCTTTTGCGGTGAAGCACCTAAACATACTGAATCTGTAAAAAGAAAAAGGTTCCGACAAAGGGGGATCCTATGTCCAGCACCGAAAGTCTTGTTCATGTATGGGCCGTGAACGACGGCGAGAAAATCCATCGGGACGACTTGTCCAATCCGCACCGTTCCGGCAACAGCGTTTGGGACGGCACCCGGGTTCGCCTGTTCGGCGCTCGCAACGAAACGGTGGCGTTCCAGATCATCGTTGAGGCGTCCACAGCCATAGGCGGCGTCACGGTCGACATGTCCGCGCTCACGCTCCACACCGACTCCGCCTGTTCCATCCGCAACGAGCTTCGCTCCCCCACCGATCCGAACGATTATGTCGGTCGCCGGATCGAAGTGTTCACCCAGCATTATCTCTACGTCGCCCCCGAGCTGAGCACGCCGCCTCAATGGTTCTATGCCCCGAGCGCTCCACCGCTGCAGGCTGCCGGCTGGATTCCGGACGCACTTATTCCGCACGAGGCGAGGGCGGGCTTCGGCGGTCAGCCGGTTGCGATCGCGGCCGGCAAGAATCAAGGCTTCTGGATCGACATCTACATTCCGGACGACGGCACGCTGATCGCCGGCCTGTATACGGGGTCGGTCCAAGTCCGGGTAGGACCGGATGCGCCCGCGATCGTCATTCCGGTCGAGCTCGAGCTGCACGACTTCACACTGCCACAGGAGACGCATACGAAAACGATGGTGTACACATCGGACGTGAGCGCCTACTTCCCCATGCTGGACAATGCCACGGACGCGCTGCGAAAAATGGCCCACCGCCATCGGTTCGACATCGTCGGCTCCGGCGTCCACGGTTCGGCATTCGATCTGGATGCTTTGGAGCGGTATAAACCTTATTTGACTGGCGACTACTACAGGACAGAAAACGGGTACGAAGGGCCGGGGCAAGGTGTCGGCGAGCAGTTGTTCCCTATCGGCATGTACGGCGCCTCGGTGCTTGGGCATGAGCCGGAGGAAATGCAGGCGTCCGCCGCCCGTTGGGTCGACTGGTTCCGGCACCTGCAAGAGGAGCATGGATGGAGGGGCACGTATTTCCTATACCTGATCGACGAGCCGAGACCGGACAAGTTCGACTGGATCCGGCGTCAATGCGAATCGATCAAGGGCTCACGCGGCACGAACCCGAATCTGCCGATCCTGACCACCCGGACGCCTGTCGAGGAGCTGGCGGACAGCATCGACATCTGGTGCGTCCCGTTCCTGCGTCCTGAGGAGAAAGAGACCGCCGATCGGAAGGGACAGCCCATCTGGTTCTATAACGGCTATCGGCCATCGCACGGGTCTGTCATCCTGGAAGGCGAAGCCGTCGATCTGCGCGTGAACGCTTGGGTGAAGTGGAAGCACGATGTGGACGTCTACTTCCTCTGGCACGGTACCCATTGGCGCCACAATCATCAGGGCCCTCGAGGGCGTGCTCCCCAAAACGTATTCGGTTACCCGGTGACGTTCATGTACGTAAACGAGAATCCGGATGATGAGTTCTACGGCGAGTCGGGCATTCATTGGGGCAACGGCGACGGCATCTTGTTCTACCCGGGGCGTGATCCGTTCTACCGCGAGCAAGACCGTGGCATCAATGGTCCGATCAGCTCGATTCGGATGAAAAATTTGCGCCGGGGCATCCAGGACTACGAATACATGTGGATGGCTTCGGAGAAAGGCCGTCGCGAACAAGTGGACGCGATCGTGCGTCAGGCTGTGCCTCGCGTGCTCCACGAGGCGAGCCGCGATCATCCGGTCTCGTGGTCCCCGTCCGGCAACGATTGGGACGCCTGCAGGATGCAGCTGGCCCGGCTAATTACCGAATAACACAGATGGCAGGCTGCATGGCGTATGATATAATAAGGCCCTCAGGCAACAATCCCGAAGGCAGGTGAGGTACTGATGACGGACACGTCCAGCCGCAACTTCATTTCGAGACTCGGTTCCCGGGGGAGAGCGTCCTCGCTGTTTTTCCGGCTCCTGGTCAGCTTTTTGATCATCATCTCCCTCTTGGTGTCGTTCATTCTGTTCTCCGTCATGTTCTATCGGGACAGCATTAAGGATGAGCTCATCAAGTACAATACGCTGAATCTCAAAAATACGACGGACAACTATGAAACCGTTTTCGCCTTGATCCAGAATGCCGTTCTGAGCTTCTCGCTGAAGCCGGAGCTTCAGGAAGTATCAGGCGCTTCGATCGATTATGTGAAAGCGGTCTCAATGATGCAGGACATCCAGACGGTCATCTCCAACCGGCTCCTGCATTTGAATAACCTGATGCTGCTGTACAAAGACACGGGCTTCGTGCTGGAAAAAAGCCGGGGAGCCGACCTGGAGACGATGTTCAACCGCTACTACACCAGTCCCGACTACAGCGCGGCGTTCTGGACCGATCAGTTCGGAGCGGGCAGCAAATCCCGCATGCTCCCCGCCTCCACCTTCGGCGAGCTGGACCGCGGGAACCGGACCGGTGTCTCCACAATGATTCCGATCGTAGTGAAGAATGATCAGATCAAGGACTTTTACTTGCTCGCTCTCGCCGACGCGGACGAGATGTATGCTTCCCTGCATCATTCGATCAATGACAATTTTTATATCATGAACGGACGACAGCGGTTGTTCGCTTCTGCGGGTTCCGCTCAGGTAGATTTGCCGGAATTCTCCAGTGACGGATATTTGAAACGGGAAGGCCATTATTTTTTCTCGATGAAAGGGAAGAGCGGGTACACGTATATCCAGATGATCCCGGATACGACGATCTCCTCCCAAGTACGCTGGAACTTCTCGTTCCTGCTCCTCCTCATCATGACCGTGTCGCTTAGCGTAGGCGCCTCCTTCCTGCTCAGCCACCGGCTCCAGACGCCGGTCAAGCGCATCGTCGAGGCCATTCAGAAGTGGAACACCCCGACGGCCTGGGAGAGCAGTATTAAGGAGTTCAATCTGATCCATGCCCGAGTCAGCGACATCCTGAAGACGAGCCAGGATATGCGCCAGCATATATCCGAGAAGGAGTCGCTGCTGAGACATTATGCGTACTCCAACCGGCTGAAGAACATTCGGGCGAAGGGTCAGGATGACGATACGACTCAGGAAGAGCGGCCGTTCGTGCTCTTGTTGTTCCAAGTGAATTACAAATCCGGCTTGCAGCAATTGGACGTGGAGCAGGACCGGGCTACGGCGTTCATCCGGGAATTTGTCAATCGGATCGTTATGGATACTTACCCGGATTCGCATACGTTCCAGATGGAAGCCGATCAAATCTTGTCCATCGTCTTCGCCGAGCCGGACGATCCGTCGATCGCGGGCGTGATGAGTCAAATCAAGCAAGTATTGGATACGGAGCGCGAGTATTGCTTCCTAACGATGACCGCGGTACGCGGGACGCAAGATTGGAACGAAGCGTACCGCCACGGGGAGAGGCTGCTGGAGCGCAGAAGGTGGAACGACAAGACGCAGCAGATCGAGGAAACCGACCTAGCCGACGAAGAGGAGATCCGGTTCTCGACGGCGCAGGAGGAAGAACTGGACGCCAATCTGAACAGCGGCAACGAAGCGGTCGTGCTGCCGCTCGTGAAGCGGCTGATCGGCCAGTTGAGGAAGAAAGACGCTAGCGCCGGCCACGTAATGAGCTTCGCCCACTATGTGCTGCACCGTCTGCAGAAAACGCTGCAGCACAAACAGCTCGAGGCGGGATTCGTCCAGCAGGCGATCGCACAGCTGCCGAGCCGGTTCACCTACGATCAGCTGGAGGCGCTGCTCGAGCAAGCGATCCACTCCGCCTGTCAGGCGGTCAAGGCTAAGAAGGACAAACGGGATCCGATCATTCACTTCGTGTATGATTATTTGGAAGCCCACTACGAGCGGGACATTACACTCGACGCGATTGCGGAGAGGCTGAACATCTCGCGCAGCTACCTCTCGACTTATTTCAAGGAGAAGACCGGCACCTACTTCGTCGATTACGTGAATTCGGTCCGTATCCGGAAAGCGAAGCAATTGCTGCAAAAGCCGGACATCCGGATTCAGGACGCCGCGGCGCTCGTCGGCTATCAGAACATCAATTCGTTCAATCGGATGTTCAAGAAGTTCACCGGCGTTACGCCGAGCGAATTCCGCAAGCATGAGCTGTTGTAGGGCGTTCGGATGCAGTCAGGCTTAGGCACCGCTTGTACTACTCGTACAAGTCGGTGCTAAGATATTTGAGGCCGGAATCGTTGATCGTCAGGACGATCCTCGCCCCACGTTCGCGCTCCCGCAGCAGCTGGAACGCGGCCGCCGCGTTCGCGCCGGAAGAAAAGCCGGCGAAGATGCCCTCCTCACGGGCGAGCCGGCGGCTCGCCTCGATCGCCTCCTCGTCCGTCACCGTCAGGTAGCCGGTGACGAGCGAGCGGTCGACGAGCGGCAGCTCCATGCTGTACCCGCCGCCCTGCAGGCGGTGGTTCGGATTCGTCTGCGGCCCGCCGGCCATATAGGGCGCCCCCGCGGGTTCCACCAGATAGCAGCGGACATCGGGGTTGTACGCCTTCAGCCGCTTCGCGCAGCCGGCGAACGTGCCGCCGCTGCCCGCGAAGTCGAGGAAGACGTCGAACTCGCCGCCTGTCTGCTCCCAGATCTCTTCCGCCGTATGCAGCTCATGCGCATGGAGGCTGCCCGGATGATGGAACTGGTCCGCGCGGAAGGCGCCGCGGTCCCGAACGATCTGGTCCGTCTCCCGCTCCACGAGGGCAAGATCTTCGCCGGACACTTGGCCGGGTACCGAGCCGGGGGCTTGATCGACGAGCACGACCTCGGCGCCGAGCGCCCGCATCATCCTCGCCCGCTCCATCGAGTTGCCCTTCGACATAACGGCTACGAACGGATACCCTTTCACGGCGCATACGATCGCGAGACCGGTGCCCGTGTTGCCGCTCGTCAGCTCGACGACGGTCTGGCCGGGGGACAAGCTCCCGTCGCGCTCTCCTTCCTCCACGATTTGCAAGGCGATCCGGTCTTTCTTGCTGAAGCCGGGGTTCATGTACTCCAGCTTCGCCAGAATGTCCCCCTGCAGTCCCTTCGTGAACCGGCTCAGACGGACCATCGGCGTGCCGCCTATCGTCTGATGGGCGCCTTCCAGAATTCGTTTGCTATAATCGACCATTTCTAGAGCCACTCTCCTTGATAATGAAAGATTTGACGCTATTCCGATACGATTATAGCATACGTTTGTGCGTTATGTCGCACGATTGTGCAACAAGTTAGGCATTCCAGAAATGTCTCGCTTGAGGACGTCCAGCCAGCGCACGACCGTTACGCCTCCCGCGGGGAGCTCGGCCAGCAGCTCCTGCACGTCCACGTGCAGCCCGAGTCCGGCGGCGAAAATGCCGTGACCCCAGCGGTGATGCTCGCTCACCGGGACGTCGCGGAACGCGCTCAGCAGGCCGTCGAGCCGAACGCGGCCGAGCTTGGCCAAGACGGCCGCGTACAGCGCCGTCAGTGCATGCTCTTCGGAGCCCCGGATCTCCGCCGGGCGCAGGCCGCACTCGTCCTGCAGGACGCGCAGCGCCGCCAGCACGTCGGCGACGCGCATCCCCTGCAGCGTCCGGCCGAGCAGCCGGGCGTAGTAGCCGGCACCCGTCTCGACGTCGAACATGCCGAAGGAGGAGCGCGGATGCATGGCGTCCGTCCCGATGCCTCGCGGCTGGACGAATAGCCAGGAGCAATTCGAATCCGCCGTCGCCGCAGAGACGACGTCTTCCGGTAGCGGGCCGACGACTGCGCACAGCGTATCCGGCTGCACCGTGTCGACTCGCCGGACGAGCTTGCACTCGATCGTCATCCCCGGCTCGCTCTCGATGACGAGCCGGGTCACTTCCCAGCCAGCGGTCGTGCCGGACGACTCCCGTGCGAGGAGCCGCGTCTCGTGCGGCTCGGACAGCTTCAGGACGCTTATCAGCCGCTCCGGCACGTCCATGCCGTCAGCCGGGTAGGGGCGATTCCGGAACATGGCCTCCGCTCTCGACGAGATATACGCTTGCAGTTCATGTCCTCCTGTCGGGCTCATCTGTGCGCACAGCAATTCCGACTCGCTCGGAAGCGACTCATAGTCCACCGTCGCGTTGCCCCGATACGGGACATCGAATTCCCGGCATAAGAACCGGAGTACGGCGAGACGCGTCTCGACCCACATCCCGTGGCCTTTGGAAGCGATCGAGACGTGCACCCGTTCTTCCACTCCCATTAGCCTGTAGAGCCCCTTCGCTTCCACCAACGCATCACGCACGCCTTCGATCGGGAAGAAATCGAACAAGGCCGCCCCCACCATGTACGGCCTGGGTGCCGCAGCGGTGATGAGGTCGCTTAAGTCGAGCCCCTGCTCCATGAAGCCGGGCGTGCACTGCTCCGCGTCCTGCGCGAGGATGCGCTGGAGCATGGCGCGCAGCTCCGTGATGTAGCAGCAAGGCGCGACCGCGTGCAGCCGGTCGTCATACGCCCCCATATAGGCGGACATCATGCCGCCTCCCGAATTGCCCGAGACGGCCACCCGGGTCGGATCGACCTCCGGGCGTGCGAGGAGATAATCGAGCGCCCGGCGGCTCTCCGCCAGCATATACGCCGCGGCATGCTCATCCAAGACGCTCAGCTGGCGGTCGAGCTTGCAGTGCGCGTCCACCGGACTGAGCCATTCTTCGCCGGGCGCCTCGCCCGGCAGCCGGCGCTCGCCCTGCCCGATCGGATCATAGATGAGCGTACAGAAGCCGTTCTTCGCCGCCTCGACGCCGAACGACACGTACATCGGGCTCGCCTTGCCTTCAGCCGCATGTCCGCACGGAAACAACACCGCCGGTGCGGGCTGCCGAACTCCCGCCGGATAATAGAAATTCGCCGTGATGAATACCCCGGGCATAGCCTCGATTGTTACGCGGTCGACCGAATACCCGTCCTTATGCAGCGTTCCGGTCACCTCGACGCGTCCCGGCGGACAATCGGGCAGCGGTCCGACACACCGTTTGAACGCTTCCCGCACCGAATCCCGGTAGGCGATCGCTTCCTCCTTCGACCGGATCGCCTTCACCCGACGTTTGCGCTTCAGCAAGTAGGCGTCGCTCCGGCTGTCTAAGAAACGGAGAAACGCATTGTCCCGATAGTCCATCCGTTCCGGATAATCGTCGATATAAGACCGCTCTCTCGCCGCGTGAGCGCGGCGTTCGAATTCGGAAGTGTGGAGCTCCATCATCCTGGCCCCTCCGGTCCAATGAATTATTCGAAGGGGAGTCGCCTCCCCCTCTCGCCTTGCCGCTTACTTCCACTCCGGCTTCACGCCGGTCGCTTGCAGCTGCTTGTTCACGTCGTCGATGACTTCCTTGCCGCCCTTTTTCATATACTCGTCGACCATCTTGCTCCAGTTGGAAATCGGTTCCTGGCCCACGATCATCTTCGTCTGCCATTCCTGCGTCAGAGCGAGCAGTTCCGAGCCTTTCGCAGCCAGCACTTCCGAGTGAATTCGATTCACAGGGTCGATATAAAACTTCGTATTTTTCAGCAGGTCGACAGCCGATTTGGCGAAGCCTTGGGCGAATGCATCGGTCAATACTTTTCCCGGCTCGGTCGCTTCATCGTTCGGCGCCCAGTACGGCGCGTTGAAGTAGCTGACCGGACGCTTCGTTACGGCTTCCGCGGTCGTTAACGATACGCCGTTCACCATCGTGTAACCTACGCCGTTGCCCCCGTTTTGCCAATCGTACTCTTTGTTCTGAGGATTGCGCTGATCGACCGGAATGAATGTCCGGAAGTAGTCCTGCATCTGCAGAATCCGATTCACCTTGTCCGGATCGTTCTTCAGCTTGGCATTGATCATCGTGACCTGATAATAGCCCGGCAGCGCGAGATAGCCTTGCTGGCCGTCCGCTTGCTTGAACGGCGGGATCACTTCGATCTCGGCTGTCGGCTGTGCGGCCTTGAGCGTCTTGAAGCGGGTTTCGGAGATGTCGTACGGTTGCTCGTAGTAAATGCCGTACTTGCCGGCGAAGAAGTCCTTGCGGATGTCCGCCGTCTTCGACACCGCCCAGTCCTTGTGAATGGCGCCTTCCTTGTACAAGTCGGCGAGCAGCTGCGTCTGCTGCTTGAATCCTTCGGAGATGACGCCGGGAATCAATTGGCCTTGCTCGTTTTTCCAATACCAGCCGCTATCCCATGCCGCGCCCATGTGCGCCCCGTAGACGATCAGCTTCGACAGCCCGATCCCGTACGTATCGGCTTTGCCGTTTTTGTCCGGGTCGTTCTTCGTGAACGCGATCGCCACGTTCTTCAATTCCTCGTACGTCGTCGGCATTTTCAGGCCGAGGTTGTCTAACCAATCCTTGCGGATGAGCGGCTTTTTCCCATACTTCGGAGGAAAATACTGCGGGATGGCGTAAATTTTGCCGTCCACCGTCACCGCGTCCCACACTTGCTTCGGCACTGCTTTCAAAGTAGGGTATTTGTCGATGTAGTCGTTCAGCGGGAGGAAGGCCCCTTGCTTCGCCCATTTGACGAAGTTGGCGTCCGCGCTCTCCATCCCGATCATGTCGGGCAAATCGCCCGCCGCCATGACGACCGGCAGCTTGTTCGTGTACTCGTCGTACGGCACCTGCTGCGGCTTGAAGTCGACATTGAACTTCTCGTTGATCTTCTGAATCCCTTCCCCGCTCGGATCCGGGATCGGACTCGACCACGTGCCCTCAATCGTGGTGATCGTTACCTTTTTGGGTGCGGTGGCGATCGCGGGTGGAGTACCGGTGGCGTTCGGTTTGTCTGTCGGCTTCGAGTCGCTACTGCATGCGGCGAGCCCGGCGGCCATGCTCATACTCAAGCTTACAGCGATCCATTTTTTCATTTGCGGATGAACCCTCCTCGATTTGGTTGCTTCTGATATTCGGACTCCCTTGCCATTCTTGAGATACAGTCAGCCTTTCACGGAACCGAGCATCACCCCTTTCGCAAAATGCTTTTGCAGAAACGGGTAGACGATCAGGATGGGCAGGGTGGCAAGCAAAATCGCCGCCATGCCGATCGTTTCGCCGGGTGGCTGGTGCGCGCTGCGGGCCGCGTCCCGGGCTGCAGAGGCGAGCGCGTTCGTCGCGTCGTTCAGGATGACGATTTGGCGCAGGATGACCTGTACGGTCCATTTCGAGGGATCGTTCAAGTAAAGGATAGCCGAGAAGTACGTGTTCCAATGGCCGACCGCGTAGAACAGGCCGAATGCGGCGAAGGCCGGCTTGGACAACGGGACGACGATGCGGGAGAAGATCTGCAGGTCGTTCGCGCCGTCGATCAACGCCGCTTCGTTCAGCTCCTGCGGGATATTCAGGAAAAACTGGCGGATCACGATCAGGTTGAACGAATTGATCGCGCCTGGAATAATCAGCGCCCAGTAGGTGTCGATCAGGCCGGTCGCTTTCACGACCAAGTAAGTCGGGATCATCCCGGCGCTGAAGATAAAGGTGAACAACACGAGAAATAAATAAACGCGCTGTCCCCATATGTTTCGAGTAATAGCATAGGCCATCGTCGCGGTCAAGACCAAGTTGACCAGGCTGCCGACAACCGTAATGTACACGGTCACCCCGATCGAGCGGATGAACTCCTTGGATTTCAGGATGTAGGTGTACGCATCGGTTACCCACTGGCTTGGCCACAGGATGAGCTCGCTCTTCATGTATTCCTCGTAGGACGTGAACGAAACCGCGAAGATGTAGTAAAACGGGAATAGCATCAGCAGGGCCAGCAGCGTGAGGATACTTGCGTTGACGAAATGGAACGCGCGTTCCGGTACGGTTGGTTTTAGCATGTAGATCACCTGCCTTAGGAGTTAGAAGACGCCGTCTTCCCCGAATTTGCGCGCGAGCTTGTTGGCGGCCAGGATCAGCACGAGTCCTACCACGCTTTTGAACAAGCCCACCGCCGTGCCGAAGCTGAAGTCCGCTTGCTGGATGCCCTTGAAGTACACATAGGTGTCTAGCACGTTGCCGACTTTCATCGTGAACGGATTCAGCATGAGGAATATTTGCTCGAAGCCGGAATCCAGCACGCTCCCAAGCCGGAGGATAAACAGGATGACGATTGTGCTTCTAAGCGCGGGCAGCGTAATGTGCCATATTTGGCGCCACCGGTTCGCTCCGTCGACTACGGCCGCTTCGTACAAGCTCGGGTTGACCCCGGCTAAGGCGGCGAGGAAGATGATCGTCCCCCAGCCGGATTCCTTCCAGATGACCTCGAGCACGATAAGCGGCATGAACCAGCCCGGCTGCTGCAGGAACGTGATGGGCTCTATCCCGAACGCCATGTCCAGCAGGCGATTCACGATGCCTTCGGTCTTCAGGAAGATCGTGACGATGCCGATCACGACGACCCACGACAGGAAATGCGGCAAATAAAGGATCGATTGAATGATCCGCTTGAAGCGTTCGTTCCGCATCTCGTTCAGCATGATCGCGAGAATGATCGGGACCGGGAACGCAAATGCAATCTGAAGCGTGGAGAGCCAGATCGTGTTCCATAACACCCGAATGACTTCCTGGTCGCTGAAGATGGTCCGGAAGTGGCGGAAGCCGACCCATTCGCTATGGAGGAAGCCCCGGAACGGGCTGTAGTCCTCGAAGGCGATCACATTGCCCAGCATCGGAATGTAGCGATAGATGATGAAGTACAGCAGTCCCGGCAAGAGCAGGAGGAACAAATAGCGTTCCCGCCAGAGGCGGCCGGCGAGCTGGTGCGGCTTGTTGCGCCGCGGTTGGACAGGAGGCCTGGCGTCTGTGTCCGGAGCAGCGGGACGGCGCGACGTGGCGTGGAGGGGGCTGGATGCGCGGGCCATCGGCGATCTTCCTTTCTCTGTGCGCTGTCTCGGGCGCTAACCCGATGCCTTCACAATAAAGGAAACGCTTGCAATTGCCTATTGTAGCAATTCTCGCTGTTTCACCGAATTCAAGAAAATTGAACAAATGATGAAGGAGTGAAAAAAGTGAGGGTAATGGAGGGGGAGATTGAGCTATACTCAAAATAACCTATTGACCCTCACATTAATGTTATGGTTTACAATACAACCAACACGGATAAAGGAGACCTGACAACATGCGAATCGGCGAATTGGCCCAAGCAACCGGAGTAAGCATTCGCTCGCTGCGATATTACGAACAACAAGGCTTGCTCAGCTCGAGCCGGGAGCCGAACGGATACCGCACTTACTCCCCCTTCGCGGTCGAGCAAGTGAGGACGATTCAGCTGTACATCCAGCTCGGCCTGTCGACCGATGAGATTGCCGGGTTCCTGCAATGCGTGCTGCTGAACAAGGAATCGTTCTGCCGTCAAGTGCTGCCCGTGTACCGGAACAAGCTGGAGGAGATTGACCGGCAGATCGAACAGCTGCAGCAAATCAAAATGAACCTGGAGGAACGGATCGCGTTCATTCAGGCGGAAAACCTTATAACTCAAGGAGGAACATACGATGGCGATTGAAATGGTTACGGAGAAGCAATTCGCGGCGAAACTCGGGGACAGCGAGGTAACGTTGGTGGACTTCACCAGCCCTTACTGCCCCCCCTGCAAGGCGCTTATGCCTATATTGGACGATCTGAACGGAGAGTACCCCGACTCGAAGCTGAAGATCCTGAAGGTGGACATCGACGAATCTCCCCAGATTGCGTCCGACTATGGCATCATGGGGACGCCTACGGTCATTGTGTTCAAACGGGGACAGCCGATGGAAAAACTCGTAGGCTTGCGAGCCAAATCGGCTTACCAATCGGTGATTAAACGGTTATTGAATTGATCGGCTAGTCAACTTAGGCCTTGACGATCCAGGTATCCAGTTTCCGCGAAGCGAAGGCGTTCGGATCGCCGGCTAAATACAGCTTGGCCGACAAGACGAGCGGCGATGCATTGTCCGCCGAAATGTCTGCCAAGCTCACCCACTCGGCGCCCTTGGCGTCATCGCTCCGTCGATCCGTTCGGAACGAGGTCGGCACGCTGCACGCCGCTTCGAACAATATCGCGAGATGCTGGATATGCGAATGCTCCCGGATCGGGGAGGGGACGACATATTCACCGATCCCGGCTTGCCGGAGCACCTCCACCTCGAGACCAGCCTCTTCCATGAACTCGCGCTCAAGCGCTTCCGGCAACGTCTCCTGCGGTTCCACGGTCCCTCCCGGCAAGTCATAGCGGTTCCGGTACGGCCCATTCGTTTTGTGGACGACGAGCAGCCGCCCCTCTTGATAACAAATCCCATATACACCTAAATGCCGATGCCACGTCATGGGCGTTCCCCCTTCTTCCATTTTTCCTAGTGCTTCCCCATGGAAAATCCGTCGTAGAGCCTCCCTCCCAGCGGCTCATAGATGGAGTAGACGAACTGGATCATAGGCGCCTTGTCTCTTCTCGTATAGTAGGCATCCAGTGCCGCGAAATACCGGTCAGCCAGTTCCGGGTCCATCCGATACAAAGCACGAGTCATCGTCTTGCCGCTCCCCGACCATCTCCCGTTCAACCTGAGAATAAAATCCCCCAGCCGCACGCTCATCGCATTCAACGTCATGATCGCTTCCCGTTCGTCAACCGCATCCTCGAAGTCGTCCACGAAATCGAACATAAAGTAGCGTGAAGCGTCGACGAACGCCTGCGTTAACGGTTCCGGCCCCTGCGCCAAGCTAGATCCTGCCGCTGCCTTGAACGGCTCCGCGAGACCCGGCTTCTCCTCGATCAACACAATGCCCTCCAGCATCATCGCCGACAGAATCGGTTTACCGTCGATGCGTTCTTTTTCGAACTGGGGCATGTATGTATGCTCGTTATGAATAAACACCTCCAGCTTCCAGCCGTACCGCTCGAAGCTTTCCCTGTAACCGGCCGGTTCCCCCTCGCGCAAGATCACGACGAGATCCAGGTCCGAAGTCGGCTTGTCTTCTCCTCTGGAGGCGCTGCCCGCCAGGAACGCGACCTTGCAGCCCGGGAACGTATCGGCCACAAACTGATAAGCCGCATCGATCGCCTTCAGCCTCATCCACAATCTCCTTCTCTCTCTAGTATCGTCAAATAAAAACGCACCCCCGCCCGATCAACAGGCGCGAATAGCAGCGGATCCCGTTCGAACAAAGCCCGCAGTTCCGCAACCGGAATCCATCGGATCTCCGAAGTGTCATCCCCTTGCTCCAACAAGGTTCCTTCCGCTCTGCAGCGGAAGTAGCTGCCGACGGAGTCAATCGGCCCATGGATCGTCTGGTAGACCGCAAACGGCCGGATGCACTCCACTTCGAAAGTGGAATCCATCCCTACCGTATCGATCCGGGTGTCGGCCCCTTCCACCTCCGTCACGACGAGACCGGTCTCCTCCATCACCTCACGGCTCAGTGCGGTGAGCAGCGGCTCGTACGGCTCGATCCTTCCTCCGGGCAACTCAAGCAGCGACGCTCCTTGACCGGGCTTATCGCGCCGCTGAATGACGATTTCTCTTTGCCCGTCTACGAAACGTTCGATGAACGCTCGTGCATTTACGAAGAACATAGGAATACGACCTCCCTGGCAGTTTGACTTATTCCTCCCTACGGCTCCCGATGCCGAGGCGCTCCAGCAGCTGCCCCGTCGATTCCACCACCGTGGCCTCCCCTGGGCCTTTGCGATAGAGCTCGGGCACGAACCAGCCGCATTGATAGACGTTCCGGATGCCGCTCGCCGCCGCCCCCTCCAATTCCTGAAAGCCGCCGTCCCCCACGAACGCCGCCTGACCGGCAGAGACGCCCAAGCGCGATAACGTCAGCTCATAAATGCGGGGATCGGGCTTCGCCAAGCCCATTTGGTATGAGAACACCACAATGTCGAAATAAGCAGCGAGCGGACTGTCGTGCCACCCTTGCACTTCCTCCTCGGTACAATTGCTGATCAGCGCCAGCTTCGCTCCTGCGCCTTGCAACCGCTCCAGCATAAGGAGGATGGACGGATCGACGGATTCGAAGGGAACCCTTTTCTCCCCGATTCTATCTTGGTACAGAGCTTCGATGGAAGTTGCCCTGCTCCCGCTCTCCATCCGATGCTCCGCTAGAATGTCCTCCACGACTTCCTTGAAGTGGCGGAACGCACCGGTCATTCGCCGATCTCTGCGAGCCGACCAAGCACGGCCGAACACCTCGTTCGGAATTCCGATCAGCGGCTCGTAATCTCGTTTCGCCCGATCCACCTTCCTCCTGCCATCCTCGAATTCCGTGACAAGCGTCTCGAATAAATCGAATAGGACTGCCTGAACTTGCATTGACACTGCTCCACCCTTCTTTTTTATCCATTATAATCCAGGAGGTCCGATCTGTCTCTCAACTCGAAAAAGGACTTCCGGAGCAATCAAGATTAGCACGATGGAGCCGTAAAGTCCGAGCGTATAGCTCGTCAAGTAATCGAAGCCGATCATCCGGTGAAACAGATAGGTGAGCAGATGGATCAGCAAATTCGTAAAGCAAAAGACATAGCTTCGAATCATCCACCGACGGTGTTGGAGAATCCGTTTTTTAAGGATGTGGACAAGTGCTGTCGCCGTTACAAAGAGCCAGAGAAGATTAAGAACGTTGAAGCCTATGCTGTTAATTTTTCCACCAGTCGCGTACGGCGCCATGTATCCGGATGTTAGTACGGCCATAAGTACGGACGCTACATACACGTAGCCGTTCACGCGATGCAACCTGCGATGTCGCTCATAGATGAGGTTTGAAAAATTGATGAGTCCCGACGCCATGGCGATACAGGCGGCCCCTACATGAATGTGCATAACCGTCAACCAAATGCGAGGCTTTAGCTCATGCTCGAGACCCGCTTTTTGGCTTAGAAACATCTCGGAGTCCGGATCGACAACGAGATTGGTAATCAGAGCATAAAGGATGTAGATCAACCCGATACACACAAACAGCTTGTAGAAGGCTTGGCGTCTATCCATGCTGTCCACCGCTTATTTCCGCTTCCCTGTTAATTTGGAGGCCGGCAATACACCCGCTTTGGCGATACCGTTCATAGAGTCCCCGTCAACTGTTACTTCAAACTTCAAATTCAGACGCAACGGCTTCGTAATTCGCTGTGACCAGCGAAGCATATTGCCTTTATGTTCCAGATCAATAAACGCGCTCACTTCATCCCCTTGCCTCGCCGTACCTTGCATGACGCCATTAACCGTTGCGATATGGAGCCTGACCGACAGCTTCCCTACTGGGCTTGCGATGATCGTATCCCATTCCCCATCGAAAATCGAAGCCCGTATGAAGTCATTACCCGATGTGTCTTGAGAGCGTTCAGGATCCATTGCTGCGTTCAGATCACTGACTGCCGATCCAAGATTCGTGCTCGGAGCGATCCCCATGTTGCGCCAGACCGTTCCTCTTCGTTCAAATTCGAACAGTTGCTCTACTGCATGCGCAATACGAGGCCCGAGCTGATGTTCAACTAGATGGAGCGCGACATCGAGCCCCGAGGTCACACCACCCCCAGAAACGAAGTTACCGTCATCGACTACTCGGGCCCTAACCGGTATCGCACCCGTCGCCCCAAGCAGGTCCATCCCTAAGTGATTCGTCACCGCCGGCCTTCCTTCCAGAAGTCCTCCCATGGCTAGTAATAGGGAGCCCCCGCATACGGTTGCAACTACGAGATCCGGATGCCCGAGCGCTTGTTCAAGCATTTCGGTCAATTTCGTGTTCATAGCTCGGGCCAAAATCGCAGGAATCGAATTCGGGCCGTCTCCCTCTAACTCTCCGGACGCGCCGGGCACTAGAATAATGCCCTTTCGATCCGGGCTCAGCCTGCCGGTCGCTTCAATTTTCAATCCGTTGACGCCGCTCGGGACGAGCCTCGGCCCTTCCGCCGTGACAAATTCCACACACAACACAGTATCGGCGACCATCCCGGCAGCACAAAAGACTTCATAAGGTGCAACGGCATCCAGAAGATCGAACCCATCAAACAGCACGATTTGTACAGTCAACATCTCTTTAACCTCCTTCTATTCATACCACCGATAGAAAGAATAGCAAGAGAATCTCACAAACGAATCGTCAAAAAGGTTACAAAACGATAAACAAACCGTCCCAATATGTGCGGAATTCGTCTGGTTTTGCAGAAGAGATGTTACACTAGGAGAGAATCGGATGGATAAGTCGTTGGAAAGAAGGCGGATATCGATGAATGAAAGACCTACTGTATTGGTCGTGGACGATGACCAGAGCATCGTTGAACTACTTAGAGATTTTTTAGAAAATGAACGGTTTCAGGTCGTAATGGCTAACGACGCGACGCAAGCGTGGACAGAGTTTCAACGGAACCCCATTCATTGCATCATCCTGGACGTGATGATGCCGGGACAAAACGGATTCGAATTATGCCGGCGCGTTCGGACGGAAAGCAATGTTCCGATCCTGTTCTTGAGTGCCCGGAGCGATGATGTAGATAAGATTCGTGGCTTGACGCTCGGCGGCGATGATTATATTGTCAAAACCGCTTCGCCCGGCGAGATCGTTGCCCGCGTTAAGGCTGTTTTACGACGCACTAGCACGCAGCAAGCAAACGCGGTCAATGTGTTGGACTATGGCCGTATCAAGCTGAATTTGTCCACAAGAGAAGTGTTCGTCGATGGAACGAACGTCTCGCTCACACCGAAGGAATATGAGCTGCTGCGATTGTTTGCGGAGCATCCGAGACAGGTGTTTACTTATGATCAACTGCTCTCGAAGTTCTGGGAGGGCATCGGCGATAAGCATACGATTCGCGTCCATCTGAGCCGTCTTCGCGAGAAAATAGAACTCGATCCCGATCAGCCGCAATATTTGACCAACGTATGGGGCGTAGGTTATCGCTTCGAGGGGGTGTAACATGAGGAAGCTTCGTATTCGTACCTATCTTTTGCTCAGTTTAGTGCTCCTTCTGCTGCTGCCGTGGCTTTTCTTTGTAACGGCACACCTCATCACGACCCGATCGTTGCATATTGGAGCGGATCGGCCGAATTCCTATACGGGGCTCATGGTGGCTGCGTTCGCGGGGCTGCTTGTTGCTTTCTTTATAGTGGGTGTTCGAATGCGTCGGCTCCTTCTCTTGCCCCTCGAGAGGATGAGTCAGGCTGCTCGGCAAATTGCGGAAGGTGATTGGGACGTTCGGCTACCCCAGTCGGCCGTCAGAGAGATTGCAGAAGTTCGAGACGGGTTCGAAGTCATGGTAAAGGGAGTTCAAAGCTCACACCGAAAGCAAGCGGAGCTGGAGGAGGAACGAAGGTTTATTATCGCTTCCGTCGCGCATGACTTACGGACGCCATTATTCGCCTTGCGGGGTTATTTGGACGGGCTCGAACAAGGGATTGCACGAACACCGGATCAACTGGCGAAGTATGTAGCCGTGTGTAAGGAGAAATCAGTGCAATTGGATCGATTGGTCGAGGACCTATTCACCTTTACAAAGATGGAGTACTTGGAAACCGAGCTAAGCGAACACACAGTTGGCTTCCACGAGATTGTTCAAAAATCCGTCGAAAGCCTGGAGCCGCAAGCGCAGCAGAAACACATCTCGATCGTCGCCGATTATGCACCGGATGACTGTATGATCCAAGCCGATTCCCACTTATTGCATCGCGCGATTGGCAACTTATTGGACAATGCGGTGCGGCATACCCCTCCCCATGGCCGCATTCTCGTTGAATGCCGTCGTGAGGAAGGCCGCGTTGTGTTTACGATTCAAGATTCAGGGCCGGGCTTTGCGTCAAACGAGCTGAAACGTATCTTCGAGCCTCTATATCGAGGCGAACAATCGAGAAGTCGTGCGACAGGAGGAGCAGGGCTCGGGCTGACCATCTCACAGCGAATCATCCGGCAGCATGGAGGTGAGCTTGCGGCAGGCAACCACGCGGGCGGTGGTGCAATCCTCTCCGGCTGGATTCCCTTCGCTAACCAGTAAGAAAGACACGAAGGCTGACAACATAAACTCCTCAGCCTTCGATTACCCGGTGATGGACTACTCACTCCAGGTTTGTAATCAACCCGGCATCCTTCTTCAACCAATTCAGGACATCGAGCTGATTTTCTTCCGAAACACCGTGATCGGTCGGATATAAGTGGAATGTCAGTAGCGGTGTCTGATCCTTAAAATAGGCAGCCGTCTCATGCCCGATCCGAACCGGGAATACGGAATCGTGCTCTCCATGCGAAACAAAGAACGAGACGTCCTTCACGCTGCGCAGCGGATACTCCGTCTTCACAAAGTCAGGAACGTACCCGTTCAACGCAACGATTCCCCTCAGTTGATCCCCCATCGTCAGCGCAAGTGTCATGGACAGGATGGCACCTTGACTAAAGCCGAGCAAATACCGCTTGTCCGAATCGATCGGATACTTCTCCGTTGCATAGCGAATGAATCCTTCGAGCTGCTTGACTGCATCGTCGAACATCTCCCGGATGGGATTGCCGAGACTTTTCAACTCGTAATACTGATAACCCGCACCGAGCGGCAGGTTGCCGCGAATGCCGATTATAATGAAATGATCCGCGAGCGGAGCGACCAAACCGAACACATTTCTTTCATTGGAGCCTTTGCCATGCAGGGTAAAGACGACTGGATATTTCTTGTCCGGGTCCATATGGGCCGGCAAATGAACATCATATTGATAAGCCGGATTCACAATAAATCCCCCTTAGTTGTAAGTTATGCGCTGCGTTTGTTCATAATAAGACGGTCAACCGAGAGAGGCGACCGATCTGCAACAACCAGATACAACGAAATCATCAAAAATCCGAGATCCAGCTCATAGCCGGGCATTTGAGCGTTGCCGAGAAGTCCAGCCGGAAGCTTCGCCGTGAAGATGGCTCCGATCAGCATGACTACGAACAAGGCCGAAACATAACGAGTAAACAACCCCACAATCAGCAATATGCCCCCAACGAGCTCAAGCATCGCTATAACATAACCCAAAAATCCCGGTATTCCAATTGAACTGAACCATGCGTCTACATTGCTTAGTCCCGTTTGAAACTTGGCGACTCCGTGGGATAAAAATATAATGCCCATCACCACACGCATAATAACCGAAACTACCGCTGTCTTACTCATTCCGTAATCTCTCCCCTAAAAAAATATTAGTAATAAAGATATATTGTTTATATAAGTAATTTATTATAAAACACTGTGGAACGTCAACAGGAAATTTGTTAATATGTAATTAACTTTTGTATTACTAATATTTTGGTTTGAGGTGCAATCGGATGGATATCGGCTCCACCATACGCGCGATTCGGAAACGAAAAAATATCACAATCGCTCAAATTTGTGAAGAAACCGGCTTGTCACAAGGCTTTATGAGTCAGGTTGAAACTAATAAAACGTCCCCCTCCATCTCGACGCTTGAAAGCATAGCGCAAGCTTTGAAGGTTCCATTAGCTTATTTGCTCTTGAAAAAAGAGGATCGCATGAATATTGTTCGGAAGGATGAACGAAAAATTACGACAAGCGGTTCGGAGCATCTGAAGGTGGAGCATCTGAGCTCCACCAAGAACGTAAGGATGATGCTAGTGGAGATCCCTCCCGGGGCTTCCACAGGGGACATCCCTCATGCACATGAAGGCGAAGAGGTCCATGTTGTAGTAAAAGGGAGGATCTACGCCGAGCAAGGGGAGGATGCGGCCGAATTCGGAGAGGGCGATTCTTTCAGTTGGAATGCGTGCACGCCCCACATGGTGAGAAATATAGGCGAGGATACGGCAATTGTGCTGATCTCCATCTATACGGAGACCGACAGCAGATGGGATTTTCTATAAGATAAAGCCGGGGGATCCCCGGCTTTATCTGCGTTTTCATTCTCTTTCTCTCGTCAAGATTTGGTACCCGTAAGGCGGAAGAATCGCACTATCCCCGGCCGGAGTTCCTTCCAAATCACGCAAAGGCTCCTTGAAGGCTACGGGCTGTTCTTGATCGGTAAAATTATGAAGGAAGATGTAATCCCGGACGCCGTCAGTCCGGACATGGGCGTTAACACCCTCCGCCCATTCTGCCCGTACCGAGCGCTTGATCCCGCAACGGGCAGCCAGCTTGCCGTAAAAATCGTCCTGAAACGCGGGCTCGGCTCGCGCCGCGATATAATAAACCTCACCTTCCCCGATTCGGTTAACGGTCAATGCGGGATACCCTTGATAGAAATCTTCCTTGTACTCGGCGATCACTTCCGCCGTCTCCGCATGAATCAGATCGCACATCAAGGAAACCGAGTACGTTCCGGTCAAGCCTTCCCAGCCTGGCCCTTTCATCCCGATGGAGTTGCGGTCTTCCGGATACAGGGCGTCCAGCTCCTCCGCCCATACTCCGGTCAGCCGGCGGAGCGGTCCCGGGAACCCGCCCAGGAAGACGAGATCGTTCTCGTCGACAATCCCGCTCCAATAGGTGAGGACGAGCGTACCTCCCGAGCGAACGAAGGACTCCAGCCGTTCGGCTGTTCCGGGCTTGACCATATATAGCATCGGGGCGACCACCAGTTTATAGCCGTCAAGCGGACGGTCCATCGGCAATACGTCGGCCGGAATGCCCAGCTTCCAGAACGGTTCATAATGGCGCAGTACTTCTTGTTCGTAGCTGAGGTTCGGCTTTCGCGGTCCCTCCGCGCCTTCTACCGCCCACCCGTTCTCGATGTCATAAATCAGTGCGATTTCTGCCGGAACGAACGTGCCGGCAATCGTCTCCAGACGTTCCAGGCAAGCGCCCACTTCAGCCACATCGCGAAACACTCGCGTATGCTCATGCCCGCTGTGGTCGACAACGGCTCCGTGCAGCTTCTCGGAAGCTCCTCGGCTCTTGCGCCACTGGAAGTATTGCACGGAATCGGAGCCGTGCGCGACCGCTTGAATCGAAGACAAGGCGTGCATGCCGGGCCGCTTCAGCTTGGCGACCTCCTGCCAGTTCGTCATGCTCGGCGTGCTCTCCATGAGCAGAAACGGTTGTCCGTCCTTGAGCGAGCGGTACCGGTCGTGAACGAATGCGGTCCTGCAGGCCGTGTGCCAGTCGGGACCCCGGTCATGCCAGCGCGGGTAGCTGTCCCACGAGACGAGATCCACGTGCTCTGCCATTCGTTCGTAATTGATGATGCACATGCTCATGAAATTCGTGGTGACCGGTATGTCCGGAGCAAGCCGCTTCAGCGGCTCGATTTCCCGTATCATAAAATCGGTGCTCTGATCGGTTACGAAACGTTTCCAATCCAACTGCAAGCCTTGCAGCTTGAATTCCCCGATCGGGGATGGAGACTCGATCTCCTCCCAATCGGAGTAGGTGTGGCTCCAAAAGGTCGTATACCACGCCTTGTTCAACCGATCCAGGTCGTTGCCGTATTTGTTCTGCAGCCACAGCCGGAACGCATTCTGGCACAAGCCGCAATGGCATTCCCCGCCATATTCGTTGGAGATGTGCCACAGCAGTAATCCGGGATGATCTTGATATCGTTCCGCTAGCAGCGTATTGATGATTCTGACTTTCTCCCGGTACACCGGCGACGTATAGCAATGATTATGGCGGGTTCCGAATAAATTGCGTACCCGCTCGGGCCGGACCCGCAATACCTCCGGGTATTTCTTGGCTAACCAGGGCGGCCTCGCCCCGCTGGGCGTTGCCAGTATGGTGTAAACACCATTCCGGTACATCTTGTCCATCGTCTCGTCCAGCCACCCGAATTCGAATTGCCCCTCCCTCGGCTCCAGGCTGGACCAGGAGAACATGCCTATGGCCATGACATTGGTCTTGGCGAGACGCATCAGGCGCATATCCTCATCCCAGATGTCCGGCATATGCATCCACTGTTCCGGGTTGTAATCGGCTCCGTGCAGCAGGCGCGGAAGCTTGGGAAAAAGCGGCTTTCGTTCCCTCATCGGTGTCTCCCTCCTCTATCAGTAACATCTGATTTCAAAAACGCGAGCGTGGTCCAATCCGCCCATGCCCAGCACCTCCAAGCGGAGCTTCTTGACCTGATCAAGCTCGGTATGGCAAGTAACCTGTCGTTGGTAATTGTCTTCCACGTGCATCACTTGACGACAAGCCTCGGGAGAATCCGTAAAATATGCGATTACCCGGAACGCCTTCAACGTCTCCGGCTGCGGCCCCCATTCGTTCTGCTTGTGCAAATGCTCATCATGCGTCAGCGTCAGTCTGCGGTGCATGCCGGTGTCGAGAACGATGATGATTTCCCGTATCGATACTGGGGTCACCCATTCCAATTCAATCCACGGCTCCCGGTCGTCGGGAAGCGACATCCACCGGTGTGTGCCGGGAACGGCCAGATCCGGTCTGACTCCTCTCTCTCCATGCATGGAACGGGTATATCCATCGATAATATGGGACGCCTTCCCCTCCGTCTGCTCGGAGGAGGCTCTGACCACAGCATCACTGGACAAATTGCGAATAGCGGTAACACCGGGCAGGAACGCATCCTGCTTGATCAGCTGCTGCTGCGTGTGACGGATCAACTCCTGGTCCTGCCACGCTCGCTCCATTGGGACACCTTCCCGAACGACAAGTGCGGCGAAAGTGCCGGCGCCTTGTCCCATTACGCCGCACGTGGCCATCACCCTCGTGCTGGAAAACGCGATATGCGTAGCCGAGATGTTGCGACCGGCAAACATCAGATTGTCCACATTGGCGCTAACGAGCGCCCGAAGAGGAATTTCATACACATTGTTCGTAATCGGCTGACTGCACGGATCGGTGTCTTTGGCCTCGATTCCTTTGGGCGGATGCGTATCCATCGGCCATCCCCCATATGCGATCACATCCTCGAAGTGTACGGCATCTTCCAAGTCCCTTTGGGTCAGCATATGCTTGCCGATAAACCGCCTCGACTCCCGCTTCCCGGGCACGAAGCCGAACCAATCCAGCGCCCAGTTCTCGGATTCCGGATGATGACCGCTGTTTTTGATATGATCCCAGACGCCCATCATGATGGCCATCAGCTCATCGCGTATCGTTTCGTTGTCCGCGATCGTATCCAGCAATCCGCCGAACTCCACCCACCAGTAGCCGTATTCCCAGGAGCTGTGGCTGCGGTACTTCAAATCCTCTTCCGTAAAATGCTTCGCCCATACCGGCGGGATAAACTTCATCGGCCGGCCCATATTGCGAGCGGTAAACAGCAACGAGGAGCCAAGTCGGTAAGGATCGGCTTCTTCTCCCGCGTGCGACTCTCCATATTGCCGGGTAGACTCCCTGCCGGTCGTGTATAACGCTCCCGCCTCTTTGCCGAGCCGGCCGTCTCCCGTACAGTCTATGAATATTTTCGCGAACAGCTCGAAGTCATGCTCCGTGCTTTCACGAGTACACATGACCGACACGATCCGGCTCCCATCCATACGCACACCGGTCACTGTCGTATTGAGCATCAGCGTCAGACTCGGCTCGGCCCGACACTTTTCATATAGGATCAGATCGAACATGGATGCGCTTCGCTGCGGATTGCGGACGGCGCACTCCAGGAGAATTTCCTCCAAAATCCCCCCTTCCCTGGCTTCCGTCTGAAGCGCCTTCCCCCGCTTCGAGTTAGCCGCCCCGACGATGTGCATCCGGATTTCCGAAGAGGCATTTCCCCCCAGTACGGGCCGGTCCTGGCATAGGATCACCTTGGCGCCGTTCCGGGCCGCGGCCAGTGCCGCCATGACTCCGGAAATGCCACCTCCGGCAACTAGCACATCTGTATGGATCCGTTGTCGACTCTCTTTTTCAATCACGATGGTACTCCTCCCTGCTGCTGATCGTTTTGCAAACTAAAGAGGAAAGGAAGCAGGCTCCTCTTCCTTTCCCCCCGATTTTACTTCACGTAACCAAGCTCTTTCAGTTTTTTATCAGCGGCATCTATATAAGCTTTGTAATTCATCGATCCTTCCAGTGTCTTCAAGAAGCTGTCATATTCGCCGAGCGGCCGTTTGCCGTACATGAATTTAGTCAGCTCTTCTTCAATAAACCGGCCTGCGTCACCAGGATTGTAGCCGCTCGGGAAGTCGACAAATCCGTTCAACCCTTGAATACGCGGTGTTTTTTGCGCGAACTCGATAAACTTGATCTGCGAAGCGAATTTCACCTGCAAGTACTCCAGCTCCGGACGGCCTGTGAATTGGTACAACCAGAAGTAAGCTCCCTCTTTGGCCATCAAATCGGTCGGTATGACTTTGTCGCCTTCGAGATTAAAATGCTTTCCCTTTACGCCATACTGGACCAGCAGGGAACCTTCTTTCGAAGAAACATAATTCAGAAGATCGATCACTTTTTGCAGCTTCTCCGGTTGTTTCTCCAGCGCCTTCGGAATCGCATACAGCCCTGCAGGATTTCCGATGTCCCAAGTGCTCGTATATTTGCCGCCCGGTCCCTGGATCGCCTCCATCTGGATCCAGACGGCATTCGGATTCACCGCTTTAATCTGCTCCAATGTTTGATCGCTGTTGATGGAAGACCATTCCGAGTATAGGATTCCCGCTTGCCCTTTAATCGCCTTTTGGCGAGCAAGGACGGCCGTGTTGGCCATTAATTCCGGATCTGTCACGCCCGCTGCGGTCAATTTATTAATAAAGGCGAGGGCATCCTTCATCCCCGGGTCATATAATGCGTTCATCACTTTATTATTTTTCACATAGAAGCTCGGGGCACCGTCTCCCATCCCTACTCCATAGGCACCGAAGATCGAGAAGAACGCATCGAAATGGCTGCCTGTGATCCCGACCGTATCTTTCTTTCCATTGCCGTCCGGATCGTTTTCCGTAAACGCTTTCGCGACTTCCAGCAATTCTTCGGGAGTAGTAGGAACCTTCAGATTCAATTTATCGAGCCAGTCCTTGCGAATCCAAAAGGAAGTTTTGGACATCGTGGGCTTCTTGGCGATGGCGAACGTTTTGCCGTTCTGCATACCTTGCTTCAAGCTGGCTTCGCCGATAAAATCCTTCGTCGGCTTTAACCTATCCAAGTAAGGAGTAAGATCAAGAAGCAGGCCCTGATCGGATAATTGCTTGAGCTGCCCGCGATCGATGGCGAACAGATCCGGGAAATTGCCGGAAGCGAGGCGCACGTTCACCTGATTTTTGTAATCGTCACTGGAAGCATACACGGTTAAGTTGATTTGGGTATTCAGCGCTTTATCCAGTTCCTGCTTAATGATATCCTGATCGGGAGTGGGCAGCCCGCTTCCCGTTTCGATGATGTCCAGCTTCACCGGCATGCTGCTGCTGGCCGCCGGTGTTCCGCCGGCCGCCGGTTTATCGGACGGTTTGTCCGCAGACCCCCCACAGCCCGCTATAAGCGCCGTCCCTGCGATCGTGATAGCCGATAGCATCGGTACAATTATTTTCCTTTTCATACCATACCCCTTATCTCTTCGGTTTATATTGTTGTATAATACCGTGTCCGTCGGTTCCGGCTGCAGTCCGGAATTCGGATACGGAATCAACCTTTCACAGAGCCGAGCAGCATCCCTTTCGTGAAATGCTTCTGAATGAACGGATACACAAGGATGATCGGCAAGCTTGCAATGACGACGGAAGCCATTTGCATCGTTTCCGTAGGCAGAATGTTCTCGACGTTCTCGAGCGGCTGCTGCGTCATCATCAAGATTTCGCGGATGACGACCTGCAAAGGAAATAAACTGCGGTCCGTCACGTACATAATCGCCTGGAAAAATTCGTTCCAATGTCCGACCATGTAGAACAACCCGATGGTGAGCATGGACGGTACAGAGAGCGGCAGCACGATCTGCCATAAGATTCGGAACTCCTTCGCGCCATCGATCCGGGCGGATTCGAACAATTCATCCGGCAGGCTTTCGAAAAAGCTTTTCATAATCAGCACGTTAAAGCTCCATACGGCGTTCGGTAAAATCATCGACCAGATGGAATCGAGCAACCCAAGCGCTTTCACGACCAAGTATGTCGGAATAATGCCGCCGCTGAACAGCATCGTGAAGACGACCAGGAGCAAGAAGAGGCTTCTGCCCGGCAGGTTGCGCCGGCTGAGCGGATAAGCCATCAGCGTAGTGAGCACCAGGTTGACGAGGGTGCCGACGACTGTAATGATCACCGTGATCACGAAAGCGCTGGAAATCGTCGTTTTGCTGAACAGCTCCTTGTAAGCGCTGAACGTAATCGATTTCGGAATTAAGATGAAACCGCCGTTTTTCAATACTTCCGAGAAAGGGGTGATGGACACCGATACGACATACAGGATCGGTAAAATGGCCGCTAGTCCTGTCAGCCCAAGAATGAGGACGACAACCGCATTGACGATCCGGTCTTCCCAGCCTCTTACCATACGCCTTCCCCCCATTTCTTGGATAAATGATTGGAGCCGAGAACGAGGACGAGCCCAATCAGCGATTTGAACAACCCGACGGCCGCCCCCAAGGAGAAGTTCAGCTGCTGCAGCCCGGTCCGGAACACCCAAGTATCGATAATATCCGCGACCTGATACACTTGAATGTTGTACAAAATGTAAATTTGATCGAAACCGGCGTCCATAATGTGCCCCAGCTTCAAGATGAGCAGCATCACAATCACATTCCGAATCCCCGGCAGCGTAATGTGCCACATCATCCTGAGCCGGCTTGCGCCGTCCACACGAGCCGCCTCATATAGGGTCGGATCGATCGATGTCATGGCGGCGAGGTAGATGACCGCTCCCCAGCCGAGATCCTTCCACACCTCCGAGATGACGAGAATGGACCGGAAGTAATCGATCGACGTCATAAATCCGATCGATTGTCCGCCGGAGTCTTCGATCCAGCGGTTGACGATCCCTGAATTTTGCGAGAGCAGCGCGATCAGTATGCCGTAAATGATAACCCAGGACAGGAAATGCGGCATATAGGTCACGGTCTGTACGATCGTTCTAAACCAGCGCAGCCTGCATTCATTGAGCAGAAGCGCCATCACAATCGGCGGCGCCATTCCGAACACCAGCTTATACAGGCTGATGACGAACGTATTGATCATAAGCTGGCCGAAATAAGGGGATTGAAAGAACGTCTGAAAATGCTTGTACCAGGGATCCGCCCAGTTGCTGCCTAGGATGCCGTCCAAGATTTGAAAGTCCTTGAACGCGATGACGAGCCCATACATCGGAAAATAGCGGAAGATCACAAAGTAAAGCAGTCCGGGCAATAGCATGAGATAAAACGCTCGAAACGCCCATACCCGCTTCACAGACTCTGTAAGCCCCGACTCCCTTACCCTGCTCCCGGCCCTCGTATTACGCCCGCCTAGGATTTGCTGTTTCATAAGGCCCACCTCTCCTCTGTCTACTCACTCGCTTCCGAACGGGCTGAATTCAGTATAGCAAGCGTTTACAGGGGAAAATATACAGGGATCCTGTTAAAATGTTCGAATTATTGCAAACGCGGGATTACGTCATTTCGGCATGTTCCAAAGCGGGAAGCTCAATCCGGATCAGCGTGCCCACATCCGGCAGGGAGAAGATCGAAAGTCCATATTCGGGGCCAAAATGAAGCCCGATCCGCTCATGGACGTTCATGATCCCGATTCCGGTGAACCTGTGTTTGTTCGGCGCCTTATGGCGTACCGCAAGCAGATTGTTCAAGAGCTCCGAGCTCATGCCCAGCCCATTGTCCCGGATCGTAACGATCAGTTTATCCTTGACGCACTTCGTCCGGATCCGGATCGTGCCGGAGCGTTTGAGCGGTGCAAGTCCGTGGAAGATGGCATTCTCCACAAGCGGCTGCAACGTTAACTTCAGCATCGTCTTGCCGTTCGTTTCCGGTGCCGCGTCGATCTCCATCGTGAACTTATCGCCATATCTCACCTTCTGAATGTACGCATACATGCGCAGCCCTTCCAGCTCCTCCTCCAAGGAGACGAATTCCTTGCTTTTATCAAAGCTGAAGGACAGCAAGCCAACGAGCGCCTTGATCGTTTCCCGTACCTCGCTGATTTTGTGCTGCTTGGCTAGAGAGCTGATGCAGGCCAGTGTATTGTACAAAAAATGCGGAGCAATTTGACTCTGCAGCATTTTCAGCTCGAATTGCTTCTTGCGGCGATCCGCCTCTTTCGTTTCTCTCATCAAAAGATGAATCCGCTCCATCATCGCATTATAGCTTCGCGCCAACCGGCCGATCTCATCGTTTCCTGTCGTTTGTATACTGTGAAGCACCTCCATATCGTAAACCCGGTCCATCTTCGCCACGAGCGTACGAACCGGCTTCGTAATATAGCGGCTCAACATATAGGTGCTCGCCAGCACCAGAACGAACCAGAACAAACCCGCGGTGCTGAAGTTCTGATACAGGCTGCGAATATTTTGATAGAAGAAGCTGTTTTCATAAAACGCGATAAAATACCAGCCTAGCCGATTCATCCCGGATTTCACGGCAACCAGGTCTCCCTGTGGACCCGCAAGCTCCGATGTTCCGATGGGAAGCTCCGAGATTTGCTCGACGAAGCTCCCCTTCAGCTCCGGCGGAAACACCGAGGTGTTGTAGGGCAGCAGCCGTGTCGAGCTGTTGGTACTTTCAACCAAATGAACGACATTTCGTTGATTGGTGACGATCGCGAACGTTTGATGTCTCGTATTCATGAATTGAGCGATCATGTTCGATAGTTGGGCGAGATCGATCTCCACCACGGCTATCCCTCGAAACGACTGGGTCGCAGCGGATTGAATGGGCAGCACGAAGGCGACCGTCTTTCCCGACATCGGGGATTGATAGGGCTCGGTGATAAACATCCCGTACGTTTGCTTGGCCTTTTCAAGCAGTGAGGAGATGTGCGGATTTCCGATGATTTCGAAGGTCGTCTGGGCGTGGGAAATGACGGTGCCATCCTCTCGAACCAAATAGAGCGACCTATACAGCGTTCGGTTCATATTCGCATAGGATCGCAGAACCTCTGCAGCGTCCTTCTCCTTCCCGACGTTCAACAGATCTCCTTGGGTGGAGATCAAAAGTAGAATGTTTTGCACATTGTCCAAGTACGCATTCATGTACAGATTCGTGCGGTCAATGATGATTTGGGCATCTGTGACGACTTGCTTGCGGAACAAATCCTCCGCTTCCCGCAGGTTGTTCCAGGCAAGTCCCCCTAACAGGACGAGCGTTCCCAGGGATAAAAATAAAAAATGTTTGGCCAGCATGCTCCAGCTGCCAAACCAAGATATTAGTGCTTTCATATAATCATCAGCCCTTTTTGTAATCTGTAGGTGCTACCCCTGTCCAATTCCGGAACAGCTGCGAGAAATATCGGTAATTGGGAATGCCTACCCGTTCGGCCACCTCATACACTTTAAGCGATGTGGTCTGAAGCAGCAGCACCGCCATTTCCAGCCGCAACCGGGTGACATATTCGTTAAAGGACTCGCCAGTTTCCTCCCGGAACAGACGGCTCAGGTAGTAGGAGCTGAGGCCAACCTCCTCCGCCACGGAAGTGAGGGTAAGCGGCTCGTTCAGCTTGCTCTCGATGATGCGCCTGGCGAACTGCACTTCTTTCCGAATTTTCCGATCGGTGACTGAGGTGGAAGGTTGATGCTGGGATTGTTCCCGGCGACTTTGTTCCTGCTCGTAATGTCTTAGATTGACCTCACGCTTGATCGCTTCTCTCGCCTTTTCTATGGCTGACTTCAGTTCCTCTTCATCGAACGACAGCTTTGTAAAATAATCCAAAGCCCCAAGCTTCAGTGCCTCTTGCGCATAATGGAAATCACTATGGCAAGTTAGCAACACAAATTGACTCTGTGGATATCTTTTTTTGACTTCGCGGAACAGCTCCAGTCCGTTCATGATCGGCATCGTTATATCGGAAATCAGGAGCTCCGGCTTTAAGGACTCGCACAGCTTGAGCGCTTCCTCCCCATTCTCCGCTTCTCCGACGAGCTCGGCTCCCAGGGAAAGCCACGGCATCGAGCGGAGTTCCTGTCTTAACGGCAGTTCATCATCTATGATCAGCACTTTGAGCGGTGTGGCCGACATGCATCGCACCATCCTGTCTATACACGATTACGACCATGATACCAGCAATACCCGGGTTTGTTTATACCAAAAAGTTGCTAGAATGTACAAAAAACGAAACTGGCTCGTAAAAAATATTAAAGCCTCTGAAGCAGATTCACTCCAGAGGTACTTGGTCGTGGCGTTCAGTTGGCGCATGGGCGTGCAGGCAGAGGGGTTCCGATTACCAGTCTAATAATTTCGCTAAAAAAGGACCCGCCTGCAAAAGTGCAGACAAGTCCTTGAGATCCCTCATTTCCTTACATTACACAAGCTCTTTCAGCACATCCTCGATCACTTCGAGCGTATAGTCGATGTCCGCGTCGGTGTGGCTGTAGCTAACGTGATTGCGCTTGATGTTCATCGGCATTTTGAAGATGCCGCGTTCGATCAGCTTCTTGCGGTAGTTGACGTACAAGGTCGCGTCGTTGTGCTGGAGGTCGGTATAATTTTTAGGAACGAAGTCCATAAAATAAGTCGTCCAAACCGAGCCGAAGCCGGCTACGATCGCTTTGACGCCCAAGCGCGCGTGGATGTCGCGAATGCCGCTCCGCATTTTCTCGCCCAGGCGGAATACATGCTCATGTACGGGCTCGTTCTCCATCATCTCGAGCGTCGCGATCGTCGCGGCGGTCCCGACGGCATGGCCGTTGTACGTACCCGCGAACCAGACGTCCCCGCCGGGCTGCGTGTTGAAGCGCTGCATGAGCTCCCGCTTGCCCGCAATCGCCGCAATCGGGAAGCCGTTCGCCATCGCCTTGCCCATCGTGGTTAAGTCCGGCGTCACGCCCGCAACCTTCTGATAGCCGCCGATATTATGGCGGAAGCCGGTGATCACTTCGTCGAAGATCAGAATGACGCCATTGGCCGTACACAGCTCGCGCAGCCCTTCCAGGAAGCCCGGTTCCGGCATGATGCAGCCGATGTTGTGCGGGATCGGCTCGACTATGAGCGCCGCGACTTCATTCTTGTTGTTGCGGAGCGTCTGTTCCACACTGTCCAGATCATTGAACGTACAGATAAGCGTGTTGTCGATCGCTTCGTCCATCATGCCCGCGGACCCCGGATCGCGCTTGCCGATCATATCCCAGGCGCTGAGCATGTTCCGGGCGACGTAGTCGTGCCAGCCGTGGTAGCAGCCTTGGAACTTGATCAGCTTCGTCCGCCCCGTAACCGCGCGAGAGAGACGGATCGCATGGTAGGTCGCCTCCGAACCGGAGTTGCAAAACAACACTTGATCCGCGGACGGCACGTGGCTCACGATTTTGCGTGCGCATTCAACCTCGAGGTCGGTCGTCCCTACCCCATACAAGTCGGTACGGCCGAGCGCTTCGATGACTTTCCCATTCACATAGGGATGGTTGTGACCGAGGATATAGGGCCCGAATGCGGCCTGGTAGTCGATATACTTCTTCCCGTCCGCATCGTAGATATACGCGCCCTCGCCCTTCGTGAAGACAGGGAACGGATCGACATTGCGGATGGACGTGTGGACCCCGCCCGGCGTATATTTTTTGGCCTCTTCGTGAATTTGCTGCGATTTGCTCAAGCTCATAGGAAACCTCCTGAAATGTTGAGTACTTTAAAGATGAGTTCAATATATTGAATTCTATTCAGAAACTGCTATTGCCATTATAAGAATACCTCCCTTTATCCGTCAATACTGAAATGTAAACTTGGGTCCTCCTCCATTATTATCAGTGGATTCGCAGGGAACAAAAAGCGTTTGACAGCCAAAGCCGATCAATTGTAAAGTGGGGTTAAAAGCGATTCAACCTATTGATTCCTACTTAAAATCGGAGGACCATTCGCATGAGATTGAAGGACAAACGTGTTTTAATTACGGGAGGAGCCCGGGGAATCGGCCTCGGGATTGCCGAACGATTCATCCGGGAAGGCGCGAGCGTATTTCTCGTTGACCTGCGCGAGGAACAATTGACAGGTGCTGTAGAACAATTGAAGAAGCAAGCCCAGTCACTGCCGCATGGAGATTCGATCCATGTGCATTCGGCGGTATGCGATTTGGCGGACGCCGCTCAGGTGGAGCGGGTAGCAGCCCTAGCCTGGGATACGCTCTCCGGCCTCAATATTCTGATCAACAATGCGGGCATCGCCGTGCGTGAGCCGTTCACCTCGATCCCGTATCAGCGCTGGCTGGACATCGTGAACGTGAACTTGAATGCGATGTTCCTGCTCAGCCAGGTGGTCACCCAACGCATGATCGAGGAAGGCATTCAAGGGTCGATCGTCAACATGGCGTCCAAGAACGGCCTCGCCGGCAGCTCCATGCTGGCGCATTATAACGCCTCCAAGGGCGGCGTCGTGCTGCTGACGCAATCGATGGCGGTCGACCTGGCTCAGCATGGGATTCGGGTGAACGCGGTAGCGCCGGGGTTCATCGACACTCCGCTCGATCGCGAGCTCAAGAAGAAGGAAGAGAATCCGCTCGATCTCACCTCGCGTACCCCGATGCGCCGGCTCGGGACGATCGAGGAAACCGCCAATGCGTTCCTGTTCCTTGCTTCCGACGAAGCCTCCTATATCACAGGCACTACGCTCGTCGTAGATGGCGGCCATCTGGCGAATGCAGGTGAACTCTAATGGCACAAGGCACGAAGGAATATTCCGTTCCGGCACTCGAGAAGTCTATCCTCATCCTGAACGCGCTCGCGGAAGAGGAGCTGACGATCGGCGATCTGCACGCGCGGCTGAAGCTTCCGAAGACAACGACGTTCGTCATCCTGAATACGCTGGAGCAGCATCAGATCATCAGCAAATCCCCCGACGGCCGTTATCGGCTCGGTCCCGGAGTGCTCCGATGGAGCAACCGGTACTTGAACTCGATGGATATGGTTCAGATCGCCCGCCCGCATCTTCGCCAGCTGGTCGAGGAAACGCCGTATACGGCACACCTGGCTGTACTTATCAACCAACGCGCGGTGTACTGCGACAAAGTCGAAGGCTCGGGCTTCGTCCGGTTCGCCACGTCGATCGGCCAGAGCCAGCCGCTCTACCAATCCAGCGTCGGCAAGGCGCTCGTCGCCGACATGTCGGATGCGGAGCTGCTGCAGGCGCTGCCCGGCGAGCTGCGGGGGTCTACCCCGAAGAGCATCCGTACGCCGGAGCAATTCCTGGAGGATATCAAATTCGTTCGCGAGCACGGCTTCTCCCTGGAGGACGAAGAATTCGAGGAGGGCATTCGCTGCATCGGCGCTCCGATCCGCGACTCGTCCGGCGGCATCGTCGCTTCGATGAGTATCACGGCGCTTAGCAAAGACTTGCCGGCGGTGAAGTTCATGAAGGTTGGCGAGCAAGTAAAGACCGCCGCCATGCATATTTCGCGAGAGCTCGGCTACCATACTCCCCAATCGGAAGGAAACGAGTGAGATGACGATCAAATTGCGCAGCATGGAATGGTTTGAAGGAGCGGTCGATCACTCGTTCCAGCACCGGTCGGCCATGCGGGCGATGGGCCATGTGCCGGAATCGTTCGTCGGCAAGCCGATTATTGGAATTTTCAACTCCTGGAACGACCTGAACAGCTGCAACTACCCCCATAAGGAATTGGTGGAATACGTCAAGCGCGGCGTCCTGCTCGGCGGGGGCTACCCGATCGAGCTGCATACGATTACGACTCCGGCGGATTTCATGAAGCCGTCCGATCTCCCCTATCGCAATCTGATGGCGATGGACGTGGAGGAAACGATCCGCTCGCTGCCGATCGACGGGGTCGTGCTGCTATGCGAATGCGACAAGACGACGCCCGCCCAGCTCATGGGCGCGGCTAGCTGTGACCTGCCCGCGCTGCAGCTCGCGGCCGGGCATCGCACACCCGGCGTCTTCCGCGGGAAGACGGTCAATTACGGCACCGATACGTGGAAGTATATCGACGACTATAAGGCGGGCCTCCTCTCCGACGAGGAGTGGCGTGAACTCGAGAAGTGCATCTCCTGCAGCCTCGGCGGCTGCCCCGTCATGGGGACGGCGTCCACGATGAAGAGCGTGTCCGAGATGCTCGGCATGATGCTGCCCGGAACGTCCAGCATTCCCGCGACGCATGCTACGCGGAAATCCGCCGCGGAAGCGACCGGGCGTCGGATCGTGGAGATGGTGCAGGAGAACCTGACGCCATCCAAGCTCATCACGGAACGGTCGCTCGTCAACGCGATGAAGCTGCTCGCGGCGCTCGGCGGCTCGACGAACGCGATTCTCCATCTGACCGCAATCGCCGGCCGTCTCGGCATCCGAATTCGGCTCGACGACTACGCGAAGCACTCGGCCGACGTACCGCTGCTCGTGAACATGCAGCCGAGCGGCACGTTCAATATGGACGACTACTTCCATGCCGGCGGCCTAAGCGTCGTCATCCGCGAGCTGCTGCCGCTTCTGGATGGCGACTGCCTCGGAGCGACCGGCGAGACGATCCGCGATATTTACGGCCGGGTGCCTACGGAGTTGTCCGACGTCATCCGTCATCTGGGCGAGCCGGTGATGGAGCAGAGCGGCATTGCCATCGTTCGCGGCAACATTTGCCCGGACGGAGGCATCATTAAGCTGTCGGCAACTTCAGAGCACCTGCTGCGTCACACCGGCCGGGCCGTTGTCTTCGACAGCTACGAGGAGATGCAGGAGCGGATCGACGACGATGATCTGGACGTCGACGCCGACTCCGTGCTCATCCTGCGCAACTGCGGGCCGGTCGCGATCGGGATGCCGGAGTGGGGCGCGATCCCGATCCCTCGCAAGTTGCTGCGCGAGGGCGTCCGCGATATGGTGCGGCTGAGCGACGCCCGGATGAGCGGGACGAGCTACGGCACGATCGTGCTGCACGTCGCTCCCGAAGCGGCCGCGGGCGGTCCGCTCGGGCTCGTGCAGACCGGCGACGTCATCGTGCTCGACGTGCCGGCGGGTACGCTGAACGTCCGGCTGAATCCGGTCGAGCTGGAGGCCCGACGAGCGGTCTGGGTGCGCCCGAAGCCGCGGCATGTGCGAGGCTATCCGAAGCTGTACGCCGATCACGTGCTACAGGCGCCGGAAGGCTGCGACTTCGACTTCCTCCGAGCCGACAGCAAGGAAGAGGCCGCCTTCGTACCCCCGATCGTCGGTCGCGGTTAACCGGTTATCATACGCAAAAGGAGAGGAATCGCATGATTCAAATCGGGGTAGGGCGCAAAGATATCAACCCCTCGCTGGACGTCCCTCATGCCGGCTGGGGCGCGCAAACGCATATATTCGCCGACGGGATCGAGTCGGATCTGTACACGACGGCCTTATACTTAACCGACGGCACGACCAATTCGATTCTCATCGATATCGACGCGTGCCTGTATCTCATCGACCAGTCGAACCAAGTGCGCGAAGCGGTGGCGGAGGCGACCGGATTGCCGTTCGAGCAAATCCGGCTGTCGGTGACCCATGCACACTCGGGGCCGATCTTCTGGAGCGACTATTACAAATCCGCCGAGGCCGCCCGGCAAAAGTACTTCCAGCTCATGCTCACGCAGACGGTGGAAGCGGCCCTGGAGGCCAAGCATAACCGCGTGGCCGTCACCGTCGAGAGCGGCGTCGGCGCTTGCCATGTCGGCGTGAACCGCCGGCAGCGGCTCGACAGCGGCCGGGTCATCACCGGCGCGAACGCGGCCGGGCCGATGGATCCGGATGTTGGTGTCGTGCGGTTCGAGGACGCGGAAGGCGCCGTTGTCGCCACAATCGTCCACTACTCCGCCCACCCGACTACGCTCGGCTACACGTACAAGCTGCACAGCCCGGACTATCCGGGTGTGGTCAAGCGGGTCGTTGAGCAGTTGTCCGGCGGTACCTGCCTATTCCTGCAGGGCGCGACGGGCAACGTCGGTCCGGGGCCGGAGGGCTTCCTGTCGAACTTGACCGCTACGCAGCGCATCGGGACGATTATTGGCGCGGAAGCCGTCAAGGTGTCGCTCGAGCTGGGCGCGAACGCTCTGCAGCATGAGTTCGTCGGCGTCACCGAATCCGGTGCGTCGCTCGGCATTTTCAACACGACCAAGCCGATGAAGGAGCAGAGCATCCGGACGCTGCACACCCACATCTCGCTGCCGCTCCGGGAACTGACTCCGCTCGATGAAGCAAAAGCCACATACACGCGCCTGGCCGAGGAGCTCGACCGGCTGCAGACTGGCGGCGGCAGCGCGGAGGAAATCAGCGCCGTGTCATTCCAGATGAAGCGGGCGTTCCTCAATTGGGACACGTCGCGCAAGTACAATGGCATGACACACACGGACATCGAAGTGCAGGTGCTGCGCATCGGCGATATGGTACTAATCGGCACCCCGCTCGAGCCCTTCGTCGAGATCGGGCTTCACATCAAGGCCCACTCCCCGTTCCGGGTAACGCTGTTCAGCGGGTACTCGAACGGACACCTAGGGTACTTGCCGATCGCCGAAGCGTATGCTCAAGGCGGGTACGAGGTCATCACCTCGCCTTTCGCCCAGGGCGCAGCGGAGCTATTTATGGAAAAGATGACGGAATTGCTGAATCGCTTGTGATGCCTATTCGAATCGATGAATCAGTCCGTCCACCCGAATGCACCAGAAACCGCCCCTACGGGCGGTTTCGCGCTGATCCGATGACAAAGTTATGAAGGCCTGCTACCAAGCTTTAACCGTCGAACCGCAGCAGCACACAAGTTTTATCGTCCGGTCTGCGGCCTGCTACCCGTTCCGACCGCTCCACGTGCTCTGCGAAGACGGCGAGTTCGCTATTTACGATCAAAGGCAATACCTCCGCAGGGCTTTGCCCGGGCAAGATCAGCCCGTCCGTCAGCAGCAGCAAATACCGGAGCGAGCTAGGATCGATCGACCCGGTTTGAATGAAGTCGCGCATTTCCTCCATTCCGTTGGCAACCCCATATCCATCGGGCATATTGGCCATCCAGCGGCAGTACTCCTCTTCTCTCCTTGGATCCTCGAAGAACGAGTCGTCCGGCACGTAGATGCCTTGCTGCCGGTCCTCCGCCCTTTTCCGGGCGGCCCTGGCCGGAACGCCCTCCACATAATCGCGGGTATGAACGGTGACGTTCCCCTCTATATCCATGCTGATAATCATGCAGTCGCCTACGTGGACAAAGCGAATTTCCCGCGTATCGACGCTAATGACCGCCCCACAGGCGGCCCATCGCTCATGAAGGGGCGTCATATCGATCCCTGCCGATTCCATTCTGCCGCGCAGCTGCCGGTTCGCTTCGGTCAACTCGACGAAAATGTCCGCCCCCGGCTTCAACGCTTCGAAATGTTCCCGGAACAGGTTGGCGGCAATATAGGCGCCATTATGCCCCCGATGATCCTTGTAGTCGGTTATTGGCGTTACGCCGTCGAATACGCCGAACAAGCGGGCTTGTTCATTGACGAGAAGCGCATCCTCGCACTCTGTTTTTAACGGGCTCGTCTTTGAAAAGGTTGTGAAATGCATCGCTTGCCTCCGTTCTTTCTTCCATTGACTGCTTCAATTAGGGCTCTTACAATAAAACATATCGATCCGTCAAGTCGGCGAAGGAGGGCGTCATGACCATTTTCCCCGTCTACCAAGATGCGCTCGCCGTAGCCAACTTGGTTAAAGGCAAGCTGCCTTTCTTTATTCGCACGGTTACAATCATGACCAAAGTCCGGCTGCATCATCACGATTTTGTCGAGCTGGCCTTCGTCTATGAAGGGTACGGCACGGAAATCATTAACGGAAAGCCGCATCGCTTGCAGCCGGGCACGGTTACATTCCTCCTCCCGCACCATATCCATCAAATTCAGTGCAGCGATCCGTCGAGTCCGATCCGATTGTACTGCTGCATGTTCGACATCAGCCTGCTTCTCGGCCCGCAGATCGATGCCGAGATCGGCTATCTGCTGCTCAAAACGGGCGATGGCCTGCCTTCCTATACCGATCTTCCTATGGAACAAACTTCAGAGATGAAGCGCATCTGCACGCAAATGCTCCGAGAATACAACGAACAGCTTCCCGGGAAAGACAGCTATTTGCGGGCCAAGCTGACGGAGGCGCTGCTGTTGTACATTCGCTCGCACCCGAATACGGGAACGGAGCGCGGGAAAAGCAAGGATGCCGAGGCGCGGCAGAAAAATTGGGAAATGATTCAGTATGTCCACTCGAATTACGCCGAACGGTTGACGGCCGAATCGTTGGCCGAGCGGTTCCATGTCAGCGTCTCGTCCGTTCACCGGACGTTCAAGCAAAGCCTGGGCCAGAGCTTCTGGAACTACCTGCTGGCCCTGCGCGTTCGCCGCGCCACCGGACTCTTGGTCGCCACGGATATGACCGTGCAGCAAATATGCGTCGAGGTTGGATTTGAATCGTTCCGGACCTTTTCCCGCGTGTTCAAAGAGCATACCGAAATGACGCCAAGCGGGTTCCGGTTAGCTTCTCGGCAGACGCAGGGTCAAGCCGAAGACCCGTCTAAGCAGGGGTAAACGCCCGGAGACTTCCGCTCCGGGCGCCCTGCTGCTCACCGAAAGCGTCCCGCTCAGCGGCTTCGACCTTCTCCGGGCTTCAGTTGGATCAACCCTGCAACCGGCAAATGGTTGGAGGCTTGGGAGTCAATCGTGGCGCCTTCTCTTGCGTGAAAGTTTGTATCGATCCAGATATGATCCGTTCGTTCGTTGGGTGCATTAGCAGGAAACGTATCCGGGCCTTTACCCGGGAACAGCGCGTCCTGGAACTGCTTCCCGATGACCTTCATTTCCGGACTGGACGGGTCTGTGCGAGCGGCAATGGCAAGCAGCCTGCGGCCTTCCGTCGCGTCGGCAATAGCAGAGATTTGATTGGCCTGCTGCAGCCGATCGGATTGTGCAGCGCCGAGTTCCGTACTGAATACGGTTACCCTTTCGCCGTTCAGATCGATCTGGGCTTCCAATACTCCGGTTCGCTCCGCTTCGCTGCCGTCCAGCAGATGCACGTTCGACTGAACGATCGGGTACTTGCTGATCACGGCGGCTCCTCTTTCTCTCAGTCGATTGCCGGATTCGGGATTGCCCGGCTGCTGCTCGAATGCCCCGAAGGCGAAGTACATGCCGAGCCGGGATGCAATCCGGCCGGCCTGATCCACATAGCCGCTCCGTGCCGAATAATGGCGGTCTACGCCCTGCAGGGCGATCACTTCCGCACCCGATCGCTCGATCACATCGGCAATCCGGTCGAGGTCGAGCCGTCCGTCGGTTCCGATGCCGTTGTTGATCTGGTACGACATGACCTTCATGTCGGGCGTAAAGTTCGTATCGATGGTTACATCGCTCACGATCGGAAAGTGGTCCGATGCCTGAGATTGGATCACGGTGCTGTTCTCAAAGGCGATGTAATCATTTCCGAGAATATAATCGATCCGCTTGGTCGGATTCGTCGATTTGAATGTGTAAGCATTCGGCTGGTCGACGAAAGCATCCGAAAATCCCGTTAAGATCGTCTCGATCTCCGGCGCATTCGGCTCTGCGTTCAAGTCCCCTACAAGCAGCTTCGGGCCTTGTCGTTCCCCGGTCCACTCCAGCGCCTCTTCCGCCTGGGACAGACGGTCCGACGCTTCGACTCCCCAATGGGTGACGTAAAAATAAAACAGCTTGCCTTGTACATCGATTTTCGTTTCCAGCAGCGCCCTAAAGTGCGTATCATATTCCGTATGCACCCGGTTGCTTACCGAAACGATCGGATACTTGCTCAAGACGGCAGCGCCGTGCTCCCTGCGGTTGTTTCCAGATGCAGGAATCGGTTTTTTATACGTGGAGGGGCCGTACGCGTAATACATCCCCAAACGTTCCGCCAGCCAACCGATTTGGTCTTCGTAGTTGCTGCGCGGATCAAAATACCGGTCCACCTCGTTCAATCCAATGACGTCCGCCCCGGAAGCTAGGATGACTTGGGCAATCCGCTCCAGATTGACGACGCCGTCGCTCCCCATCCCGTAATGAATGTTATAGTCCATAACGCGCAGCTTGATCTTGCCGGATGCCGATGCCGTTCCTGTTGGCTGCACGATACCCATGCACATAAAGGTCAGGATAAGAACGCTTAACAACCATTTGCGTTTCATCATAGAGCCTCCTAAAGATTGTTTTTATTCGGGATATTCGGAACCCGTCGACGGATGGCCGCAACGCATACGAAGGGCAAATGATCGGAGGCCAGCGTGTGGATCACGGCTCCGCCGCTCAGACGGACTTCCTCACTTCCGAAAATATAGTCGATCCGCTTGATCGGCCGTTCGGCCGGAAATGTGTTCATCATATGGCCGTTCGAGACGGCATCCCGATAATGGGCACCGAAATAACGGATTTCCGGAGAGTCGGGGGTCGCATTGAAGTCGCCGACGACGATTCTCGCCCCAGGGCATTCCTTCATCCACTGGATCGTTTCCTTCGCTTGCACCATCCGCTCCTCCCCGTCCAGCCCCCAATGGGTCGAGAAGAAATACACGAATTGTCCGCCGATCTCGATCTTCGCCTCCAGCAGTTCGCGATGGTTCCCGACGCAGGTCGAGAACAGCCTTTGCCTGCTCGCTGCGATCGTATATTTGCTCAGAACCGCAGTCCCGTGTTTACGCCTGCGGCCTCCCGATTCCGGCGTCGGGTCCCAGTCGATGCTGCCCCCGAACACGTAATGCATGCCGAGTTTTTCCCCGAGCCATCGGGTTTGATCCTCATGGAAGCTTCGCTCGCTCCAATGGTCATCCGCCTCCTGAATGCCGATGATATCGGCTCCGGATCGGGCGATGACGCCGGCAATCCGATCCAAGTCTACCCGGTCGTCCATTCCCCGGCCATGACGGATGTTATAGGACATGATGTTCAGTGTAATGCTGTCATCAGGCAAAGCGTTCACCTCTTGTCGTCACCCAGAAACCGGCATGGATCAGCCCTTGATGGCGCCGATCATGACGCCTTTCACGAAATATTTTTGCAAAAACGGATAGAGCAGCAAAACCGGCAAGTTCGCCACGACAACCATTGCGTACTTGATCGCCTCGACCTCCAGCAGCTTTTGGGCCAGAGAGGCATCCGACATATCGACCATTTCCTGCATTTCGCCCAAGATCAAGATTTCCCGAAGCAACAGCTGCAGAGGGTAGTGATCCCGGTCGGTCAAATAAATGAGCGCGTTGAAGAAGGCGTTCCAATGGGCAACGCTATAGAACAACACCATAACGGCGATAATCGGAAGCGACAGCGGCAGGACGATACGGAACAAAATCTGGAAGTCCGTGCAGCCATCGATAGAGGCCGACTCTTGAACCTCGTGAGGAATGCTCGTCTGGAAAAACGTCCGCATAATCACGATGTTCCAAACCGCCACCGCATTCGGAATGACAAGGGCCCAGATCGTGTCGAGCATGCCCAAATTTTTGACGAGCAAATAATTCGGGATCAAGCCTCCGCTAAAAAACATCGTGAAGACGGCGAACGCCATGATGGCGTTGCGGCCGTGGAAATCTTTGCGCGACAGCGGATAGGCGGCGCAGATCGTCATGGCCAGATTGATGGCCGTGCCGACGACCGTGTAGACGATCGTATTCCGATAGCCGGTTACAATTTCCCCGCTTTGAAAGATGCGGCTGTACCCGACCCACGTCCAATCTTTGGGAACGAGCCACACCTGCCCCTTCATGACGGCGGCCGGATCGCTCACCGATGCGGACAGCACGAACACGAGGGGATATAGCACGACAAGGACAACGATACTCAGAAGGGCATACACAAGCGCATCGAACAAACGATCGCCTGGACTGCGGTCTACCATGGCGTTTCCTCCTCACCACAAGCTCGTTTGCTTCATCCGCCTGGCGAGGGAATTGACCAGAACGAGCAGCACGAAGTTAATTAAGGAATTGAACAGACCGACAGCCGCTGAGAAGCTATACTGGGCGCCAACAATTCCAGTCCGGTACACATAGGTCGAGATGACGTCGGAGCTTTCGATGTTAAGCGAATTCTGCATCAGGAACACTTTCTCGAAGCCTACGCTCATAACCGACCCTACATTCAGGATTAGCAAGATGACGACGGTCGGCATAATGCCCGGTAAGTTAATGTGCCAGATGCGCTGTAAACGGCCAGCCCCGTCCACGCGTGCCGCATCATGGAGCTGGGGGGCGATGCCGGTTAGCGCGGCCAAATAGATGATCGAACTCCACCCCATCTGCTGCCAGATGCCCGAGCTTACATAAATCGTTTTGAACCAAGACGGCTCGGTCATGAATGAGATCGGCTCCCCGCCAAACCATACGATCAATTGATTGATCAGACCGTTCTTGGGCGACAAAAACATCATAACCATTCCCACGAGCACGACGGTCGATAAGAAGTGGGGAGCGTAGGTGACCGTCTGCACGACCCTTTGGAACAGGCGATGTCGAGTCTCGTTGATGAACAGTGCCAGTAGGATTGGAGCGGGAAAGCCGAAAATAAGCGATAGCAAGCTAATGCCAAGTGTGTTTTTAATCAGCGCCCAAAAGTAATAGCTTTCGAAAAAACGCTCGAAGTGCTTGAAGCCGACCCACGGGCTTCCCCATATCCCTTTTGTGGCGATAAAGTTTTTGAAGGCGATTTGCAGGCCGTACATGGGCATGTATTCGAACACGATAAAGTACGCGATGACCGGAGAAACGAGGACGTACAGCCTCCAGTTATTTTTTGCGGTTCTCAGGATGGATTTTGTCAACGAATTTGCCCCCCTCAATTCCTTCTCCGACATCGTTTTTTGGGGTCAAGCCTACTTGCTTGCTTTCTGGTACCGATCGTAAGCGGCTTGATAAACCTTCAAATAGTCGTCGATTTTCATTTTTTTCAACGTGTTCAAGTAGGTGTCCCATTCCGAAAAGGGGACTTCGCCTGTTATAAACTTGGAAGTCATCTGATCGACATACGTGCCCAGATCCGTGTTCAGCACATTCAGCTGGTCGGCTTCCTCGTTCGTAAACGTAAAGGCGGGCCAAATGTCCTTGATCATGTAGGGCTTCAGTTTGTCGGTCGCTTTGTTCATCTCTTCGGTGACGGCTTTAAAATATTTCGGCGTCACGATTCCCGGATAGCTGCCTCCCGGCCAAGTCACATATTTGACGGCAGCCTGCTCGAGCGTAAGGCCTTGCGGATTTTTCTTGATTTCGTCCACGTAGTCGATTTTCCCGTCCGCCGATTCCGTGTAGCTGACATCCTTGATGCCCATAAAAAATAACTTGCTGCCTTCCTCGCCATAAAAATGATCGATCCAGCGGACGCTCGCTTCCCGATATTTGTTCTTATCCGTAAGGACGAAGGAACCGACCTGAACGAGTGACGACTGGATGTTGCTGTAGATCCGGTCTCCGTTCGGTCCTTTCAGGGCGGGGGAAACCACATAGCCGTTCTGGTTCATCAAGGTGGAGGGCCAGGTTAGTGCTGTTGCCCCATAAACCCCATCCGCACCCTTGGCGTAAAATTGGTTCGCCTTGATCGTCACGATCTCTTTGTCCATCAAGCCTTCTTTGTGCAGCTTGTTCATAAATTGCAGCAGCTGCTTGTAACTTTCGTCTGCCGGCGTAAACCGAAGCTTGTTCGTCTTCGGATCGACATCCACGTTTTTATGATTGACGCCGCGGTTCATGAGACCGAACGCACCTTTCAAGTTATCCATTAGACCGAGATACCCGACGCCGCCAAAAGGAATTTCGTCGTCTTTCCCATTGCCGTTTAAGTCTTTGCCCATCACCGCTTTGAGGTAGTTATAAAACTCGTCCAGCGTCTGCGGCTCCGGCATGTTCAGTTTGTCGAGCCATTCCTTCTGAATCCACAGCTTATTGCTGATCAAAATTGCGTCAAAGCCTGGCTCATAGACAAGCGGGAACGAATAAATGTTGCCGTCGGGCATCGTAATGCCCTGCTTGATAAACGGGTATTTCTCCATCAGCCGCTTCAAATTGGGCGCATACTTGTCAATCAAATCATTCAGCTTCACGAATGTGCCCTGACTGCCGTATTTCATCAAATCAACGGTCGAAAGCCGGGTCGTGTGGAAGGCGTCCGGGTAATCCCCGCTTGCCAGAGCCAAATTCCGTTTTTCCGCCATCGTCTCAAAGGAAACGAGCTGGAAATTCACATTCACGTTCGTCATTTTGGCATATTCTTTCCATAGAGCCGTCTCATTCCAATTGTTGGCCGTGGTTGGGGCTTTGCCGGTGAAGAATGTCAATTGAATGGGCTCCTTGACGATCGGAAAGCCCTTCTCGTTCAGATTCGAGACCGTTTTTTCGGCTGTCCCCTCACCTGGGTTCCCCTTGCCCTCATCTGAACAGGCTGACAAGATCAACACAAGCGCCATAACGGTACTGTAGGTAACCATTGCTTTTTTTGGTTTAAGCACACATAAGTCCTCCTCATCTACTAGTAGGTCTGCCTTGAACTTTCCCCTCATGGCTTTGTTGCTTCATACTTCAATACATCGCTGTTCTAGTTCCTTGCGTCGCGCCGCGGTCGATCACCTCCTTATGCAACCGATTTCATCTAGCGATACCGTTATTCTAGATGACGTGAAATCGGTCCATAAGCCAGATCGTCGCACACGACAGTCACATTAGGGCATTTACCATACCTTAAAAAAGAAAAAGAGCCTGAGGCGCTACAACGATTTAGCCTACAAACCGTTGTTGTCCTCAGGCTCTAATGGGTTATGCTCGAATCATCAATTCCAGAAGCACGCATTATTACGACCGGCGATTCTCCTTGCTCTTGAACCAATACCGAATTCCTCTCCCGGCATAAGGCTCGTCCGCGTAGCGCGGAATCACGTGCAGATGAGAATGAAATACGTGCTGTCCGCCGACATGCCCGCAATTCCAACCTACGTTAAATCCCTCCGGCCGGTAGTTCTCCTCGATGTAGGCTTTGGCTTTCTGCAGCAATTCGTAAGTCGCCGCCCACTCCGCCTCCGTCAAATCAAATACCGTTTCTCGATGCTCCCTCGGAATAATGATGCCGGCTCCTTCAATCTCGGGCTCATTCGCGATCAGGAACAGGCAATGCTCGTTTTCAAGCACCAGCTTTTGCTGCTCGAACTGAATGTGGCAATACTCGCATTCGTTCATGGGCGCATCGTCTCCTCCCGCTAGCAATCCCCGCCCCTCGTTAGACGCGGAACAGCCCGTATCCTTCCAGCGGGACGACCGGCTTCTCGTCGATCGACAATCCCCCGGTCTCCCCGGAATGGCTCGCCACGTCGATCAGCCATTTCGTGAAGCCGGCGACGTTCATACTCTCCATCTCCTCCGGGCTGACGAACGCGGCCGCATCGACCTCCACGCCATCCGGCGTCGGTTCGCCGGCAATATAATCCATGGCAAACGCGACATACACGTTATGGATGCTTCGAGGCTGATCCCGGACCGCTACGATTCGTTTGACCACCGCCTCTACGCCCGCTTCCTCCAGTACCTCGCGCTCGATCGTCTTATGGAACAGCTCGTGCTGCTCGATATAGCCGCCCGGATTCGTCCAGAAGCCTTTTCCCGGGTTTTGCGCCCGACGGACGAGCAAATATTTGCCATCCTTCTCGATCAGCGCCCCCACACCGACGCTATAATTCCCCCAATGCACGAAATTGCACGACGGGCACCCTTTTCGCTCGACGCCGTCAATCGTTTTCCATACAAGCTCCGTACCGCACGATAAACAAAAGTTCGCTTCCACAGCTATGGCCACCTTCGTCTAGTAGGAATAATAAACAGGCTCATTATACTATATTTTGCCCTCAGGAGGTTCGGGATTTTACGGGAATGACGAGCTTGAGCCCGGACCATACCTCATCCACCGCACACACCTTCACATCCACGAGACCATGCCCTAGTGCGAATTCCCGGATGTAGTCTTCGGTCAGCTCGGTCGGTACTTTGGAAGCTTTTTTCGGCCACGAGACCCAGATCATGCCGGTTTGACGAATCCGCTGCTTGGAGGCGAGCAGGAAGCGTTCGAACTCCATCTTACCCTTGACGAACATGTGCACCAGATCGATTGCTTCATCTTCTTCATTTACCCATTCGACGGGAAAAGGGAGCTCGTCCAACAACGATGCATAATGATCCGGAGCTTGAATGAGGCTTACCCGGTTCTGCGCTTTGTAACCCAGTTTTTTGTGTAAGGGAGTGCCTGAATAGCCCGCTGTCGCATCCTTCATGCTCCTCTCCTTTCCATTAGTCGCTGTAGGCCGGTTGATCCGGGTTGTTCAGGTAGCTGAACAACATGTTCACCTGATTCTCCGTGTTCCGCGACGACGAAAGGACAGGCAGCTCGTCGGGGCCAAAGAAGCCGACTTCGGACGTCTCCACGCTCGTGCGCTCCTCACCGCCTATGAGCTCGCAGAGGATATAGACCGTGTATTCGTGGTACGGTGAAGGCGGTTGGTCTTCATGACGGTTTTTGTCAAAGATGGCCAGCAGCCGCCCGGCTTGTACTTCGTAACCCGACTCCTCCCGCGTCTCCTTCACGGCGATCTCCTTGGGTGAGAGGCCGATATCGGCCCACCCGCCAGGCAGCGCCCAGGCGCCATCCGCGCGTTCCCGGACGAGCAGCAGCTTCCCCTCGCGGAATACAACGGCCCGCACAGCCACCTTCGGCGTCGCATATCCTTGCTCCGCCGCGAATAAGGAGCGCACTTTCTCTTCTTCCACACCTGTGTATGCGCTCATAATCTCAATGCTGAGCTGACGGAGCTGCTCGAATCGTTCCTGATCGTAGACGTCCTTCGAATAAGCGAGGCCCGACTGGCTGATCGCTTGAATTTGCTTGGCCCACTCCAACCATTGCAGTTTCATGGATGTGTCGCTCCTTGTAGTCAATTGATTTTCCGTTTGATGACGTAGGCATTCTTGGCTCGCTCGAAACCTGTTTTCTCATAAAACCCCGTTGCCTTCGGCGCCGAAGTCAGCACGTATTGAATTTCCGTCTCTCCGAGTTTGTCCCTAAGCGCATTTAGCAGTGATTTACCGATGCCAAGCCCTTGATATTGTAGATCTACCGCAATGTCCGAGATGTAGCAGCAATAAGCGTAATCGGTTATCGCTCTGAGCAATCCGATCAGACGGTTCCCGTCATAAGCGGTTATGAGTTCATCGGCATGGTCGAGCATCCTCTGAATGCGTTCGAGATCGTGATAAGGCCGCCGGATCCCGGAGCGCCGGAACACATCGGCTGCTTCCTCGGGTGTGCAAGGCCGGTTAATTCGCAGCGTTATTTCAGGAGGCACTTTCCCACATCCCTTCATGGCTTACCACAAATTCAAGAATAAGTTCATGAATTGTTCCATCCATGCATCTTGACAAATATTTATTTTTGTGGTATAATAAATATTTTATCTATTTACTCTTATTTCGCGCCCTGCTAATATAGTCAAGTATCTCACCATATGACAGGAGGGATTGCAATGACTAACACTCAGGGTATCCAAATGCTTCAGATTTCTGTAGAAATGCTCGGCCGAACCGAGACCATTCACCCGACGCTCGTTTGGAACGACGACCATGTAGTTCTAGTGGACACCGGCTATCCGGGGCAACACTCACTCCTTGTGGAAGCGATCGAGGGAGCCGGCATCCCCGCTGATCGGCTCACCCATATTGTGATTACGCACCAAGACTTGGACCATATCGGCGGCTTGCCTTCGCTGATCGCGGCGAACGCAAGGGAGATCGAAGTGTTGACTACGGCCGTCGAGCGGCCCTACATTCAGGGTGAGAAGCGATTGGTTAAACTATCGCCGGAGGCCATCGATCAAGCCGTTCAAGGGCTGCCACCTGCTGTACCCGACGAATGGAAGATGAAGTTCCGGTTTACCCTGGAGCATCCGCCTCAAGCTCAAGTCACATCGATAATCGCCGGCGGGGATGAACTCCCTTACGGTGGCGGGCTGATCGTAGTCGACACACCGGGACATACTCCCGGTCACATCAGCTTGTACCATCAACCGAGCAAGACCTTGATCGCGGCTGACGCCCTGATCGTCTCGGACGGGGAGCTGTACGGACCGATTCCGGCTCTATGTTGGGATCCGGACCTCGCCCGCGAGTCGATTGCCAACCTCACTCGCTATAATATCGACTCGATCATATGTTATCATGGCGGTCTGTATCAAGGAGACTGCAACCGAAGGCTGGAGGCATTGGCGAGTTCGCCCGAGCGTCGGTAATGCACGTTGCACAAAACAGGAACCCTGTACGATTATAGCGATTCGCTAGGTCGGTACAGGGTTTTCGTGTTGACTCATGCAGTTACTTGGGTATAAAGGGTCGAATCGCCTGTTCGTCCCACACCTGTGCTTCGATGTACCGCTCCGGCCCCCGGGTTCCCTCGGCATTCCATATGTGCGGCCATCCGTACCACTCGTCAGCTCGACAATCTCATCCTTCCTGTAGACGACCTCTCGGTATGGCTTATCGTCTCGATAGCGCATCGTGGGAAATAAGTCCCCGTATGTAAAACTGACGATGGCCGGATCGAACGCCTCCCAGGGAATTGTGAGAACTTCCCCGCGTTTGTACCAGCTCTTCAGCCACTCACATGGTCCGAGCGTCAGATAGTGCGGATAGGACAGGACCGGCTTACCGCCCTTCTCGACGAACAATGTTCTTGCGCGTGCCTCCAGCTGGCGCCGGACGAGCATATAGTCGCCGGATCGCTTGCTGGCGAAGACCATCCCTTTCCGACGAATGTCTTCCAGCATGTCCTGTGCCTCCGCCTCCGGCAACGCAGACAGATTCCGAAAGGGGCCAAGATCAGAGTCGTAGTAATGATACAATTGCAAGTCCATCGGTTAGCTCCGCTAGTTTTTCATAAAGCTTACACCAATCTACCTTTCAGCGTCATGACGGCTTGGCCCGAAATCCGAATGCGAGTTCCTTGAACATTTAGTCGGAGGTGTCCTCCCCTGGAAGACAGCTGTTCCGCCGCCAGCTCCCTTTTACCCAGCTTGTTCATCCAGTAAGGCCCCAGGCAGCAATGCGCCGACCCGGTTACAGGATCTTCGTCGACCCCAAGAGCCGGGTAGAAGCATCGGGATACGAAATCGATCCCCGGACGTTCTGTCGCACTTGTAACGATAATACCTCGACTCGGTACTTTTTTCCATAAATAATAATTCGGCTGCAACCCGCGTACCGCTTCCTCGTTCTCAACTTCGATCAGGAAGTCCATCCGGTTTTTGCCCATGTAGCGGTAAGGGATGCCGAGGCCTTGCGCCAATTCTGGATGGGGTTCACACGCGGACGGCGGCTCCAAAGGAAAATCGAGCTCAATCCAGTCGCCATTCCTTAACGCCGTTAACAATCCGCTCTTGGTGTAAAATTTCAGCTGGGGCCCTGTGAACAATCGCTCTCCCCACAAAAGATGTGCGCTCGCGAGTGTCGCATGACCGCACAAGTCTACCTCGGCAACAGGCGTGAACCAACGTAGTGAGTAGCCATCGCCCTGCTTCAGCAGGAAGGCTGTTTCCGAGGCGTGCATTTCGTTTGCCACTCGCTGCATCCACTCGTCCGGCTGTTCGGTCTCCAAGACACATACAGCCGCCGGGTTGCCTCGAAAAGGTTTATCTGTAAACGCATCTACAAGATAAATATGCATAAGTTCGCCCCCTCACCATTTGTTCCACTTCACTTTGTTGATCGCGTCCTTCTGCTCGAAGCAAGCCTCGAGGTCGATGTCGTACACGTTGGCCAAAGCGGCGACATAGTAGAGCACATCGCACAGTTCTTCCTCGATCGTACCTTTGATCCGCCCCTCGTTCTTCTCTAAACGTGCGTCTTTCCGGATCACCTCGGCCAGCTCCCCGACCTCTTCCACCAGCTTCAAATAGTAGCGCATCCGGTGCTCCGGTCTATAGTCGGTTTGCTTGATGTGGCTTTGCAATCCGTTTAGGGTGATGGGTTTGTTCAAATATCTGTCGTCCTTTCTAACCGCGAAATCGAAACCTCTTACTTAGCGTAGCAAAACCGGTTGCTGACGCGGAAGAGGTCCCCGGGTTTCAGATCTAGCAGCACCTCCACGCCGTCGATGAATTCATGGGCTTTTGTGCCGAGCTCGCGCTTCTTCGTCTCGAAAGGAGTGTCCGCGTTCAAGCAAATGAGCGTAATGTTGGTGTCGAACGTCAGCATATCCCCGTTGACTTGGGGGTTCACCATATAATAAGCCGAGGGCTTGGCGTATTCGTCCGCATCGAACAGCGCGACGGCGCCTTCCAGCGAACGCCCGTCCATCAATAGCGGATACGCTTCCAGGGTGTCCCGGTCCAGTACGATATCGATTGAGCCCCGCCGGGCATTCTCATGAACACGTACAACACGTCCCCTGAGTTCAGATGCAGCTCGGCGTTCGCTAACCCCGCTTGCCTCCAAGATCGTAAAGGCCGTCACTTCGGCGACCAGCAGCTCCTCCCCGGCATACCGGAGCAAGGCGGCCTTCGCATCCGTCGTGATAGTACGGCCGCGGCTATCTCGGAATACGACGGTCTCGCCAGGGGCGTGCGTACCGACAAGAATGTCGCGATGCCCGGTTGCATGCGTGATCTCTACACCGATCGGTTGAAAAGAGCCATGAACCGTGCCGGACACCCAAGTGAGCGGCTGCACGCTCTGAAGGAAGGGCTCCTGCGCATACGGCTCCAGCACGGTGCAGAAAGTCGACGCGTGAGAGTCTGCTGCCGTGGCGCGCTCCGCCTCGTCGGCTCCGGTGGACTCGAGCTGATCACGCCACATGACGAACGGAAGCCAATCGGCGCGCCCCATGTGCTGGAAGCCCATCTCGCCGAGACTGAACACGACCTGACGCTCATTGCCGGTACGATCAGGTACGGTATGCACCTTGAGCGCGGCGTGATCGTACCGGTACGTCCAGCTGACGGGACCGGTGACCCGTGCTCGGCGCTGGGCTTTCATCCAGCCGTAGCCCGGCTGTTCATAGAGCGGAGCGTCTTCCGTGCCGGGCAGCGTGCCTCTCAACGTTCCGGTGAGCGGCTCCCAGTCGTCTTCCTCGATGCCGTGGAAGCTGACGCGATCCGGTGCCAGCATCCCGGCCGTGTTGTAGTCGAACGTCGTCCCCCCGCGCACATATGTAACATCTACCACATACGCGTCGGCGGAGTCCGGCGCCGGAACTAGCCAAGCCCAGCGCTCCGCATGGGAGCCCGGATACATGATGTCGTTCTGCAGACCGGCTAGCTGGAAGTGTCGGCCTTCGTAATGCGCAAGCTGCTTCGAGTAGGACGAGGCTTGCGTCCGGCCATCGATCAACGTTACCATGCATGGGGCCGAATGAGTCTCCCACGCCGATATTTTCGGACTGATCCATGTAAACGGATAAGCGCCTACGCCGGCCAGGAGATGGTAACCATATGCCCCGATCCATAAACCCAGCTTGTCTCCATGGGCATGGCCGGCGGTTGGCTGACCATAGAGCATCACATGCTTGCAGTCTGCGGACGTGCGCCCGTGGCGAAGCACGCTCGTCTCCGAATTTTGCAGCAGGAATGGGGTGAACGTCGACTTGGCTGCCTCCGAGTATTCGGCATACACGCTGGCGTCCGAAGCAGTTGCGAGCAGCAGCAGCGCATGATTCAGATGCGTCTCCCCCACGATCTGCAGCCGGCCGGCGGCAAGCTCCTCTTCGCTATACAGCGAAAGCAACGGGCCGATGAGCGGACGCGCCGATTCCATACGGGCGAACGTAATCTCGAACGACGGCATATAGTGCGGCAGCCCTTGGCGCCGATGGGGGCGAAGCGGTTCCTTGTTGTCGAGCTGCCAATCGCCGAAGGCGGGAATCAGACTGCCCGATTTCACTCGGAACATGAACGAAATGATGTCGAAGAACCCGTACTGCGTGTCCTCGAACATATTGATGCCTTCCGGGTAATAGTCGTCGTCGGAGAACGTATAATTGTTATTTGCCATGATGATCATCTGACTGCAAATATGGTCCAAGTACCCCATCGAATCATACGCATACCGGCCGTCGCGGTAAAATAAATTCCGCAGCTTGCCCTGCAGGCTGTGCGGGCCTTCCGACAGGATGCGCCGCATCAGCTTCCCGCTCTGCATGAAGCTCGCGAGCACAAGCTGCTTGTAGATGTAGCGGAGCGACCAGTCCGCCGTCCGGCGCACTTCCATCTCGGCCGAGTAGAGCAAGTACGGGATCAGCTCGTGAACGGTCTCCTTAACGCAGAACGGAGCGGTCCGCGGGTTCCCCTCCGCATCCTTCTTCCGTGCGAAGAGCGCGGCTAGCTCCGGCGCGCAGTCGTCAATCTCGTCATAGAGGAGATCGAGCGCCTCGAAGAAATTATCGTACCACTGGCTCTCGGTAGTGGACGGCTCGGCGATATGAACGGTATCGCTGAGGGTGCCGTCTGCGAAGTTCCCGTTCATGTATGGGATCAGCTCCGCGATTCGGCCAATCAAGAGCAACGCCTTGTGTGCATACCGGCGCTCCCCGGTCAGCACGAAGGCATAGGCGAGATTGTTGATCGCGCCTGCATACCGTTTGCCGCTCGACTCGGGACACACTTCCGGATCTTCGATCGTCAGTTCATAAGGCGATCCCATCAGCATGCCGAGCAGGAACAGGCGGTAGGCGCCCTTGAACATATAGCGCACGTGCGGGTTCGGGAACCCAACGGGCGCGATGAACCCGTCCCCCGGGTCGTCCAGGACGACCGGCTCGCCGGTGGTCGGATTCGGAATCGTCATCCCGAGCTTCCACCATGTGGAAGTCGCCGGATTGTAGAACTCGTACGGGCGCTCCAGACAAGTTTGCAGCGTACGGAAGTTGCCCCCATACAGCGGATCGCCGTAATATTGAGCCACGGTCAGAGCGCGTGGATTGCCCGCCGGGACGAGATCGAACAGCTCGTCGTCGCTCTTGCCCGCCCAATAATCCGCCACGGAGACGATCGAGTCGCGCATCGCGCGGCCCCAGGCGGTCGTTTCGCTGTTCAGGCGAGCCCGTTCTACGTCGGAGCGCCTCAGCCGGCCGGTCATGCCCTGCTTCTTACGGGTGACATATGTATGAATTTCAGAAGGCACGGTTCGTTTTTCCCATCTCGTAGGCATCCCTCGCCGGTCCGCTTCCGCCAGCCGAACCACCTCTTCGATCTCGTTCTCGTCGAGGCCGCTCGTGGGCAGCAGTAAGCCCATCCCTTGACCGTGCACGATCGAGTCGCAGGGCTGCCCGGACCATTTCGAAATCCCACTGTCCCCTTTTCCTGATGTCTGTCTATACACATTAAATCCGATCCACCGGCGCCCCGCCGATGTGGCCCAGTCGTCCCGAAACCCTATGTCGGCCAATGGCAGTTCCATCCGCAAATGCAATGTTCCCTGTTGCACGTCAGCGTTCCCATAGAATCCGACCGGCAGCGGCTGGGATTCATATTCATATCCAAAGCGGTCATAGTAAAAATAGGCCCCATCACAGCGGATGCGGATGAAATTGTGCGGCTTGCGTCCGTTGTGGGCGGGATCGAACAGAAAATGGACGACCTCGTCGCCCAGCTCCCGGAATTTCTCGCACGTCAATTCGATTACAATCCGTTGGCCGGTCATGCTCATCGTGAGCCGGCTCTTCTGCGCAGCAGGCACTAGCGTATGCCCGACCGTGAAGGCGGTCGACGTCTCGGGAGTCCGGGCGCCGCCCTGCTCGTGCACGAGAAAGATAGGGTACAACGACGGTTTCGTTCGGATCGACATAGGGATCCTCCTCAGCGCGGAAAGTTTCGATTATCCTATCCATTTTAGCCAAACGTACAACCCTGTAAGTGTCAATAACAGTGTCGGAACGGTCAAAATAATGCCAATTTTAAAATAATACCCCCACGTAATGCGAACTCCCTTGCGGGCAAGCACGTGCAGCCAAATTAGTGTAGCCAGCGAGCCGATCGGCGTCATTTTCGGCCCGAGGTTCGTGCCCACGATGTTGGCGTACAGGAGCGCTTCCCGCACGATACCGTCCGTGTAGGTCTCGTCGATTGCCAAGGCTCCTACAAGGACCGTCGGCAAGTTGTTCATCAGGCTGGACAGGACGGCGGACAGAAAGCCCATCCCGAGCGTAGCCGCGAACAAGCCGCCGGAAGCCAGCTTCTCGATCAGCTGCCCGAGCAGCTCGGTAAGCCCGGCATTGTGGAGTCCATACACGACGACATACATACCGATGGAGAAAATGACGATTGTCCAAGGCGCTTCTCTCAGCACTTGTGCGGTTTGAACGACGGAACTGCTTCGGGCCGCCAAGAGAAAAAGGAGAGCCGCACCCCCCGCAATGACGCAGACCGGAATCGGAAGCCATTCGCTAAGCAGGTAAGCCGCCAGAAGGATGCCGATAATGATCCACGACAACCGGAACAGCCGAACGTCCCGGATCGCCGTCGATGGAGCCGGAAGCTGGCACAAATCCAACTTTGCTGGAATGGCACGCCTGTAAACGAGGATGACCATCAGGACGCTGGCGACGAACGAAAATCCGTTGACGACGACCATCCGGCTCGCATATTCGACGAATCCGATGCCGAAGTAATCGGCGGAAACGATATTGGTCAAATTGCTGATGATGAACGGAAGAGACGTCGTATCCGCGATGAACCCGCCTGCCATCACGAACGCCAGCACGGGCAGCCCCTTCATCCGCAGCGCACGGACTTGAGCGAGCACGATCGGCGTCAGGATGAGCGCCGCCCCGTCATTCGCGAACAGGGCGGATACGGCAGCCCCTAACGCCAGCATGTAGACGAACATCCGCATCCCTTGGCCGTCTGCGAGCCGGGTCATGTGGAGCGCCGCCCACTCGAAATATCCGATCTCGTCTAGAATGACGGAGATCATGATGAGCGCGATAAACGTAAGGGTCGCATTCCAGACGATGCCGGCCACCGTCCAGACGTCCGCCAGGTCCACGACGCCGAATGCCAGCGCCAATAAGGCCCCTGCCGCCGCCGGCCAGCCGATGCTGAGTCCTTTGGGCTGCCAGATGACGAACGTCATGGTGATGATGAAAATTCCGATAGCGAACCCAGCGAACACAATGATGGACCTCCTTCGATGCCAAGCGGTTCCAGTGGAACCCTTTTCACTATAAAAGAAATCCGGCCGGTTGAGAAGCGCTTGGACGCAAAAAATCCGTTCGCCTGGACAGGCGAACGGACGTGCGAGGCAAGTTTGCCCGATTATGCTGCAGCCGCCAATTGCTTGCGCTGCTTGCGGGATTTGCGGTAGAAGAACAGTTCGTATACGCAAGGCACGATGACGAGCGTGAGCAGCGTCGCGGCCGTCAGACCGCCGATCACGACGATGGCCAAGCTCTGCGAGACGATGCTGCCGGATTCGGCCTTCCCGAACACGAGCGGCAGCATGGCGCAGATGGTCGCGATCGCGGTCATCAGAATCGGACGCATCCTCGAGCTGGCCGCTTCGAGCAGCGCCTCGCGAATCGGCATGCGCTCCTCATTCTGTTTCACTCGGTCGATCAGCACGATTGCGTTCGTGACGACGATGCCGATCAGCATGAGCGCGCCGAACATCACCGTGAAATCAGGCGTGACGCCGGTAACGAGCAGCCCAAGGACGGCGCCGATCGCGGCAAGCGGCAGCGAGAACAAGATTGCGAGCGGTGCGCGCAGCGTTTTGAATGCGATCACCATGATCAAGTAGACGATGCAGATCGAGATGAGCGCTGTCATGCCCAGATCCGCGAAGTCGCTCGACTGGTCGGCCGATGCGCCGCCCACGTGCAGCTCGGTGCGCTCCGGCAGCTCGATCGTCTTCGTGCGTTTCGTAATCTCGTCTCCGGCGAGGGAGAGCTGGCTCGGCTCGACGGTGGCGGTTACGCGTACATACGGCTTGCCTTCCTTATGATACAGCATCGCGGCTTCCTCGGTCTTTGTAATCTTGGCGACGGAGGAGACCGGCACGACCGTGTCCCCGTTACGAACGGTGAGATTGGACAGGGCGGTCAAGGTGCTCGGGTTCACGACCGGATTCAGCATGACGGATGCTTGCTGCTCGTTCAGCTGCATAGTACCGATCGGAATCGGGTTCAGCATGCCTTGCAGCTGTCCGGCCACTTCCTGCGCATTCGCAAGTGATGGATTCACCTCGAAGGCGTACACCGGCTTTTTCTGATCCATGTTGCTCTTAACCTTCAGCACGCCCTCTACGGTGCGCATTTGATCCATGGCCTTGGCTGCGGCCTCGTTCAGCTTGGAGGGATCGTCGCCGGTGACATCGACGTAGATCTCGGTGGAGCTCGCTCCGGTCGCATAGTCGAGCGCTCCGGCGTTCAGCTCGGCGCCCGGGTAATTGCCGCGTTGCCCTTTCACGTTCTCGATCAGCTTCTGGGCATTGACGTCTTTTTTCATTTCCAGCATGTACGACACTTGCGTGGGCGATACGACACTGCCTTCACGGGCGGAATCCGAGCTGTTCCCGTATTGCATCATGACCCACTTGGGCTCCGGCTGCTGGAGGAGGAACGTTTCCAGCTTTTTCCCTTCGGCCAGCACTTTCTCCGGCGGCGTATCGCTAGGATAAGCCAGCGTTACGGTCAGAGACTGCGCATTGGACGAATCGATCGCGCCTTTCGGCATCGAGGCGTAGATCCCGATCGATCCGGCGAACAGTACGGCCGCGATCGTGAGCGGCACCCACTTGTGCGACAAGTTCCAACGCAGGAAGCCCGAGAACCGTTTCGCGGGTTCGTGCTCATCCTTCTTCGTGTTCCGCAACATGACGGAGCTGAGCAGAGGCACGACGGTCAGCGCCACGACTAGCGATGTCAGCAGCGAATACGTTACCGTCAGCGCGAACGGCAGCAGGAACGCTTGTAGCGAGCCGCGCAGCAAGCCCATCGGCAGGAACACCGCGACCGTCGTGATCGTCGACGCCGTAATCGCCGAGGCGACTTCCTTCGTGGCGTCAATGATGAGGCCAGTCGAGAACGGCTCCTTCTGCAAGCGGCGGTAGATGTTCTCGATCACGACGATGCTGTCGTCCACGAGACGACCGACCGCCACCGCTACGCCGCCGAGTGTAATCACGTTGAGCGTAACCCCGGAGAGACTCAAGAGATAGAGCGTAATGGCAAGCGAGAGCGGAATCGAGACGATCGTGATGAACGTTGTACGGAGATTCCGCAGGAAGAGCAAGATGACGACCGTCGCGAACAAGGCGCCTAGCAGCACTTCCCGCATCATCCCGTTCACGGAGTCGACCACCATCTCCGAGGTGCTGGACATAACGCTTACCGTCGCGCCGGGAATTTCTTGGGTCAGCCGGTCCGCGGTCTTCTGCACTTCGTGACCTACATCCACCGCATTTGCTCCCGCAGCTTTGGAGACGGTGATGAGCATAATGTCTTCCCCGCCCACACGGCTAATACTCTCCTGGCCGGAGTTCAGCTTCACATCGGCCACATCGCCCAGCGTAGCTCCGGGGGCGACGGGCAGCTTCTTCAGCGTTTCGAGATCGCGGACAAGGCCCACTACCTTCAAGTTCCCGGTCGAGCCGTCAATCGTTTTGGCGCCGATCGAGGCCGAGACATCGCGTCCTTGCAGGACGCCCATCAGCGCCGGGTAAGGCACGTTCTTCTGAGCCAGCTTAGCTGGATCCGGCGTTATGGTAACCGTTGGAGACGTCTTGCCATAGATCGCTACATTGCCGGCTCCCTTGATTTTTTGCATTTCCGGCAGCATCCGGTCTTCTGCCAGCTTCATGTTGCTCGGCGTCAAGCCGTCCTTGAACGAAATCGACACCCACGAGACCGGAATCATCGAGGTGTTGAGCTGGAGGACATACGGCGTCGAGACGCGTTCCGGCAAACGCACGGCGTTCACCGCCTCCTGGACCTCCGCCTTCGCTTCCTTCATGTTGGTCTTGGAATCGAACATCAGGTCGATCTTCGAGAAGCCGTCGCCTGTCGTAGACAACATATCCTTCTTGCCCTTCACGAGCGAGACCGCCTTCTCGAGCGGCGCCGTCACCGCGGTCTCCATGGACTTGGCGTCATAGCCTTGGCCGATGGCCGTGATTGTGACCGCCGGATTGTCGGCATAGGGCAGGAACTCCATCGGCAGCCTCCAATAGCTGAGCACCCCGATCAGGAGCGCCATCACGACGCCGATTTTCATAGCGGCCTTATTGCGGAATGACCAGCTAGTGATACCTTTCATTATCATTGATCCCCTCTCAAACAAGTGATTTCCCATGTCTAAGAGTACCTTCTTCGACCGGAAGGCTGAAGCGACCGGAGCATGATTTTGACCTGGACCTAGGTCGGGCACATCTATCGTTCTGCAGTTCGGTGGTATTTCACACTAAAAAGAGAACTTATGTTTGTGCGAACTCGAGTTCTATGGTATAATTTACACAATTGAACAAGCCAATTGGAGTGAGCGCTGTGAGCAAAGTTTCGAACCGTCAGCAAGCCATATTAGAATTTATCAAGAGCGAAGTTCGGGAGAAGGGCTACCCGCCTTCCGTACGGGAGATTGGCGAAGCGGTCAATCTGGCCTCCAGTTCCACCGTTCATGGCCATTTGGATCGTCTGGAGAAGAAAGGCCTCATTCGTCGGGACCCGACGAAGCCGAGAGCGATCGAGATTCTGGATGGCGAGATGACCTCTCCATTCTCGACCAGCGTGGCGCACGTCCCTCTCGTAGGCCGGGTTACGGCCGGTACGCCGATTACGGCTACGGAGAATATCGAGGAGTACTTCCCTCTACCTACCCACTATGTGAAGGACGACAATGTGTTCATGCTTCGCATCGTTGGGGAAAGCATGATCGAGGCCGGCATTCACAATGACGACTTCGTCATCGTGAAGCAGCAGCAGTCGGCGAACAACGGCGATGTCGTCGTCGCGATGACCGAGGAAGACGAAGCGACCGTGAAGACGTTCTACAAGGAACGCGACCACATCCGCCTGCAGCCTGAGAACTCCACGATGGAGCCGATCCGGCTCAAGAACGTGACGATTCTCGGCAAGGTCATCGGCCTGTTCCGCGATATTCGTTAAGGCATTTTGCTAGACGAGCCGTCTGAGGACGGCTTTTTTGTTTTGTTCGGTTGGTTGGCTGGCTGTTGCCGCCGTGCCCTTGCACCCATGTTACAGCACCCGCGACCGCCCCTTCCCACGCTCCAAAGTAGATTTTTTACTTTACTGCTGTATTTTAACGATTACCACCATGCTAACTGAGAGAGCCACCCCGAATAAGGTGGCTCCGAAGGCGGATCACGTCGAGAGTACTAAATTAATTTAAGCTGGCTTGATATGACTCCAAGATGAATAGCTTCGTGCATCAGAGCAAAGTTGAACAACTCACCTGCGGAAATGAATTGGAACGGTCCCAATACAAAGGGGGATTGAAGATCCTTGTTTAGCAATTCGGGCTTCTGCTCGTTAAGACGGGAAAGCTGTTCCGCTAACAATTGGATCAGCTCTTCCTTCGTGGGTGGAGCTATCGTCCAATCCGACGGTTTCGTTCCAGAGCCAAACAGCGCCTCATATTGAGCCGGAATTGCCGATGGGGATCCGAAGGACAAGGTCGAGTATTTATCCATCCAATAAACCATGTGACCCACATTCCAGCGAATGGTATTATTGAAGCCCTCCGGTTGGATGTCGAATTGAGCCTCCGAAACGCCCTGAAGCTGCCCGATAACGATCTGACGCAGAACTTTTCCCGTATTCATAATCGATTGTGCCATCATTGAAACGCCTCCTGATAAATGGTAGTTTGTGTGTTCTCTTGCACATTAAAAGTGTACCTTTGCCTCCAAAAAGCAACAATCACGAGATTCCGATGCAATGGATCGGTTTTAGTAATGACTTGAACGGCCGTTATAATTAATGAAAGGTGATCGCTAACAGGAAGGGGCACTGAGGAATGGAACTTCGACAGCTTGAATATTTTGCTGCCATATGTAAGGAGATGCATTTCTCACGGGCGGCCGAGAACCTCTGCACAACACAGTCGAATCTGAGTCAACAGATTAAGTTTTTGGAGAACGAGCTTGGGCTTCCTCTATTCGATCGCATTGGAAAACGGATTGCGTTAACGGATGCAGGTAAGATCTTGTTGGAGCAATGTCATCTCGTCTTCGAACGCATCGATTATATTAAAGGAGCGATAACGGATCTTAAGCGAATGGAAGGCGGCAGGCTGGACATCGCAATTCTTCCAGGTGATGGGGACTTGCTGTTTGATGCACTGTTGACCAACTTTCATCTTACATATCCGAAACTTTCAATTAGTGTTACGGAAACCATGGATGTGTATGAACAGGTTGTCGACGGCAAAAGGGATCTTGGAGTTACCACAGTACCTCCGAATCCGGATGACCGAATTTCCATCATCCCTTTGTTCCACGAGGAGTTTGCTTTAGCCATCCGATCGGATCACCCCGTTGCGAAGTCAAAGGCGATCCCCTTCGAACAGTTACAGCAGCTCAAGATGGTGATGTTCGGTCCTGATCACCAGATTACGAAGGTCATCCATTCTTGTTGCCATGAAAAAGGAATATCCATAGACAATCCGATTGTAACGTCTACGCTATCGACGATTCTCTCCCTAGTCGACCAAGGGATAGGGGCCACAATTCTTCCACGACTGCTGCTTGATTATCTGAACCGCGATAACATCTCAGCGGTAACGTTGCTCAATCCTACACCAAGTCAGGATATCTGCATCGTACATCGGACGGACAAGTTTATGGGGCAAGCAGCAAAGTTATTCATTGACGAGTTGCAGTCTTTCATTCAAAGCGTAATGGAGCGTACCATTCGTTCGTTGGGGTAATAGAGGATCGACGGTATAAAAAATCCCTCAACGCGCGAGGCGTCAAGGGATTCCAGAGTCGCATCCAAATTCAATTCAATCCGAAACAACCCAAACCAATCAATACAGCGTCAAATACTGCTCCCGCTCCCAATTATGCACTTGGGTGCGGTACATGTCCCACTCGATCTCCTTCAGCTCGAAGAAGTGTGTCAGCGCGTGCTCGCCGAGCGCGTCGACGATCACCTCGTCGGACAGCATCTCGAGCAGCGCTTCCTTCAGATTCGCCGGCAAGCTCGGGATGCCTTGCTCCTCCCGCTCTTCCTCGGACATGATGTAGATGTTGCGGTCGACCGGCGCCGGCAGCTCCATCTTGTGGGCGATGCCGTTCAAGCCGGCCTTCAGCATCACCGCGAGCGCCAAGTACGGGTTCGCCGCCGGATCGGGGTTCCGCACCTCGATCCGGGTGCTGAGTCCGCGCGAGGCCGGGATGCGGATCATCGGGCTGCGGTTGCTGGCCGACCAAGCGACGTAACAAGGCGCCTCATACCCCGGCACGAGCCGCTTATAGGAGTTCACCGTCGGGTTCGTGATCGCCGCGAACGCCCGGGCATGCTTCAGAATGCCCGCCATGTAGTAGTAAGCCGTCTCGCTCAGGCCGAGCCGGTCTTTCTCGTCATAGAAGGCGTTCTCCGCCCCTTTGAACAACGATTGATGGCAATGCATCCCCGAGCCGTTCACGCCAAACAAAGGCTTCGGCATGAATGTAGCGTGCAGCCCGTGCTGACGGGCTACGGTTTTCACGACCAGCTTGAACGTCTGGATCTGGTCTGCGGCATGAATGGCGTCGGCGTACTTGAAGTCGATCTCATGCTGCCCCGGAGCGACCTCGTGGTGGGACGCCTCGATCTCGAAGCCCATCTCCTCCAGCGTAAGCACGATCTCGCGGCGGCAATTCTCGCCCAAGTCCGTAGGAGCCAAATCGAAATACCCGCCCTGATCGTTCAGCTCCATCGTCGGATTGCCCTTCTCATCGGTCTTGAACAGGAAGAACTCCGGCTCCGGCCCGACATTCATCGCGGTGAAGCCCATCTCCTCGGCTTCCCGCAGCACGCGCTTCAGAATACCGCGCGGGTCGCCCGGGAACGGACGGCCGTCCGGCAAGTAAACGTCGCAGATCAAGCGTGCGACCCGATCTTCGGTCACCCAAGGGAATACGACCCATGTGTCGAGGTCCGGGTACAAGTACATATCCGATTCTTCGATCCGGACATAGCCTTCGATCGACGAGCCGTCGAACATCATTTTGTTGTCGAGCGCCTTCTCCAGCTGGCTGACCGGAATCTCCACATTCTTGATCGTGCCGAGCAAGTCGGTGAACTGCAGGCGGATAAACCGAACATTCTGTTCTTTGGCGATACGCAGAATATCCTGCTTCGAATAATGGGAACGCGTCATGATACCAATCCTCCAGATTGTTATTGTTTAGGGAAAAATCGGGAAAGCTCGCCTTGGATCAAGGAAACTTGTCCAGGCCGCTTGCCGGACCGCAGCTGCTGCTTCAGCATCTTGTGCAGCTGGGTATCGGTCATCTCTCTCCGCTTCACTTCGGATTGCTCATTCAGTACGGTAGCGTCTTCGGATTCTTTATTTACCGGGTTGAGCACTTGCTTGATGCCGGCAATGTTGACACCCTTCTCGATCAGCGCCTTGATCTGCAACAGCCGCTCGACGTCATTGAAGGAGAAAAGCCGCTGGTTGCCGGACGTCCGGGCCGGGATGATCAGCTCATGCTGTTCATAATACCGGATCTGCCGAGCGGTGAGGTCGGTCAGCTTCATTACGATCCCGATCGGAAATAATGCCATGTTCCTGCGAATATCATCACTCATGAGCCATCACTCCACAATTAAAGGGGTTACATGAATTGTACAATTCTCCCTCAGACGTGTCAAGACATGTAAGGTTTCGTTACAATAAACCCGCATCCATCATATTGCGAACCGCGGTCAAGACACCGAGCTTCACATGCGAATAGGTGAGGCCGCCCTGCATATAGGCGATGTACGGCTCGCGAATCGGCGCGTCCGCCGACAGCTCGAGGCTCCCGCCCTGGATGAATGTACCGGCGGCCATGATGACGGGATGCTCGTAGCCGGGCATGTCCCACGGCTCGGGCACGACATGGGCGTCGATCGCCGACGCCTTCTGGATGCCTTGCACGAACGCGATCAGATGGCGTTCACTGGTGAACCGGACCGCCTGGATCAGGTCGGTCCTCGGCTCGTCCCAGCGCGGATGCGAGACGAAGCCGAGCTGCTCGAACAGAGCGGCGGCGAACACCGCACCCTTGAGCGCCTGGCCGACGAGGTGCGGGGCGAGGAACAGCCCCTGGAACAAACTGCGCATCGTGCCGAGCGTCGCCCCCACCTCGCCGCCGATGCCCGGCGCGGTCAGCCGGTAGGCGGCGAGGTCGACGAGCTTCCTCCGCCCGGCGATATATCCGCCTGTTGGGGCTACGCCGCCTCCGGGATTCTTAATTAACGAGCCGGCGATCAAATCGACCCCGACTTCGGTCGGCTCCCGGTCCTCGGTGAATTCTCCGTAGCAATTGTCCACGAAAACGACAACGTCCGGCTTAATCGATTTGACGAAGGCCGTCATTTTGGCGATTTGCTGCACGGAGAAGGAGGGCCGCCAATCGTATCCCCGTGATCGCTGAATCCCAATCACTCTCGTCTCCGCCGTGATCTTCCCCCGGATCGAGTCCCAGTCCGGCTGGCCGTCGTCGAGCAGCGCAGCCTCTTCATACCGGATGCCCCAATCCTGCAGAGAGCCGGTCCCGTCCCCGGGCTGCCCGATCACTTTATGCAGCGTATCGTAGGGCCGGCCGGTGATGTACAGCATGTGGTCGCCCGGCCGCAATACGCCGAACAACGCGGTGCCGATCGTATGCGTGCCCGAGACGAAATGCGGCCGCACTAGCGCCGCCTCCGCTCCGAATGCTTCCGCGTATACGAGATCGAGGACTTCCCGGCCGCGGTCGTTATAGCCGTAACCCGTCGAGCCTGAGAAATGGTAATCGCTCACTTTGTATTTTTGGAACGCGTTAATTACTTTCCACTGATTCCGGTCGACCACCCGGTCGATTTGCTTCATCATGGGCGCGGCCGTCTCCTCCGCCTGCTCCATACGCCCAATCAGCATTTCCGGCATTTGCATCTTCTACTCGCCTCTCCCTGGCTCTGCCTCCGGCCGCGAATCCCGACTGGATTCGGTTATGAACGGGGCCAATTTATAAGCATGCTTTTCATATTCATTCCGTTTCACGTGGACCCTGAACTGTAGACGGCCGTCCTCCTCCGCCTCCTGCTCGAGCACCTCTCCGACCCGATACAGCAGCGCGATCGCATCCCCCCGGTCGGCCGGCAGGACGAACCGGTGTACGTCGCCCATCAATTGATTCTGAATCGCGAGCTTGAGTTGGTTCAGGTCAGCCTCATTCAAGGCGCTTATGCGCAGCAGATCGCCCTCCGCGGTCAGCCACTCCACCTGATTCCGGGGCAGCAGATCGATTTTGTTGAACACCGTCAGCATCTCTTTCCCTTGCGCCCCTAGCTCCTGCAGCACCTCATGCACGACGCGCATCTGTTCCTCCCGCATCTCGCTAGAGCTGTCCACGACATGGAGAATGAGATCCGCCTCGTTCACTTCCTCCAGCGTAGCCCGGAAGGCCGCGACCAAATCGTGGGGCAAATGCTGAATAAAGCCGACCGTATCCGTCAAGACGATCTCTTGGCCGTTCGGCAGCTGAAGGCTGCGCGAGGTCGGATCGAGTGTGGCGAACAGTTGGTTCTCCGCATAGACGTCCGCCTCGGTCAGCCGATTCAGCAACGTGGATTTGCCGGCATTTGTATACCCGGCAAGCGCTACCTGGTACACGCCCGTCTTTTTGCGCCGCTCGCGGTGCAAGCTGCGATGCCGCACCACCTCCTGCAGCTGAGATCTGAGCTCGCTGATCCGGTTGCGGATATGACGGCGGTCGGTCTCGAGCTTCGTCTCCCCGGGACCTCGCGTCCCGATGCCGCCTCCCAGACGGGACAAGTTCTTCCCTTGCCCCGACAGCCGGGGCAGCAAGTAGCTGAGCTGGGCGAGCTCGACCTGCAGGATGCCTTCACGGGTTTTCGACCGCTGGGCGAATATATCGAGGATAAGCTGTGTCCGGTCGATGATTTTGACGTCGAGCGCCTGCTCCAGATTGCGCACCTGCGCCCCGGACAACTCCTGGTTGAAGATGGCGACGTTGGCACCATGACCGTCCAGGAGCAGCTTCAGCTCTTCCACCTTGCCTTTGCCGATCAACCACCGGGAATCTGCCGCGTCCTTCGCCTGCACCATCGTATCGAGCACTTCGACGCCCGCCGTCTCCGCGAGACGGACGAGCTCCTCCAGCGAATATTGGATCATCGCTTCCGTCAGCCGGTCACTCTTCAGCACGAGACTGACGAGGACCGCCTTCTCTTCTTGACGTACATTCACCTCATGCGAGGACACTTTCATGCATCTACCTCCGGACTTGCCAGATTGATGTCCATTTTCCAATAAACTCGTCTTATTGTACCACAGCAAGGACGGATCTAAAAAAAGCTCCGCAAAGGAGCTTTTTCATAGTGCTTGCCGTGCTTGAAGCTTGATCTGCACGGTAGTGCCCTCGCCCGGATTATGGCACACATACAGCGAGCCTTGATGGTCCCGCACGATCCGCGACGACACCCACAACCCGACCCCCAGCCCATATGGTTTGGTCGTGTAGAAACGATCCCCGATTTGCCGGAGCGCCTCATCATCCAGCGGACCGCCCTGATCGCGAATGCGGATGACGACCGCGTCCATCTCCTGCACCAGATCGATGAAGACGCATCCGCCGGGCGGGGTCGCCTCCAGAGCGTTCGTCATCAAGTGCAGAAGCGTCAGCTTAATCCGGGACGCATCGCAGAGGATGTCCCGCATATCCGTATCCGACCGGATCTCCCAGTGAACGTCGGCTATGAACGCCTTGGGCTCGAGCAGGCGGACAACTTGTGCGACGAGCGTCGCCGGCGAGTGCAGCTCGAGAGGACCCATCGGCTTCGTAGGGAGGGTCCCGCCCTCCAGGAGGAGAGCCAGATGCTCCAACTCGCGGCGCATAACCCCATAGAGCGGCGTCCGTTCTGCATCCTGCTCCATTAGCAGCTCGACTACCTCGGACAAGGCATTCAACGGGCCCTGTAGCTCCTCAGTGAATTTGACCGCCGTGCGGGACATGGCGTCGAGCTTGTCGGCCTCGCGCTGCCGCTCCTCCTCGAGCTTGATACCACTCTGGTCCTTGGCCAGCGCGTAGAAGCCGGCAATCTTGTGATTCACGATGATCGGGATATTCATCACGTGAACCGGCACTTGTTTGCCGTTGCCGGTCATTACCGTCACATCATAATCGATCGGACTGCCTTTGACCGTATAGGTCATATAATGCTCCAACGCTTTCGCTTGCTCAGTCGGACATATAATCGAATTGAACGTGAGCTCCTTGATCTCTTCGGCCTTGTAACCGAGAAGCTCCTCTGCAGCCGGATTCATATCGAGCAGGGTGCCCTGGCTGTCGAACGTGCAGATCGGGTCGGGATGGTGCTCGAACAATTGCTCGGACTGATTCAGCGTAAGCGGTGCCCGGTTGCGCAGCTTGCGTTCGTACATATGCAGATCGGCCAGGTGCATCAGCTGCTCCATATCCTTCGTGTGTCCGGTCGAGACGGCCTCGCCGATGGAGAAAGTAAACAGGAGCGGGTCGCCCCCGCGCTCGGGAATATAGCGGCTTTGGTTCAGTCGCCCTTCGATCTTGTCCAGCAGCTCCTCGGTGCGAGCGTGATCTTCTACGACGAGCACGAACTCATCGCCCCCCAACCGGCCCACCACCCCGTTCAAGCCTTCGGTCATCTTCTTCAGCGCTCCCGCGAAATGGACGATCACTTGATTGCCGACCATATGGCCGTATGTATCGTTAATTTGCTTGAAATGATCAAGGTCGATCAATAAGACTCTCACCCGCCGCCCGACGTCAAGGAGCTTTTGCCCGAACAACAGCGTCTGTTGCAGGGAGTGAAGCCCCGTCAGCGAGTCGATCATGGACAAGTGCCGGTATTCGTTGCGCTCCTTCAATAACCTTCGGATGATGTGAGCAAGCAAGGAATAGACGAGTGCATTCAATTGGACGGCGAACATATTCGACCATAGCACTTCGCTCTCCAAATGGCCTTGATACCGGAGCAAAAAGAAGGACGATAAAAGTCCCGCCGCAAATGAGATACGCGGATTCGGCTCGATCAGAGCGAACAGGAGCAGCAAAGGATACAGGATGAACCGAAAACAGTAGAAATCTACTTGCGGGAGGAAGACGAAGAGAAGTCCAAAAGCCAATCCGGCGAACATATTCGATTTTAGCCTGGAGGAGCGATTGCGGACGAGCAGTGCAAGACTGAGCGAAAAGGCAATCGAAACGGCGAGCTGGAAGCCACGGTCGAGTCCGGCTGCGATCGCGCTGGCCGATGTGAAAACTGCGAGCGGGATCATGAGCACTTCCATTCGTTCGTACGGAAGGTTAGAGCGCCATTTCAAGCGAATGATCGGTTTTAGCATAGGATCTTCCTTTCATCACAAACACCTGAAAACGAAAAAGCCATTCCGATAGCACAATCGGAACAGCTGGGTATGCATCAAAAAAACATAGGGATCCTGTTTTTTCTTCGGCAACCCAGCTGTCATAGTTCGGGAAGAACCTTAGACCTGTGGCTTTGCGTCCTTGCCTTTCGACAAGTTTGCCATTATCGAAAACGGGGGATTGAAAATTAGTTCTTTTTTACTATACCACGAATGCAAATCGATTCCAAGAGCCAATTTATCAGAATATTCCAAATTGTGATATTTGACACAAAAATCGATGATCGCTTATCATAACTGTTTTCTTACGAAATCCCATCATCAGCTTGTCTATTCGCCTAAGTCTTGAACAATGTCAAAAATAGGTCTTATGACTCATCTCGCTCCAGCTCGCAAATTGACCCTGCAATATACCGGGTTCCGTCCTCGAGATAGTAATAATAAGTGATCAGCACACGTCCGTCCGGCAGTTGCGCCGCGCTCGTGTACCCGATATCGGTTCCGTAGCCGTCGTCCCGGATGACATATTCCGGAGCCGTGCCAATGTTCGTACACTCCGGATCGAGCAAGAGCGCTCGGATGCCATACGGCTCCAGCCGATACCCATAGTTCAGCAGCACCCGTCCATCCGCCAGGCGCAGCGCATTGAACGGACTTGGCGAGTAGATCGGCCACATCTTGACCTCGCTCCACGTCCGCCCCCCGTCGTGCGACTCGGACGTGAAGAGCGGCGATGCCGTCCTTTCTTCTCCCGGCTCCTTGTTCAGCTTCACGCTGCGGATGAACAGGATCAGCTTGCCTGATTCCGTCTGAAACAGGTTCGGCTCGTGATAATGGTATTGCCCTTCATACCCGGGGAGTACGGCGAGACGCTCCCAACTCTGTCCGCGGTCCTCCGTTCGCCCTACCGTCACGTTGAATGTATCGCCCTCCCGCTCATAGAACGGAGCCAGAATCGCTCCATCCTCCAGCTCCACGGAATTCCCACGGATGACAACATCCCCGAGCTCCACCAACTCTGGCGTATCCCAAGTCTGTCCCCCATCTGCGGAACGGATCGAATAGCAGCCCGCCATACGGCCGATCCAGCGATCCATGACTCGGTGCCAAGTACCCGGCTTCATCTCTGCGGGAGCATCGTCACGTTCGTACACCTTCCAGGTGAAATAGGTGACGAATATCGTCCCGTCTCTCAGCACATTGAGGCTGGGATCCTGAACGCCATGGAAGAAGTCATCCCATATAATGGTCGCGTCCGTATCCCAGTCCAGACCGTCCGTCGAACGGATCGTGACGGCCTTCGAGGAAGCGTCTACGTGCGTGATCGCTCCGTCATAGGCCGTGCGGCGATCGGGCGCTTGCCGGAAGCCGATCCGGTAAGATCCGTCGTTCAACCGTATGATGGTCGGAAACGTGTTATAATGCTCATCCTTGTAAATCTCTACATGTTTAATCGTTTTAATGACGGCCATTGCAAGTCCTCCTTTAACCTCTAAATCAACCTGATTTAAACCCATCTCATCCTTTCAGCGACCCGATCATAACCCCTTTGGCAAAATACTTCTGAAGAAACGGATACACGGCGATAATCGGCGTAATCGCGGCAATGATCGTCGCGGCCTTGACCGACTGATTCGTCACTTCGGTCGTGATCTGGATGTATATGCCCGTACTCGTCGTGTCGATCCGGTCCTGCTGGAAAATTTTCTGCACGAGCAGCTGCAGCACGAAATCGCTTTTCTCCCGCAAATAGATCATCGCATCGAACCAGGCATTCCAGTGGGAGACGCCCGACCATAAGGCGATTACGGCAATAATCGGCATCGAGAGCGGGAAGATGATGCGGAAAGCGACCTGCACCGGGTTCGCGCCGTCGATGAGCGCCGAGTCCTCGAGCTCCTTCGGGAAGCCCATGAGAAAATTACGGGCCAAAATGATATACCAAGCATTGGCCAGCGTAGGCAGGATGAGCGCCCACATGGAATTCAGCAGCCCCAAGTGGCGGATGTTCAAGTAGGTGGGGATCAGTCCGCCGTTGAAAACAATCGTGAACAGCATGAACAAAGTAATCGCATTACGGAACGGCAAATCTCGGCGTGAGAGCGAGTATGCCGCGCACATCGTGACGATGACCGTAAGTCCGGCCCCCAGGACTGTGCGGAGGATCGTATTGCGATAGGCGATGTAGATAATGTCGCTGCTGAACAGCTGCTTATATGAGGCCAGATTGATCCCGTCCGCCCACAGCCGGAGGCCCAGCTTGTCGACGTAAGCCGGCGCGGTCATGGACAGCATAATCAGGTTCCAGAACGGATAGAGGAACAGGAGGGACAACACGACCATCAGCCCGATGTTGAACCAATCGAACGATCGGCTTAGCAAGCTCTTGGACCTATAAGTATTCACTTGGCCGTCCCCCTCACCAAATTCCGTATTCGTTAAAGCGTTTGACGATGTAGTTCGTCCCGACGACCAGCACGAGCGCGACCACATTCTTGAACAAGCCCACAGCCGTGGAGAACCCGTATTTCGTATCAATGAGCCCGATGCGGTATACATATGTGTCGATAATATCCGCTACACTGTACACGGCCGGATTGTAAAGATTGAAAATTTGGTCGAAGCCGGCATTCATGACGCCCCCGACGTTCAGGATGAACAGGACGGTCATGACCGGAACCAGGGAAGGCAGCGTAATGTAGCGGATTTGATGGAAGCGGTTCGCTCCGTCAATCGTCGCGGATTCGTACTGGTCCTGGTTGATGCCGGCGATCGCCGCCAGATAGATGATGCTGCCCCAGCCGACACTTTGCCACAAATGGCTGACGACGAGCACTCCGACGAACGTGTCCGGGTTGGCCAGGAAATGAATGGGCTCGCCTCCGAACAGCGTAATGACGTAATTAAGCGCCCCTCTCGATGGGGACAGCAGCTCGATCATAATCCCGGACAAAATAACCCAGGACATGAAGTGGGGCAAATAGGAGATCGTCTGGACGACGCGCTTGAAGCTGCCGTTCGCGAGTTCGTTGAACAGCAATGCTAGAAGGATCGGCGCCGGAAATCCGAACAAGATGTGCAAGCCGCTGATGATGAGCGTATTGCGCAGGATGCGCCAGAAGAACATGTCCCCGAACAGCTGGTTGAAGTTGTCCAGGCCGATCCAGGGGCTGCCCCAGATTCCGTCGATAAAGCGATAGTTTTTGAATGCCATGATAACGCCGTACATCGGAAAATAGTGAAACACCAGGAATCCGAGGAGCGCCGGAGCCAGCATGAGATAGTAAAAGCCGTATTGGCGCCACCTGCCGCGTCGCTTGCCCAGAGCTTCCCGGGTCAGAGCCGGCGACAGGCCGGCCGCTTGGTCGCTCATCCCGTTCCCCTCCCCGGTTATTTTTTATTCGCTTCGTCGTACAGCTTCTGATAGTTGTCCAGGATCGCTTGGCCGCCGGCATCGAGATATTTTTTCTTGTATGCTTCCCATTCCTTGTCGATGTCCAGTTTGCCGACGGTCGCGTTCGTCTCGAATTCGGTGACGACCGTCGTGACGGCAGTGCCGTTCTTCAAAAGCGCTTCATTGGTGGAATTAATCATAAAGTTGACGTCGTTGTACTTCTTAGGGCTGCTCATCGCCACATCATAAGCCGGAAGATCGATCTTCAGCACGTTGTTTTTCTTGTAAAACTCCCATGTGTCCGGACGGAGGGCAAAATATTGACCGATTCCTTCCTGGGTGATTTTGTCGAGGGACAAGTATTCCGGCGTGATCTGGATAACCCCGTCCTTATCCTTCGTGTAGCCTTTGCCTTCTTCACCGAAATACGCCCGAATGTAGAAATTGTCGTCGGCGGCCATGAAGTTCTTGATCGCCATGATCCGCTCCATCTTCTCGTCGCTCGTCTTCGTGCCGAAGAAGAAGCCCCGCTGCATAGCCGGAAAAGCGGTACCGCCCGCTCCTTTGTCCCCGGTCGGACCGGCGAACGGCTTCAGGAAGTCGATCTTGGCGTTAGGGTTTTTGTCCGTCAGCATCTTGGTCACATTGCCTGCCGTCGTCGAGGCGTACCACCAAGGATGGTCGGCGAGCACGCCGAACTTGCCGTCCGCCCATTTGGCGCGCTGCTGGGGCCGTTGATCCGTGATCGATTCGGGGTCGATCAGCCCTTCGTCGTACCAGGCCCGCATCGTTTTCAAATATTGCTTGTACCCGTCGGTCAAGACGCTGGAAAAAACCTTGCCGTTCGAATCGGCATAGAACGCGTTGCCCGAACCGAGCCCGAAGGCGCCCCGCAGGTAGAGCTGAAGCCCATGGCCGCCGTACGTATCCCGCTTGCCGTTGCGGTCCGGGTCGTTGAACGTAAAGCGCTTCAGCATCTCGTGATACTCCTCGAGCGTTTCCGGCAATTTATTGATGCCGACCGCGTCGAGCCAATCTTTGCGGACGCCCATCACCCACGGTTGCATGGCCGCATAGTTCAGAAACGGCACCGCATACAATTTGCCTTTGAATTTCATCGTGGAAGAGACGATCTTGGGATCCACCATGCTCTCGATGCTCTTCATCCAGTCCGGCATCAGCTTGCGCAGCTTATCCTCGGGAATTTCCCGGACGAGCCCTTGCTCCATCAGGAAAGTGGAGTCGACGTTGATCCGGATGTGGTCCGCGGTTTTGCCGTCGGCGAAGTACAGGTTCACCTGCTCCTTGTTATGGACGTCGAGCGGCACCATCGTGATCGTCACGTTGAACTTGTCTTCGATCAGCTTTTTGACCGGGTTATTCACCGCGTCATTGATTTTGCCGATCTGATTGTGACCGATCCACGAGATGTCCAGATGCTTGGCATACGGCCCCGTCGCCGCCGGAGACGGATTGCCCGTCGGGGACGCTTGGTCCCCACCGCCGCTGCAGCCGCTCAGCACCGTCGCGGCCAGCGTGACCACCGCCATCCACTTCCCTGCGTTTTTCCATGCTTCCCCCTTGCGCTGCTTCAAACGAATCACTCCTAGTCGATAGTAGGCTTGCACCTCTCATCTTGAAGGGTCCGTGCTCGGAAGGAAATGCCCGGATCATGACATGGCGCGCCGATTTTATGACCATGTCAACAAAACGTAATTCAGGTAAACGGAGAAGAGTCCAAACTTCAATAGTGCTGCTTCCTGAACTCGCCGGGCGTAATTCCGTTCATATCCTTGAACAGCTTGATGAAATGGTTCACCTTCGCATACCCGAGCTGCTCGCTGATATCCTGGATCTTGAGCTCCGTCTGAAGCAGCAGCTCCTTGCTGCGGCTGACTCGGGCCTGGGTGACATAGTCGGTGAACGTAACGCCGGTGTGCTCTTTGAAAATGCGGCTCAAGTAGGCCGGATTCAGATTCAGCCTATCGGCTATAGAAGTGAGAGATACCGTTGACACAGGCTCGGTGGCGATCAGCCGCTTGGCATGCTCGACATGCGTATTTTTCTTCACCTGGAACGCGCGTCCAATGTAGGCCGCCGTAGCGCTGATTAACGTCTCGAACCAGGACGTCATGCTGCGCCAGTCGTCCTTTTGGAGGAATGCCGCCAGCAGCTGAGCCCGCTCCTCGGGCATGATTTCGCGCATATCCAGATGAAGATCGCGCACGGTCTCGATGACTTTGACCAGCAGCAGCAGGAAAGTCTGTTGGACTTGCGGGAACGCGATCTTCCCGGCACCCGCCTTCAGATCCCTCACCATCTCCGCGAAGACCGCGAGCGCCTGGTCCTTGTCCCCATTCTTCAGACAGATCATAAGCGTCGACTCCATCTCCTTCGGATACGGAAGCGGCTCGTGCGCATGCAGCCGGACGTCCTCGATATAGACGATTCCCCCCTCCGCGGTTACGCCTCGGTATTGGAGCGCTTCCTCAGCCTCCAAGTAAGCTGCCGGCAAGTCCGCGATCGTCCGGCAATAAGTCCCGATGCCGATGGAGCACATCAATCCGTGATGGTCGAGGATAGCCGACCGGATCGCCTCTGCGGTTGAGAACGCCGCAGACATCTCCTGCTCCTGACAATTGATGAGCAGCAGGTAGGCGTCGTCCTCCAGCTCGAGAACCCAGTGCGGAACACCCGATTCGACTACGGCCTCGATCGTGTCGGTGAAGAGCAGCTGTTCGATTTGTTCGCTCTCGATATCTCCGCCCGTACGGTATACGCTCTCGACGGTGACGAGCATCGGCACGATTCCGCTCGCTTTCAACCTGATGCCCAGATGTTCGAGACGCTCTTCGGCCGCTTTCATTGACATCGAGTGCTTTTTCAGCAAGGAACGAACAAACTTCTCCTGGTACGCGGGCAAGCTCTCCCGCAAACGCTGCTGCAGGCGCTGTCCGGTAGCGAAAGCATCCTCCAGCCCGTCACGAATGACTCGAAACTCTCCGAGAGACCGGGGACCCGGCGGCCCGGCGCTCCCACCTTGACTGCCATTCTTCACGAACTGGAGCAAATGATGGACCGGGCGATAGATACGGCTGCTCGTCACGACGGCCAAAATCGCGGTGGCAAGCGTCAACAGCAAAGCTACAATGAAGAACAGGTTGCGAATGTTCGATACGTTGCTGTACATCGTCTTCAGATTCGTTACGTTCGCAATGTCCCAGCCGAGCACTTCGGAATTGCGCCACGATACGAGCTGACGGTCCGCGACGACTTTGCGGTACTGCCGCGGGTCAACCTTCTGGCCGTTCCTCTGCGCCAGAATCGACTGCACGAACGCGATGCCGTCCGCCTTCTCGGCGTCGTTGTCGTACAAGAGCGGCTCGCCTTCGCGCGAGAACACCAAGACCGAAGTGCCGTGCTCGACGCCGAGACGGCTGATGAGCTTCGTATAGAACGCGTCCGCGTCCAGGTTGATGACGATCGTATAGTTCGAGCCAAGAGGCCGGTAGACGACGGGGACGACTCGCTTGAGCGGCCCCTCCTCGGTCACCGCGTCGCGCACATTCATGATCAGCGGATAGCCCAGCGCAGACGGCATCAAATCTTGATCCCACGACGGGTCATAGAATCGATCGAGTTCGTATTGCAAATAGCCGGAAGTAAGGACGATGCCCCGGCTGGGGTTAATATAGTAGACCGAGCAGATGAACTCATTCAGCTTCAGCAAATCGTTCAAACTGCGGAGCACCTTCGCCTTGCTCTCCATGTAGTCGAGCAGCTGCTCCCGGTTCGCGGCCGTATGCCAGTCTGCAATCTCATCGAAGTAGTTGCCCAGCGGGAACGTATCGAATTCGGTCAGCGCGCTGTTCGTGACGAACTGCCGGAAGCCGTTGCCGATCTGCTTGACGACGAGCTCCATCGCATTCACCGTCTGATTCAGATACAGCTCGTTCGCTTGCTCGATGTCATGGCGCATCGAGTTCTGGACATTGTGGTAGAAAAAAAAGCCGAGTACGACAATCGGAACCAGACAGATCAGCAGAGAAAAGGTGACGAGCCGGACAAAAAAGTGCTTGTGTCTTGTAAACGTCCTCATTTTATGCAGCATGACGAAGTCCACCTCGATTATATATAGAGTCGGCTATATGAAAGCGTTTTCTATAATGGATGTATAAATTCCTATGTACTTGTACTCTTAGTATAGCTATTAGGCTGCGAATGTAAGAATGCTGTCTTCGTGACATCGATATCCGAAATGATGACATCATGTGAGGAGTGGAAAGGAACGGCGGGGCTATGGAAGAAACCCCGCCTGGCTCACGAACACTTGACTGTCCCCGAAACGATCTCGCATCCGTTCCAGGACGGTTGCGTATGCGTCGCGGCCGTACCACGATTCCCGGTTCAACCGTTCGAAAATCCCTCGGATCCCAAGCGCCTGCGTCCGCTTCCCTCCGCTGCCGTCGCCCATGAAAAAATCGTCGACGCAGACTCGACCAGTGACGGCGGCTAGCGCATCGGCGAATGCTTCGGTGCTCGGAAGCACCGGCGAGACCGCCGCCTGAGTCGGGATGCCCGCTTCCCGCAGCTCCCGAAGCGCCTTGAGCCGCGCGGCGATCGGAGGTGCGGAGGGCGAGAACGCCCTGCGCACATCGTCCCGATCCGTCTCGATCGTCACGCTGACCCGGATCCGCTCGCCGAAGGCGGCGAACAGCTCGGCGTCCCGCGTCACGAGCGGGCTGCGCGTCTGGACGAACAGGAACTCCGGCGGATCGTCCCGCATCGCCTCCAGCAAAGAACGGGTCACGCCGGCTTTCGCCTCTTCCGGCTGATACGGGTCGGTCGCACTGGACATGAAGATGGTGACCGGCCCCTTCCGCTTCGCCTTGGCCAAGTCCCGGCGCAATTGCATCGCCGCCTGCTCCTTCACGTCCACCCAGGTGCCCCATTCCTCCTGACGGAACAAGGCGACCGGCATGCGGCGCACATAGCAGTAGGAGCAAGCGAATGAGCAGCCGGCATACGGATTCAGCGTATGACTGTAGCCGGTCAGATAACCCCCGGCCGGGTTCAGCATTTGCTTCGGCACTACGGAACGGACTGTCGCCATCTTGTTTCCTCTCTTCTGCCCGGATCTTGGGATTTGGTATGTCAGACCATTGTGAACCCCATCGCGCGGCGCACTTCCGAGATCACAGCCTGCGCCGATAATCGCGCCTTCTCGCTGCCGATGTGAAGCAGCTCCACGATGTCGGCATCCGAGAATCGCTCTCTCCGCTCCCGGATCGGCTCAACCACGGAGACTAGCGACTCGGTCAGGAGCGCTTTGCACTGTACGCAGCCGATCTTCGCTGACAGGCACTGCTCGCGAATAGCTGACTTCATTGTATCATGACTGAAGTAGCTGTGCAGATGATAGACGTTGCAGCCTTCGCGCGTCGGCGTTCCGGGCAGCTCCCGGCGAATGCGGGTCGGATCCGAGTAAGCCTTCTTCACTTTGGTGCCGATCCGTTCCGGATCGTCCTTGAGGCTGACATAAGCGTCGGCGGAATCGGATTTGCTCATCTTGCCTTCTCCTGACAAAGCCGGAATTCGCACGGCATGCTCGACGAGCGGGTGCGGCTCCGGGAACACCTCTCCATAGAGCTGGTTGAAGCGGCGTGTGATGGTTCGGGCGATCTCCAAGTGAACGAGCTGGTCCTCGCCGACTTGCACGAGCTCGCTCTTATGAATAAGAATATCGGCCGTCATCAACACCGGATACCCGACCAACCCGTAGTTGACATTGTCCGGGTGCTTTTTCGCCTTCTCCTTGAAGGTCGGGCAGCGGATCAGCTCGCCCAGAGGCATGACCATGCTGAGGTACAAATGCAGCTCAGCCAGCTCTGCCGCTATGGACGATTGGTCGTAGAACGCGCTCCTGCGCGGATCGACGCCGGCGGCGATATAATCCTTCGCCACTTCGATCGTTTGTCTGATTCGATTGTCCGGATCGGGATGCGTCGTTAACGCGTGCAGGTCGGCAATGAAGAAGAACGAGTCGTACCGATCCTGCAAGCTGAGCAAGCCGCGCAAAGCTCCGTAATAATTACCCAAATGCAGCTCTCCGGTTGAACGAATGCCGGAAACGAGTGTTTGCGGACGTACCGCGGTATTCAGTTGTGGTTGACTAGCCATCGAAATCCCTCCATTTGATTAAGGTTGGTGGTTGTGGTGTGTGCTGTTTTCGGTTCAAAAGTAACCCTTCATTCCGTCGCCATCGCCAATCTTCGCTCATGCGTCTCACGCTCCTGGTTGTTTTTTTGTACGCAAAAAAGGGGCCCCATCCTTCTTCAAGGACGGGAAACCCCGCGGTACCACCTTCATTAGTCCGGATAGCCGGACTCGCTTCACTCGTATCGGGCTGAACGTGTGGAAAATGCAGCCGAATACGTCTCCCCTGTAACGTGGGGACACCCGCCCGAGCCTACGCTGCCTCTGTGGAGGCACCTTCGGTCAGGAAGCTCCGAAGCCCATTCAACAAACCCTGACCGTCGATTCACACCGTCCATCGACTCTCTGGTGATCACAGATTTGCTTACTCTTCTTCATCATTGCCGTTGTATGGAAGTATGACCCATTGTAGCTCATCTCCGTCACATTCGCAAGGGGCAATGTTAAGAGGCGTTCAACGCCTCCAGCAGCTCGGCCAGCGTACGGTCCGACATCGATCCGAGCCTCAGCGAATGGGTACCGAAAGGGAGCGTCTCCGTGACCGAATTCGGCACGATGACGCACTTGAGACCGGCCCGGTGAGCGGCGAGTGCGCCGTTCGGCGAATCCTCGAACGCCACCGCTTCCTCGGGCGACACGCCCAGGGACTCTACGGCTCGGCGGTATAGCTCCGGGTCCGGCTTCACCTTTGCTACATCATCTTTCGTATGGATCGTCTCGAAATAGTCCAGCAGGCCGATACGCGACAAGTGGCCGGTAACCCACTCCCGCGTGGAGCTGGAGGCTAGCCCGATTCGAAGTCCGAGGGCTTGCGCTTCTTGCAGATAAGCTTCCACGCCGGCACGGGCTTGTTCCGTCTCGATGAGCTGAGCCAGCTTGGACAGCCGTCTGCTGCGGATCTCCTCCCGGTCCAGCGCTCGGCCGACCAGCTCGTCCAGATGATCGTAAGGATTGTAGATCGACAGATCCGTCCCTACGCACCCCGACCACTTCTCCAAGGTCAAGACGTGGCCATGCTCCTCGAATATACTCTGGAAGGCCACAAATTCAATTCTCTCGGTATCCAGGATCAATCCGTCAAAATCGAAAACAACGGCTCGCAGCATAGCGACTCCCACCCCATCTATGATCTAGTATGATGCCTACCGTCCATTATACAACAAAAAAAGGCCATCCCGGCCTTCCAATCGATGCTTTAATTTTTGTACAATCGCAGATCCTCGGGCCGAATCGTCATAAGCTCCTGCTTCGACGGAGCCGAATTGTACTGCCCCATTAACCGTACGGCCTGGTGTCGGATCGACTTCTCCAGCAAATTCCGCACATAACGGGCGTTGCTGAACGACCGCCACACCATCACCTTTTCCTCGGCCAAATGCTGCTTCAGCTTGGCTACCGTTTGCGGCAGCATCACATAATCCTTCTCCTTCGTCATCTGCTCGGTAATCTGCAGCAGCTGGTCTACGCTATAGTCCTCGAAATCCAGCTGGATCGGAAACCGCGAAGGCAGCCCCGGATTCGTCGCCAGGAACTGCTCCATCTCTTCTGGATACCCGGCCAGGATTAGGATGAACTGATCGCGGAAATCCTCCATGGATTTCACGAGGCAATCGATCGCTTCCTTGCCAAAATCTTTCTCGCCTCCGCGGGCCAGGCTGTACGCCTCATCGATGAACAGGACGCCGCCCATCGCTTTTTTGACGAGCTCTCTGGTCTTGATCGCCGTATGCCCGATGTACTCGCCAACGAGATCCGCGCGCTCCACCTCAATCAAGTGGCCTTTCTGCAGCAGCCCCATGGACTGGAACAGCTTGGCGATAATCCGGGCGACCGTCGTCTTGCCCGTGCCGGGATTGCCCTTGAAAATCATATGATACACTTGCGGATTGGACAGCAGTCCGGCCTCGCTCCGGTATTGCCCGACTTGCAGCAGCGCATAAATCTCGAAGATGAGCTCCTTCACATGCTCGAGTCCCACCATGCGGTCGAGCTCCTTCATTATCTCGGCGAAGGGGCCGGAATTCGCCATCGTCCGGTTCGGAGCGGGCAGCTCCGGATCGAGGGGCGCCGGGGGGGCCGGGTTGCGAAGCACGACATTGATTTGCCTGGAAGCTTTGGCGGTTGCCTTCGCTTCGGGGGGAACGGCTCGACTGGACAATGGATTCACCTCACATCCCTCTGACTACTACTTTACCGGCGAACACCTTGTCCTATGTATGGTTCCAGCAAAAAAATCGTTCGGGGATGCCCTAGCAGGAAACAAACAAAATTTCGAACGCGACATATTGTATATTTATACCGTTAAATGTATAATAATTCGAAATAATATCTATCACACGTACTATAAGGAGGTTCTTCACGACTTATGTCCTTTGCTGCTGCCTTCCTCGATCGTCTCGCCGCGACCACATGGCCGGCGCTCCACACTCAGCCCATGGAGTCCTGGCTGCTGCGCGCTCATCCGGCTCTTCCTTCGCGACGCTCCAGCAGCGTGCTAGCCGTTGGGTCGTATCCATCCGGGGAAAACTGGCTTCCGGCGATCGAAGCGTTCTACCAGGAGTACCGGCTCCCAGTACGGTTCCATGTGAGCGATGCGAGTCCTGACGACTTGGACGATTGTCTGGAACAGCTGGGCTACACGGTAGAGATGGCGACCGAGGTGATGACCGCAGGCATCGAGACGATCGCCACCTCCCTCTACTCGTCTGCTCAACTAGAAGCGTATTACATTTGTACCCGCGAAGCGGAAGCCTCCGACAGTTGGCTGGATGCCTACATGGAGATCGAACAATTCCGGCCGGAGCTGAGGCCGGCCTATGCGCAAATGATGGCCCGTATCGGCGGCGACAAGCGATTCCTTCAGCTCCGCCATCCGGAAAACCGTGAACCCGTGGCAGTCGGCACGGCGATCCTCCATGGCGAATGGGCGGGATTGATTAATATCGCCACCGCCGCCGCCTACCGCAGTCAAGGGATCGGCTCCCAGATGGTGCGGTATCTTACGGATGCTTGCCGTCAGCAGGGGGTGAAACAGTTATACCTGCAAGTGCTCGCCACGAACGAAGTCGCGAAGCGGTTATATCGCCGGGCCGGCTTCGAACGAGTGTACGGCTATCATTACCGCACGAAAACGCAGGAAGCCCCATAATGCGGTTGCATCATGAGGCTTTCCCTGCGAGCGTATAGCGGAGCCGATCCAGCTCCCATTTCGTATAAGCGAGCGTCTCCCTCGCCTTATGGTACGGCATCCACAGCACTTGGGAGTCCGTCGCCGACACTTTCGGATCGCTGAGCTCCAGGAAACGTGCGATGTCGTACGCCCTCGCGGCGTGATACTGATGCGTAATCAGGATCGAGCTCTTCCAGCCGTTCTCGGCCATGATTCGCTTCGAGAACAGCACGTTCTCGTATGTGCTCGTAGCCTGCTTCTCCATAATAATGGCCTCGTCCGGCACGCCCTGGCGCACCAGATAGTTGCGCATGCCTTCCGCCTCCGTAATCGTCGACCCGTTGTGATCGAGCCCGCCGGTAACGATGAGACGATCGACTTGTCCGTTGCGGTAGAGCTTCAGAGCCCGCTCTAACCGCTCCCGCAGCCCAGGGCTCGGTTCATTGTTCCAGACCGAGGCCCCGAGTACGATTCCGACGTCCACATGCTCCTGACCATCGGCGGAGGGGAACGAATGAATGCGATATTGGACGAACGCCGTCCAGAGCAATCCGAGCACGATGCAACCCAGGATCAACCGGAAGATTAGCCGCAGGCTCTTCCGTCCGCCTCGGCGGCTCGGAAAAGAAACCGGACCTTCCATCATAGAGCGTCTTCTCATTCTTCCTCCAGCCATCCCTGCAGATGCTTGTCCGCCATCAGCGCGAGATCGAAGGAGCCGTTGCGGCACTCCTCGAGCACGAGCTTGGCCGTAAACCATGCGTGCTTGTAGTCTTCCTCGCTCACAATGCCTTGCTGATAAGCCTCCTCGAGCTCTTCTTTGTCGAGCAGGAACACTTCCCCGGTGGGAAGCATGACGACGTCCAAGTACAAGTCATCATACCAAGGTACGCCCTGATCGGTAATGCCATGCTGCTTGCAAATATCGATGTACGATTGAACGAGCTCCGCCTTGTCGTTATATACGGAAGTGAGCACATAGCTGGCATGCTCGGGAAAGTGCTGCAGCCACTTGTAGCCGTTATCGACGATGCATATTGGGGACTGGTCGTAGGTCACATGCAAAGGGCCTTTCACCCGTATCATCTCCAGCAGGGCGATGTGTCCGCTGAAGCCGATAGAGTGCTTGGCGTACACGTGGAACCGGCGCTCCAGGATGCGCATCCAATCGGCACGGTCCGCGTATTTCCTTATCACTGGCGGATCTCCCCCTCAAGCGTTTGCCGAGACAAACGTAATATAGCGAAACTTGATAAGCTCCCGCCTTACTGCTCCTTGACGGTGATCGACTTGATCTTCACTTCTTCCGTAGGATCGCTTAGCTCGCCGCGGGCGCCGGCCCTGACCGGGGTATCGGCAATTTTCTGTACGACGTCGAAGCCTTCGGACACCGTTCCGAAAATCGTATACTTCGGCAAGCTGTTGAGCCCGCCGCATTCATCGTTCATACAGATGAAAAATTGGCTGCCTCCCGAGTTCGGTTGTCCGGTGTTGGCCATGGCGACCGTCCCGGTCTTGTACTTAAACGGGGTTCCCGCGTACTCGTCCGGAATCGTATAGCCGGGGCCGCCGGTACCGTTCCCAGCCGGATCGCCCGTCTGGACCATGAAGTTTTTGATAATCCGATGGAATTTTACGTTGTCGTAAAACCCTTCTTTAGATAAAAATACGAAGCTGTTCACCGTTTTCGGGGCGTTCTCCGCATACAGCTGCACGCTGAACTTTCCCTTGGTCGTGTCGATCGTGGCCACATAGTTCTTCTTCGGATCGATCGACATCGCCGGCATTGACGTCCATTTCTTCGGGGTCGGCTGACCGGCGGTGGCCGCCGGAGTGCCGGCAGGAGTCTTCGCCGGAGTGCCGCCTTGGACGGTAGCGGGGGATGGGTTCGGCTTGCCAGCGTTTTTCTCGCCGCAGGCAGCCAGGACGAGTCCGGCCGCCGCCACGAGGGTCAAGAGTGAAAGTAGCTTCGATTTTCGCTTCATTCATGCATCACCTGTTCCTTCTCCTTATAGTTTGGGTGTTGGAATGGGGAGCCCTCCGGAGGCCGGAGTCGAGCTCGGAGTTGCAGTCGGGCTTGGCGTCGGCGTCGGCTGCTTCGTCGGCGTCGGTGTCCCTCCCGCCGGCGGTGTCCCCGACGGCGTTGGCGTCGGCTTGCCGCTCGGCGTTGGCGTCGGTGTCGGCTTCGGCGTCCCGCTGCCTCCCGGCGTAGGGCTCGGTGTCGCTCCCGCGTTGTCCTCCTCGACCGTCACGGTCACGACATTGGAATTTCCGCTCTCCAGATTGCTGTCCTGGTTAAAGGCAACGACATAGTACTGGTAAGTCTCGCCTGGTTTAGGAAAGTCCTTGAACTCAGTAGTCGGCGAGAGGATCGGATCTCCGAAAGCCGCGTCCTTGGAGCCTTTCCGGAAGATCTTGTAAGCGATGTTGTCTCCCTTCACCGCCGTCCAGCTCAGCTTCACGGAATGCTCGCCCTTGTTGTATGTCGCTGCCAGATCGGTTACCGCCGCAGGTCCTTCCGTCAAGTCCGGCACTCCGTTCGGCTTCTGGAACTGGGTAACCGGCTTGCCGGCCAATGCCTTGGACATGATCTCCTTGAACAACGCGGCCGGTCTGCCGCTGCCACCGTTCACATAATGCTTGGCATCCGTCGTGTCGAAGCCCATCCAAATCGCCGCGGTCCATTCCGGCGTGTAACCGGCGAACCAGACGTCGCGGTAGTATTGCTCCAGCCCCTTCAGGTCCAGCTGGGTGGAGCCGGTCTTCCCGGCGACCGGACGGTTCATTTTGGCGCTTGCCCCCGTCCCTACATCCACCGCGTTTTTGAGCATCTGCGTCATGTAGTACGCCGTTTTTGGACTCACCGCTTGCACCGGCTTTTCCGCCTTGTATTTGTACTTCTCGTTCCCTTCATTGTCCACGACTTTGACGATTGAATGCGAGGCATTCAATTGGCCATTGTTGGCGAAGGCGGTATAGGCGTTTGCCAGCTGCAGCGGCGAAACGCCGGTGGTCATCCCGCCCAAGGCGATCGCCAGATTGCGGTCCTTGGGATCGAACTTGATCCCGAACCGGGTTTCAGCGAAATTAATGGCCGTTGGGACCTTTACCTCGTTTAACGTCCAAACCGCAGGCGCATTGGCCGATTTCTCGAGCGCCTTCATCATGCTGATCTTGCCCAAATACACATTATCCCAGTTGTTCGGACTATAGCCATTATAGTCCAATTTCTCATCGGTCAGCATGGTGTAGGGATTGAAGCCTTTCAACTCCATAGCCGGCGCGTAATCGATAATCGGCTTGAACGACGAGCCCGGCTGCCGAGGCTTGATCGCGCGGTTCCACGTCTTCGTCTTGTAGTCGCGTCCGCCGATCATCGCGACGATGCCGGCATCCTTGTTGTTCAGGATGACCATCCCGCTCTGCATGATTTGCTCCGGGCCGTCCTTCTGGAAGAAGTCCGGATTCGCATAGGCCGTCTCCGCCGCTTTTTGCGCCGTCGGCTCCAGCGTCGTGTAAATTTGATACCCGCCGCGCAGCAGCTCATCCTCGGTCAACCCGGTTTTTTCCACCGCTTCGCTCACCGCATAGTCCAGGAACGTGACGAACTCCTTCTTGGTCGATGTACCCGGAGGCACCACATACACGTTGGCGTTTGCTTCATTTTTCTCCTGCTCGGTAATATAGCCCTGCTCGTACATGAGCTGCAATACGACAGCCCGCCGCTCCTTGGAACGCTCCGGGTTGTCGAGCGGGTTGTAGTGGCTCGGCGCCTTCGGTATCGCGGCCAGCGTAGCCATCTCCGCCAAGTTCAGCGTCTTCAGGTCCGACTTGCCAAAATACTTTTTGGCCGCCGCCTTCACGCCCCACGCCGAATTCCCGAAGTAAATCCGGTTCATGTACATCTCGAGAATTTGATCCTTAGTGAGATGATTCTCCAGCGCGATCGCGATCGACGCCTCGGTTGCCTTCCGGAACAGCGTCTTGTCCGCATTCAGGAACATGTTCTTCGCCAATTGCTGCGTAATTGTGCTCCCGCCTTCAATGGCGCTGCGATGGATGATATCCTTCACCACCGCTCGTCCGATGGAGAAGAAATCGATCCCGGAATGCTCCGAGAACCGTTTGTCCTCCGTCGCTACGAACGCTTGAGGCAGCTTCTCCGGCAATTCCGCCATCGTCACCAGCTCGCGGTTCTCGCGGGCCATCGTAGTCACTTCTTTATTATTCACATCGAAGAAGACGGCCGCTTCCGACATCTCCAATTTATCTTTGTTCAGTTGGAACTGCTTTTCCCCGCTCAGCAAAATAACCACATACCCGGCTGCCGCACAGACAGCCCCCAGCACGAGGGCGATCAACAGCCAGATCAGCCAGCGCTTCTTGTTCAGCTTCCGTTTTTTCTTGGCAGGCTTCGCGGCGGATCGAGTGGACTTTGCTCGTTCAGTTGACATCCGGATCGACATCCTTTCTCGTTTCCTTCTTAGAAGTAAAAGAACAACCCAGAAGTGCGGGTTGCTCTGTACGCTATCCCTATTAACGTAGCTTGCAAGGAAAAAGTTTCAAAGGGAACCCGCGTTCCGCGTGACGATGCTCTTATTCCGACGCTTCCTGCGGCATAAGCGATACCGGACGTTGCGGGGTGAACGTGGAGATCGCATGCTTATACACCATCTGCTGACGGCCTTCGCTGTCGATGATGATCGTAAAGTTATCGAACGCCTTAATATAACCGCGAATTTGGAACCCGTTGGTCAAATAGACGGTTACTGCGATGCTCTCTTTGCGCAATTGATTCAGAAACGTGTCCTGGATATTGATCGTCTTGTTCATAATGGATCCCCCTAATTGGCTGAATAGGATTGTTATCGCAAGATAGCGTCGCTTACGAATTATATTCTCTAAGGAATCGAAACTTTCCTGTTATTATATCATTAATTCCATGCAATTGCTCGGAAAAATTTGAACCTTCTTCTAGTTCCACCCAATGAATCTCTTTCATCCGCCGAAACCAGCTAAGCTGCCGCTTGGCGAATCGACGCGTATCCCGCTTCAGCAGCGCCACCGCTTCCTCCAAGGAACACTCGCCCTCCAGGTAGGCGGCGATCTCCTTGTAGCCCAGCCCCTGCATGGAAATCAGCCCTCTTCCGTAGCCATCGGCCAGCAGACCGCGCACCTCGGCTACCAGCCCCGCATCCATCATCGCATCAATACGCCGCTCAATACGGTTATATAAAAGATCGCGGTCCATTGTCAACCCGATCAAGCACGTTTCGTACGGCGATACCTTCGTCTGCCTCGCCAGATGCTCGGACATCGGGATGCCGGTTATATGCCGAATCTCCAAAGCGCGGATCGTTCGGCGGCGGTCATTCGAGTGAATCCGGGCGGCCGATGCGGGATCCGTCTCCTTGAGCAGATCGTGCAGCGCCTCCTCGCCATGGGCATCGGCGAATGCGTTCATCCGCTCGCGGAACGCCTCGTCCGAGCCGCCCTCGCTGAATTGGAAGTCGTAGCACACCGACTCGATGTAGAGCCCGGTTCCCCCTACGATGAAAGGAAGCTTCCCTCTGGCGTGGATATCGGTGATCAGGGCGCGCACCCTTTCCTGAAAATCAGCAACCGAGAAAGGATCGTCAGGCTCCAAAATGTCAATCATATGGTGCGGGACGCGCTTTCGCTCCGCCTCAGTCGCTTTGGCCGTCCCAATATCCATCCGGCGGTACACCTGCATCGAATCGCCGGAAATAATCTCGCAATGGAACCGTTCGGCGATCGCGAGGCTGAGATTCGTCTTGCCTACCGCCGTCGGACCGAGCAGGACGAGCAGTTCAGGGCGTGAAGAACGTTCGGGCCGTTCAGGCATATAGGTCAAAGCATGATCACTCCGTAAGCAATTTTAGTCCCAGGCCGGAATTGCCGCTCGAAACCGAGCCGCTTGAATTCGTCGCCGTCGCGGTGCTCCTTCAGCACGACGCGCTTGCGCGCCACACGCATCGCCTGGCGGACCGCCGACTCCGACAACGGCTCGTGGTTCGCCAGCTGGCGCAGCGGCTGGATGCCGCTCGACTCCTCGATCGGGTGTCGGAACATCGGGTCGAAGTAGACGATGTCGACGCTGCGATCGGGCATTCGTTCGAGCACGCGCTCGTGATTGTCGCACTGCAGCTCGATGCGGCGCATCGCCTCATTGAACGGCTCGAGATGCGTCTCGTAGCGGGACAAGCCGACACGGACGAGCATATAAAGCGCCGGAGCGCTCTCGACCGCGATGACGCGTCCCTTCGGGCCGGCGACGAACGAGAAAACGATCGAATCGGAGGCCAGCCCGGCCGTACAGTCAAGGACGACATCGCCTTCGGACACACCGCTGACCTCCACCATTGTGTCGCCCTCCTCCTGCAAGAGCCGCTTGACGCGAACGAACGACATGCTCGGGTGGAAGAACATCGGATTTGGAGCCGGCTCGGACGGGTCCCCATCCAGATTCGTATACAGCTTCAGCTCGTCGTCCGCCTGGAGCATGAGCTCGCTCGCTCCATACGTCCGCGCGAGCTTGCGGATGGACATGCCCGCCCGCGGCACCCAGCGCCAGCCCATCTCCTGCGCCATGCGCATGGAGGCTTCTACCGTGGCGGGCATCGGGGTGTGGGAGGTCGATACCAGCAGCACTACATCACCCGCTTAAACATTTTTTCCAGTTCATATGTAGAGAAGCTGACGACGATCGGCCGGCCGTGCGGGCACGTATACGGATTGCGGCAAGCCGCGAGCCGGTCGAGCAGCGCCTCGCTTTCCTGTGTCGACAAGCTTTGGTTCGCTTTGATCGACGCCTTGCAGGAGCATAGGATGGCCGCTTTCTCTCTTAGTTTGGACAAATTTACCGATTTTCTTTCAGCGAGCACCCATTCGGCCATTTCTTCGATCAATAGCTTCTCTTCGTTCTTCGGGAACCAATGAGGAAGCGCCCGCACGAGGAAAGCATTGCCGCCGAACGGTTCCATGAACACCCCGACCTGTTCGAACAGCGGCAGCTTGCCCGCGATCGCTTCCGCCTCGGCCGAGGTGAATTCCAGCGTAATCGGCAGGAGCAACTCTTGGCTCGCTTCGGCAGGTTGCCCGAACTTGTCGTAATAATATTCGTAATGAATCCGCTCATGTGCGGCATGCTGGTCCACGAGGTACAAGCCTCGCTCGTTCTGGGCGACCAGGTAGGTCCCGTGGAGCTGGCCGATCGGCTCGAGCTTCGGGAAAGCCGGGACGCTCGGCGCCGCTTCGGGAGCCGGGTCCGGCAGCATACTGGCGATCCGGTCATAGGACATGGCCTGGGAACCGGCAGGGGGTCGACGCTCGGTTGAACCGCCCGATCCCGTATAAGCTGAGGATGTCGATGAAGCAGGCTGAGGCTTGCTACCCGACACGCCAGGCTCAATCGATCGGGTGTAGCTCTGAGAAGTCTCCGCCGGAGCGGTTGCCGCGATTGGTGGCGTTGGTGCCGGGGCGGCAGAAGCCCTGGAAACCGGCTTCGCGAACTCAGGCGGAAAGCCTGCAGAAGCTGCATTCGGGCGGTACAGCTCCATCTGCTCCTGTACGACCTGTTCCTTGATCACACCCGAGGACACCGGCTTGGCGCCCTGCGGAATCAGCACCTGCTGCTCCAACATCTTCCTTACGCACGCCTCGACGAATTGGACGAGTTCGCCCTCTTTGCTGAACCGTACCTCCAGCTTGGACGGATGCACGTTCACGTCGACGAGCTCCGGGTCCATCTCGATGCACAGCACGGCTAGCGGATACCGGTTGACCGGCAGGAACGTATGATACGCGTTCATAATCGCATGCGACAACGCATAATTGCGGATGAATCTCCCGTTAAGGAACAGGCTGATCGCCTGCCGGTTCGCCCGGGTCAGCTCCGGCTTGGACACGAAGCCCTGCAGCGTGTAGTCCGGGTGTTCGCCCTGGACGGCCAGCATCGCCTTGGCCGTAGCCGTACCGTACACGGCCGCAATCACTTGCAGCCGGTCGCCGGCCCCCAGTGTGCGCAGCAGCTCGTTGCCGTTGTGCTTCAGACTGAAGGCGATGTCCGGGTGGCCCATGGAGATCCGGTACATGGCGTCGGAGATGTGCCCGAGCTCGGTCTGGATCGTCTTCATGTACTTTAACCGCGCCGGAGTATTATAAAACAAGTCCTTGACGGAAAATGTAGTTCCCTTAGAGGCGGCGGTCTCCTCGAAAGCCAGCACCGAGCCGCCTTCGATGACGAGCTTGCGGCCGAGCCCGGACGTCTCGTGCGACGTCGTGCACTCGACCTTGGCTACGGCCGCAATGCTGGGAAGCGCCTCGCCCCGGAAGCCGAGCGTCCGGATCTGGAACAGATCCTTGCCGCCGGCGATTTTGCTCGTCGCGTGACGGCTGAAGGCGAGCTCGCAATCGTCTGGCTGCATGCCGGAGCCGTTGTCCTGTACGCGGATCAGCTCCAGGCCGCCCTCCTCGATGACGACGTCGATGCGGCTCGCACCGGCGTCGATCGCGTTCTCGACGAGCTCCTTCACGACGGAGGCGGGCCGTTCCACCACTTCGCCCGCGGCGATCTGGTTCGCGACATGGTCGTCCAGCACTCGGATGATGCCCATCAGCGGCCCTCCTTAGCGGCTGCGCCGGGAACGCGCAGCACCGTCTCCTCGCCTTGCTCTTCCCACGTCAGCTCAGGAAACTGCTGCTGGAAACGGGCCGCGTCCACATAGCCGACCCCGTCCCGGTTCAAGAACCCGCTATCTGCCCCGTACGCCACTGCTGCAGCGCCGTTCGCGCTCACTTCGATCGCTTGCAGCTCTCCATTCCAGGTGAGCGTTCCCCCTGCCATGGCGGTCAAGAGTCGCGCCGGCAGATAGAGACGGTCGTCCTGGCGGATCGGTTGGAGCGGCAGCTCTTGCTGGTCCATGCCGTTAACCGTCACGGTGCCCGTCCCCAACTTTACGGTGATTTCCGGTGCTCCCGCCGCACGCAGGGCTGCAGCGAATTGCGGGACGCTCCCTTGCACGAGCACGTCGGGGGTAATCCCTTTATGATTGACTGGCTGCCAAGCCGCTGTGAAATATTCTTCGATCGTCACCTTTACCGCCCCTCCGGAGGAGAGGGTGTAGAGACTCTGCACGCTTCCTTTGCCGAACGTCTGGGTGCCCACGACCTTCGCTTTTTCATACGCTTGCATCGCCCCGACGAGAATCTCGGATGCGCTTGCGCTGTCCTCATTCACCAGGAAAACGACCGGCACATGAACCGACTTGCCTCCGCGAAGCAGGACCGGCTCGTCCTCTCCATCGCGATTCTTCGTATGTATAAGAATTCCTTCCGGGATAAACTGCTCCGCCATATGCTGTGCCGACTCGACGATCCCCCCGGGGTTGTTGCGAAGATCAATGATCAGCCTGGAGACCGGCTTCTTCAATAAGGCGTCCAACTGCGAGGCGAACAGCTCATCCGTCGTCTCGGCGAACCCGCTAACCTGCAAGTACCCGGTACCGTCGGCGAGCACTTGACTGGTCACGGATGGAACGGTCACGGATTTCCGCGTTGCGTTGACGAACAGGAATTGGTTTTGTTTGCGCCGAATCGTCAGCTCTACCGAGGTGCCTTCCTCGCCCGTCACCTTGGACACGATCTGATCCAAAGTCATGCCGCTCGTATCCGTCCTGTTCACCTGGGTGATATAATCGCCCGGTACGATGCCGGCAACGGCGGCCGGACCGCCCGGGAATACTTCGACGATGCGGGTGCCTTCCTTGTCCTGCGTAAGGCGCGTCCCGATTCCGACATAGACCATCGCGATATCTTTGTTGAATGCTTCGTATTGTTCCTTCGTGAAGTAAACCGTGTAGGGGTCCTTGAGCGATTCGATCATCCCTTGGATGGCCGAGTCGGTCAGCTTCTCATCCGACACGCCGCTCACATGCTGGCCTTGCAGGATGCTGTATACTTCCCCTAACCGATTCAGGGCGTCCTGCTGCGATTCGGCGGCCCATACCGATTTGGTCCCCCACTGGCTGCCTGCCGCCGGGACCGTCCACGTGAGCGTGCTAAGCACCGTAAGACCGACCCCGATGCGGACCCATTTTTTCCTCCAACCGTCCTTCATCCCATTGCCTCCTAGTGATGTATCCCCGTATGAGTGCCTGTCTTGCCGCAGCCTTATCGCTCCGCCGCGAGCTGCTTCAGCTCGAACAGCAGGTTCATCGCCTGCATCGGCGTCATGTTGATCAGATCGGCGGCCCGCAGCTGCTCCAGCAGCTTATCCCCGGGCCCGCCCGCCTCCCCGCGAGGCTTCGCCTTCGCGGGAGAGAGCTTGTTCGGTTCCTCGCCGAACAAGCTCAGCTGCACCGCCGCGGCCTCCTCCGGAGGCGCCGCGGCGGGCACGATGCCGCCGGCCTCAGCCGAGCCGGCGGCGGCCGCTTCGTCGCGGGCCTGCCGCACGGCGGCCCGCGCTTCGAAATCGCCGAGCAGGGTGTACGCCCGCTCGATGATCGGCTCCGGCAGCCCCGCGATGCGCGCGCAGTAGATGCCGTAGCTCGTGCTGGCCGCCCCGCGGATCAGCCGGCGCAGGAACGTGACCTGCTGGCCGCTCTCCCGCACGGCCATGCAGTAGTTGCGCAGCGAGCCGAGCGTCTCCTCGAGCGTGGCGAGCTCGTGGAAGTGCGTCGACACGAGGGTGCGGCAGCCGACGCGGTCATGCAAGTACTCGATGACCGCCTGGGCGATCGCCATCCCTTCGCCGGTCGACGTACCGCGCCCGAGCTCGTCGATGATGACGAGGCTGCGGGCGGTTGCCTTGGCCGTCATCGTCTGGATGTCCATCATCTCGACCATGAACGTGCTCTGCCCGCCGACGAGGTCGTCCGCGGCGCCGATGCGCGTGAAGATGCGGTCGGTGATCGGGAGCCGGGCCGACGCCGCGGGCACGAAGCAGCCGATCTGCGCCATGAGGCAGATCGTCGCGACCTGCCGCATATACGTGCTCTTCCCCGCCATATTCGGCCCGGTGATGAGCAGCACCCGCCCGTCCTCGCCCGACATTCGCGTGTCGTTCGCCATGAAGGCGCCGTCCTTCAGAATCGCCTCGACGACCGGATGGCGGCCCTCCTCGATGTGAAGCGCGTCCTGCGCGTCGGTCAGCTCCGGCTTCACGTAGCGGTACGCGGCGCTGACCGCCGCCATCGCCTGCAGCGCGTCGATAGCGGCGAGCGCCTCGGCGAGCTGCTGCAGCCGCTTCAGCTGCTCGGCGACCGCTTGCCGCACTTGAGCGAACAGCTCGTACTCGAGGCCGACCATCTTCTCCTCGGCGTCGAGGATCAGCGCTTCCTTCTCCTTCAGCTCCGGCGTCACATACCGCTCGGCATTCGCCAGCGTCTGCTTGCGCTCATACCGGTCGAGCGGCAGGCTGTTCGAATGAATGCGCGACGCCTCCAAGTAATAGCCGAACACTTTGTTGAACCCGATCTTGAGCGACTTCACTCCGGTGAGCTCCCGTTCGCGCCGCTCCAGCTCGGCCAGCCACACCTTGCCGTTCGTGCTCGCTTCCTTCAGTTGGTCGAGGTAGGCGTCGTAGCCGTCGCGGATGAGCCCGCCCTCGCGGGTCGATACCGGCGGCTCGTCCACGATGGCCGCGGCGATCCGGTCGCGCAGGTCGCCGCACTCGTCCAGCGAAGCGCCGAGCGCTTGAAGCGTGGCCGAGCCCGACATCGCGCAAGTCGCCTTGATCGCCGGCACTTGCTCGAGCGACAGCCGCAGCGCCAGCAAGTCGCGGCCGTTCGCATTGCCATACGCGATCCGGCCGACGAGCCGCTGCAGGTCATACACGTCTTTCAGCTGCTGCCGCAGCTCCTCCCGAACGATCAGTTGGCGGTACAGGCAGTCCACCGCCTCGAGCCGTTCCTCGATCTTCGCCCGGTTCATCAAGGGCTTGTCCACCCACCGGCGAAGCAGCCGCCCTCCCATCGAAGTGACCGTGCGGTCGAGCAGCCAGAAGAGCGACCCTTTCTTTGTCCGCTCGCGCACCGTCTCCACCAGCTCCAGGTTGCGGCGGGTGAACGGATCGAGCGTCATGTATTGCCGGTGCTCGTACGTCTCGATCGCGGTGATATGCGAGAGCGACCGCTTCTGGGTCTCGCTCAGGTAGCCGAGCAGCAGCGCGACCGCCTCCCGGCGAACCGGCGTCAGCTCTTCCACGGCGGCTTGAGGGAACTGCTCCCTCATCAAATCCCAATCTTGCCGATCCCATTCGGTCAACAGCTTGGCACTCGGCGATCCACCCGGGAAGTCCCGCATCGCCTGCAGCAGGTCCGCTCCCCCGATGACCTCGGATGGCGCGTAGACGTTCAACTCGTCGAGCAGCGTCTCGAGCGGCTCGTCGATCGAGGTGACGAACAGTTCGCCCGTCGTCAAGTCGCACGCCGCGAGGCCATAGGTCTCGCCGTCGGCCACGGCCACGCTGGCGAGGTAATTGTTCTTCGCCTCGCCCAGCGTCTTCCCGTCCATGACCGTCCCCGGGGTGACGATCTTGACGATCTCCCGGCGGACGACGCCTTTCGCCGTCGCCGGATCTTCCACCTGCTCGCAGATCGCCACCTTATATCCTTTTTCCACCAATCTCGCTATGTAATTATCCGCTGCGTGGTAGGGAACCCCGCACATCGGAATGCGTTCCTCTTGTCCGCCGTCGCGGCCGGTCAGCGTAATCTCCAGCTCCTGCGCAGCCCGAATCGCATCGTCAAAAAACATTTCGTAAAAATCGCCCAGCCGGAAAAACAAGAAAGCATCCTTCGCCTGCTCCTTCACGGCCAAGTACTGCTCGATCATCGGCGTGTACTTCGTCATCGTTCTCCTCCACCTGCAGCGTTCATTACTCCGGTTCCTATTATAGCACGAATGGAAGGGTCTTGGCTTTCATAGACCGGGCTGGAGATTTTCCACGCCGGGCGGATGTCCGCGTGCTCGTCCCAGACTTGCCGGCTCATGATCGATTGCTCGTACGGGATGAGCCAGTCGGACAGTGCCGCATAACCGGGCAGCCGCTTGAGATCCTCCCATACTCTCCTCACGTAAGGCAGCAGCGCTTCCTTATCGCCAGCATAGAACCGCTTTTGTACCACCGGGTCCTGAAGCGGCCGCTGGGACAGCATCTGGTAATGGGCCGCGATCAGCGCGAAGCAGGCGATAACGCCCTTCGCCACATGCGGCGACGCGAGCCAGCTCGGCAGCGTCCGGTATTCGAAGCCTCCGTGCTTCTTACGTCGGAAGTCGCCCAGGTACCCGTAAGCCGGACGGCGCCGGGCCGATCGCTCCGCTTCTACCATCGCGAGCGGAAGGGCCAAGTAATTGTCCAGCGCCCGCAGCAGCCGACTGTTCAGCCAGACTTGGCTGATATGGAGATGGCCCCCCAGCGCGAATCCGGTCGCCGGCATGCCGCCGGCCACCCATCTCAGCCGCTCGTCCGTGATCTGCTCGGCGGCATGCAGCATGGCCCGGCGCAGGTGCCGGAGCAGCCTCCGCGGATCGGCGGCCGGCTCGGGGCGCAGCTCCGCGAGCGGGTACCGCTTCACGCCGCGGATCGTCAGCACGTCGCAGCCGGCCTCGCCGATCTTCGGCAAGTAGCGCGAAGCATGTACGATTCGACCGGCTTCGTCGGCGAGTAGAAACTCCGGGTCGGCTCCCAACAGAGGGGCGCGCAGCCTTCGCCGATCCGACTCGAGCTCGCGTCCGAACTTGCGAATCGCCTCGGCGTACAGCTCGGCGAGCCGATCGTCCAGCTCCGGGTACGGCTCGACCTTCAACACCTCCGGCGACCCGGACGGCGGCAGGACGATGTCGACGACGCCATAATCGAGCCCGAGCGCGTAGATCGCCTTCACCGCCGCGCGGATGGCGGAAGTGCCGCGCTTGTCGAGCCGGTCGAGTCCGGTCTCAGCGAAGACCGGCCCGATCATACTCGGCCTGCGCCGCGCCGACATCGGCAGGCGTACCGCCGCGTTCGACTCGGCGCTGAACAGCGTGAGCGCCTCCAGATGAAACACGGGTACCCGGTAGTGGAACGGGAACACGCCCTCCGGGTTGTTCGAGTGACGCGTATAGGCGGTCGCGATCCCGTGCATGTGCAAGAGAGGCGCCAGCTTCTCGGTAGTCTCGCTCCGCCTCGCCACCGCCGGCCGGTTCAGCACATACTCGTGCTGCGGCAAGAGGGCGGACACATCCTCGCCCCAGACGATCGTCGCACCGGCGCCGGGATCGCCGTTCAGGGCGTCCTCGGCCAGGGGCTTGGTGACACACCGCACACCTGCCGGTTCCAATCGTTCCCGCAGCTTCTCCGTCTTCCACTCATCCGCATACAGCAGTACGACTCCCATTTCCGATCGCTCCTTTATCGATTGGTCCGATTGGCCGTCTTCCGCGCGAGCCCGCGAAAATAGGCTCGTGCACGCCGGGCGCGCGCCTAAAAGAAACAAAAAAGAGGGCTATCGCCCCCTGCCGAATCCGGAGATTCGTCATATAATGAACTATCTCAATCAAGTTCATCATCGAGCAAATCCGGATCGAGATCTTCGAAGTCGCCGGCATCTCCGCCAAAATCGTGCGACTTCTCGGAGAAATCATCGCAGCCGCCCTCGCAGACGACGACGCACACCGTCGTCTCGGCGACGACCTCCACCTTGAATTCACGCTCTACCCGAATCGTCACGTTGCCTCCCGACGACACATTCGCTTCCACGCAATTGGGGTCCTGCGTTGCGATCGCGGACACCTCCACTGTAGAAGCTCTATGTTTGGGATCTAGGTACGTGAGGGCTACCGCTTCTACGTAGGAGATCGTCTCCTTAGCTACGTCCGTTTTCCGGTTTTTGTCGTAAGAATACCAGATGTTGATATCGTAAGTACCCACTACTTCTACGCCGTCACTAGACTTTACCGCTTCATATTCATGGTTAATGACCCAAGCACCAAGAATGCTCGACGGAGTATGTGGCGGAGTTATGGTATGAGTGACCTGCGAAAACTTACGACCTTTCCCGCATACCGCTTTGACGCGTATTTCCCTGCAATGCGTGTCTCTATCTTTAATCGACATCCTCTAAACCTCCTCCATACAATCATTCAATAAAGTGTATGCAGGACATTCGTCTAGGGTGACAACATTTTTTTTCAAAGCCGCGGCGCCTTCCCACGCCGTTTCTTTTCTTTTTTGGCGATAGTCAGATAGAGCTGGAGCAGCTGCGTCACTTGAAACAAAGCGGAGCGGACCTCGAATTCCGACCGGGTGGACGGAAGCGGCATCTCTTTGTATTGCGCCACGAGATCCGTGAGCAGTCGCTCCGAGTTGCCCGTGTAGATTTCTTCCTTTACGTCCTCGCTCAGCACCTCGAACAACTGAGCAATCAACCTGCCCGGGGGCAGCGTCATGTAGACTTGTGCCATGAGATCCATCATTTGCTCCACATAATCGAGCTGTTGGTCTCTCATTTGAAAGTAGGCGTTCCAATATAAATCCGATTGGAACAGCCGGTTCTCCGCCGCTCTTCGGGCGACCTCCGCACCTTGCCGGATCGTTTCGCGCGCTTCCAGCAATTCTCGACCGTCCCATACATAGTCATGATCTTGCAAATGCTTGGCGATCTCTCCGAAAATAGTGGACAACAGTCCATCCGTTCGCGTTCTCAGCTCGAGAAGCCGCTGCTCGGCACTGGGCATATAGACCATGTTGATCAGCGTAGCGGTCCCGAGTCCCGTCAAAAGCAGGAGCAGTTCGTTCGACAGCACTTCCAGATTGGCATGGCCCAACATGAATAGGTGAAACACGGTTACGGAGCATGTCGCAAGCCCATCCGTTAACCGTGCCGCGTTCAAGATCGGAATAATTAGGAGAATATAAGCCGGAACCAGCCAGAGCTGGAAGCCGAACAGCTGCAGCATGACCGCGGCCAGGAACAGGCCGAGCACCGAAGCCGCCAGCCGCGTGAGCGAAGAAACGACCCCCTTGCGGATCGTAGATTCCACGCCCAGAATGGCGAGCAATCCGGCTGACATCGCGTATTGCAAGTCTAAGCTTGTGGCCAGCCACACTGCGATGACCGCCGCGACTGCGGTTTTAATGACGCGTATCCCCATGCGATCCACCGGCCCCTTTTTTGTCTTATCGTAACCGATGGGGTCGGGTATTTCAACGTTGCTGGGTTATTGCCGCTTCTCCAGCTTTTTCTCCAAATAGCTGACCGCCTGGTACATGACGGTTGCGACGATAGCGATCACGAAAAGGCTGCCGATGACGAGCGTGAAGTTGAATACTTGAAAGCCGTAGATGATCAAGTAGCCGAGACCCGCCTTCGAGACTAGAAACTCTCCTACTATGACACCGACCCAGGCCAACCCTACGTTCACCTTCAGCGTTGAGACGATCGTGGGAATCGACGCGGGCAGGATCACCTTGCGGAACGTCTGGGCTCGCGTCCCGCCGAACACGCGCACGACCTTGACGTAGTTCGCGTCCACTTCCCGGAAGCTGGAGAGGACGACCAGCGTCGTGATGATAACCGTGATCGCCAGCGTCGTCGCGATGATCGACATGATGTTCGGCCCGATGCCGACGATGAACAGTGGCCCCAGCGCTACCTTCGGCATGCTGTTCAGCACGACGATAAACGGATCGAGCGTCCGGGCCAGGAAGCGCGAACTCCAGAGCAAGATGGCGAGCAAGGTGCCGCACAGCGTCCCGAGCGCGAAGCCGGCCGCCGTCTCCAGCACCGTCATGCCGACGTGTGGCAGCAGCGAGCCGTCCATGAGCTTCTGCACGAGCAGCTTGACGATTTTGCTCGGATAGCTGAACAGCAGCACATCGATCCACCGCTGCCAGCCCGCGAGCTCCCATAGTCCGAAGAAGACGGCGAGCAACGCGAAGCGGGTGATCCAGACGAAGCCGGTCTCCACGCGATTGCGGCGGCGATGCCCCTCGTGGATTAGCTGCAACCAGGAAGTACGTTCCGCAGATTCCGCCGCGCGCGTCATGTCCGTGAGTTCCGACTGTTCCTGTTGCGGGGGATGCTCCGATGGTCCGTTCATGGCGCTTCTCTCTCCTTCTCCATCTGCTCGAACTCGTGCCAGATCGTCTTGAAGATGTCGTGAAACCCGGCTTGCTCCCGGGCCTGGAACGGCAGGAGCGACCGGATCAGCTCCGGGATGGCGACTTCCCGCCGCACCGTGCCCGGGTTGCGGTTCAGCACGACGATCCGGTCGCTCACCGCGATCGCCTCCGAGATGTCGTGGGTCACTAGAATCGCCGTCTTCCCGCGTGCCTTCAAAGCTTCGAAGATCAAATCTTCCAGCTGGAGCTTCGTCTGATAATCGAGCGCCGAGAACGGCTCGTCGAGGAGCAGGATGTCGGGCGACGTCGCCAATGTGCGGACGAGCGCCACCCGTTGGCGCATCCCGCCGGACAGCTGGCTCGGATATTTGCCCAGCACATGGCCAAGCCCCATCTCCCGGAGCAGGTTCACCGTATATGCACGTGTCTCGCTCCGAAGCTGCCCGGTGAGCTCGAGGCCGAGCACCGCATTCTGCTCGATCGTCCGCCAAGGGAACAAGTAATCCTGCTGCAGCATGTAGCCTACACGCGTCGACGGTGCGGTCACCGGGACGCCCTGGATCAACACCCTCCCCGCGGCGGGGACGATCAGGCCGGCGATGATGGACAGAATCGTCGTCTTCCCGCAGCCGCTCGGCCCGACCAGGCTGACGAATTCCCCCTGCTCCACGGTCAAGCCGATCCGCTCGATCGCGAGCGACGCCTCTTGGTCCGACACATACACATGCGACACTTGCTCTAATTCCACGCTTGGCACGATGCGTCACCCCCGCTCCTTTAGTCCAACGTTCCTCCCGTTCGTCCGCCTACTTCTTCACCGTATCGATCGCCTTCTGGGCGAATTTCGTGTCTACGAGCTTTTTGTAGTCTGCCCGCTGCTTCAGCTCGCCGGCTGCGCTCATGACGTCCTGCAGGTTGTTCCACTCCTGCTCGTCGACGATCGGATCGGTGGCGAACGAGCTTTGATCCTTATATCGCTTCACCACGTTCAGAACGATCGACCGGTCCGTGTCTTGGAAATAGGGCAGAACGGCATCCGTTATCTCATCGACGGATTTGGACGCCACCCATAGCTGAGCTTTGTAGATCGCGTTCGTGAACTTCTGTATCGTATTCGGATTTTTCTCGATGATGCTGCTCTTTGTCATAAAGACCGTATAAGGCAGCTTGCCGCTCTCCACGCCGAACGAGGCGATGACGTAGCCCTTGCCTTCCTTTTCGATTACCGTCGCCTGCGGCTCGAACAATTGCACGTATTCGCCCGTACCCGAGGAGAAGGCGGCCGGAATATTGGCGAAATCCACGTTCTGAATGAGATTCAAGTCTTTTTGCGGGTCAATCCCCTTCTTCTTCAGCGTGAACTCTCCCGCCATCTGCGGCATCCCGCCCTTCCGCTGACCGAGGAACGTGCTGCCCTTCAGCATGTTCCAGTTGAAATTCGGCACCGGCTTGCGGGCGACGAGGAACGTCCCGTCCGTCTGCGTCAGCTGGGCGAAGTTAATGACCGGATCTTCCGACCCTTGCTGCTGCACGTAAATCGACGTCTCCGAACCGACCAGCGCCACATCGATGGCGTTCGAGAGGAGCGCCGTCATCGTCTTATCGCCGCCCGGCGTCGTCTGCAGCTCGACATCGAGACCCTCTTCCTTGAAAAATCCTTTCGACAGCGCCACATACTGCGGGGCATAAAAGATCGAGCGCGTCACTTCGCCGATTCTAACCTTCTTCAGCTCGTCCTTGCTGCCCGAGGAGCAGGCGGCCAGCGGCATGGAGAGGGTGATCGCCGCCACGAGCAGCAGCTTCCCTAATGTCGAACGCATTGTGAACCCTCCTTGACTCTACTTGGTAATTCCGGATTCTACATCGTATGCAAAAGAGCGCCCAGGCGTCAAAGCCGCCAAGACGAAAAAACGCTTCCATTGCCCAAATGGCAAAGAAAGCGTCTATCGTCTATCTTCGATCTGCTATTTTGATTTCTTCGAATCGTACGCGTTCTGATAAATGTCCAAGTAGCGTTTGAGATTCATTTTCTCCAGATTTTTCAAATATTCGTTCCAATCTTTCTCGAGGCTCGCGTCCCCGATGATGAATCGGGCGATCATTTCCTTGACGTAGTCGTTAATGGTCTTGTCAAGATCGGCGAGCTCGGTCGCTTGATCGTTCGAGAAGAACAGCTGCGGGAGCACCGTCTCCAGCTTTTGCTTATACGGCTCGTATTTCGTCTTAGTCTCGTTGTAGAGGATGACCTCCTGCGGGGTTTTCGGATCGGCCACGAGTCCCAGGCGGAAATCGTTCGTCCGGAGCGACGGCCCCGTTTGCGACCATTTGACGTTTTGCACGGTCGGCAGCTTAACGTCGGTATATTTCCAGATCGCCTGCAAGCCGTTAATGCCGATCTCGCCCTTGTCCGCCCACTTCCACTCGATGTCCGGACGGCCTTCCGTGTTGCGCAGCGTCATCTCTTGCGTGTACATCAGATCGGCGAGCCGGAACGCCGCTTCCGGATTTTTGCTCGCCTTCGTAATGACGTAGGCACCTTGCGACACGCTGTTCGCGAACGGCGTCACTTGAACGCCCTTCGGCCCCTTGAGCGGCGGGACGGCCACATAATCCGTCCACCTGGACTTGGTCGTATCCGTAAACACCCCATCGTGCTGGGCCGTTGCCGCCCCCAGGATGACGATATTCGGATTCTCGCCCATCTGCTTCGCCTGATCGCGATCCTGCGTGAACGATTGCGGAGCGATCAAGCCTTCCGCATACAGCTTGTTGAGGTATGCGAGCCCTTCCTTCCACTCCGGCTTATTGTAGGGGACGTCGACCTTGCCGTTCGACAAGTATAGCCGGGTCGTGCCCGTGTTCAGGATGAAGGCGTTCATAATGAAGGAATCGATATTCACCGCCGGACCAACGGCCGCGCCGGCGAGCGGGATTTCGTCCGCCTTGCCGTTGCCGTTCGGATCCTTCGTCTTGAACGCCTTCAGCACTTCATACAGCTCGTCGGTCGTCGTCGGAATCTTGAGCCCCAGCTTGTCGAGCCACGGCTTGTAGATCCACATCTTCTGCGACATCGAACAGTGATAGCATTCGTTCACTTGCGGCAGCCCGTAGATTTTGCCTCCCGGCGCAGTGATCGCTTCCTTCACGCTCGGAATGGCCGCGAACATTTTCTTCGTTTCCACCCCGTACTTGTCGATATATGGGTTCAGGTCGAGGAATACGCCTTGGCTGCCATAGATGAGCTGCTGTGTCGGGCTAACCCCGAAGCCCAGGATGACATCCGGCAAGTCCCCGCTGCCCAATACGATATTCAGCTTATCAATAGCCGTCTTCTCCGGCGCGATGTCCCATTCGATGTGGACGTTCGTTTTCTCCTCGAGATATTTCGTATATTCGTTGGTGGCATAGTTTTCCACGAAGGGGCTGCCCTTCACGAGCACCCGGATCGTCGTCTTCTCTGTCGTAATCGGCAGCTGCCCGGCCGGCGTAACCTTCTCGGCCGTCTGGGCCGACGCCTGCGGCGAATCCGGCTTCTCCGCGCTATCCGAACAAGCGCTCATCACCGCAGCCGCGAGCATGACGGCACTTAAGCCCCCCACCCAATGTCTTTTCATTCCATACCCTCCCCGTTTCCAGTCGGCGGTTTCTCTAGGTACCGCTCCCTATCCTTTCAGCGAGCCGATCATGACCCCTTTGACAAAATGCTTCTGCACGAACGGATATACGATCATTAGCGGAAGCGACGATACGATAATGAGCGAATATTTCAGCAGCGCGCGCAGCCCTTCCCGGCTGGCCTGCTCCGCCAGGTTGGACAGCATTGTTTCGTCCACTTGGTTCTGGATCAGAATGTCCCGCAATACGAGCTGCAGCGGATACTTGGAAGGAGTCTTCAAGTACAGCATGGCATTGAAATATTGGTTCCAAATATTGACGGCCGCATACAGCGTGATTACGGCTATGATCGGTCCCGAGAGAGGCAGAACAATTTTCCAGACGAACTTGAAATCGTTGCAGCCGTCGAGCTGCGCCGCTTCGAGCAGTTCGTCGGGCAGTGTCGACTTGAAATACGTTCGGGTGATAATGACATGGAACACGCTCATTGCTCCCGGGATGATCAATGCCCACATCGTGTTCAGCATGCCGAGGTCCTTGACGAGCAAATAGTTCGGGATGAGCCCGCCGCTGAACATAGTAGTGAACACGAAAAGGATCATGATGACGTTTTTGCCGTACAGATCTTTCCTCGACAGCGGGTAAGCCGCCATTACCGTCAAGACGATATTGATGAGCGTGCCGACAGCCGTGTACACCAGCGAGTTGCCGAACGAGGTCCACAGCAGCTTGTGCTCTAGCACCGCGCGGTACCCGGCGAGCGAAGGATTGACGGGCCACAGCCACACTTTGCCGGACACGACCGCTTCGCCGCTGCTGAATGAAGCGCTTACAATAAAGACGAGCGGGTACAGCACGGTCAGGAAAAAAAGCCCCAATATGCCATAATTGATAACGTTGAACCATCGGTCCGTACGCGATTCCTTCATTCGGGCAGCCTCCAAGTCAGCCACCTCCTTTCCCAATCCGTTTCCCGGTCACCATAAACTCTCCTGTTTCGCCCGCTTGGCCGCCGAATTGACCGCCACGAGCAGGATAAGCCCCACTACGGATTTGAACAAGTTAATCGCGGTGGAGTAGGAGTAATTCATCGCCTGGGAAGCCAAGCCCACCTTATACACATACGTATCGATGACTTCCGAAGTTCGCCCGTTCAGCGGGTTCTGCATCAGGAGCACCTTCTCGAAGCCCATGTCCAGGATGTGCCCGGTGTTCAGGATCAAGAGGATGATCATGACCGGGATAATGCTCGGCAGGTCGACGTACAGCATGCGCTGCCACTTGTTCGCCCCGTCGATGACAGCGGCTTCGTGTTGCGCGGGATCGACTCCGGCCAGCGCGGCCAAGTAAATGATGCACGAGAAGCCTACGTTCTGCCAAATGCCCGACCACACATAGATGGAGCTGAAGTATTCCGGCTTGGCCATGAAATTGATCGGCTCGAAGCCGAACGCCGTGATGATCGTGTTGACCAGCCCCTTGCGCGGGTCGAGCAGTTCGATGATGATACCGACCATAACGACGACGGAGATGAAGTGCGGCGCATACGTGACCATCTGTACGGTCTTCTTGAACCATTGGTGCTTCACGTAATTGAGCGACAGTGCGAGCAGGATCGGGAACGGGATTCCGGCCAGCAGGTTGTAGATGCTGATGATGAGCGTATTCTTCATGAGCTTGCCGAACTCGTAGGAATGGAAAAACCGGATAAAATGCTTGAACCCGACCCATTCGCTCCCCGTCATTCCTTTGAAGGCGGAATAATCCCTGAACGCGATCTGCGCCCCATACATCGGATAATATTTGAACAACAGGATGTAGACCACCGGTAAGGCCAGCAGCACATAGAGCTGCCAGCATTTGCGCATTCGCGTCCATCCTGATGCCCGCGCTGTCCGCGTCTCCGATCTCCCTTTTGAGATTGCGACCGCTTTCATCGCGTGTTACCTCCTTCCCTTTCGTGATGATTCCACGATAAAGGCAACCGTCCGGACCGTAAACGTGAAAGAGCGGCCATCGTGTGCAATTGTTCAGATTCGGCTATATGCAATTGTTCGGCGCTTGTGCACCGATTAAGAATGGAGCGTCGGATGCCGCCCGTAGGACCGTTTGTAAGCCGTCGCGCTGATGCCGTGCAATCGCTTGAACGCCCGGCAGAACGTGTTGGAGGAGCTGTAGCCGACCGTTCCCGATATTTCGTTGATCGATAAGTCCGTCGTCTCGAGCAGCGTCTTAGCCCGATCCATTCGAAGCGTCTCCAGGTAGTCCGAGAAATTGATCCCCGTCTGCTCTTTGAAAAATTGGGACAAGTACACCTTGGAAATGCGCAGCCGGTCCGCCACCGCGTCGAGACACAGATCCTCCTCCATGTACCGCTCCTCCAATTCCGTTTTGACACTGCTGAGCAGCTGTACATTTTGGCTTTTCTTGTGCTCCTTCACATTGTCGCATACCCACAGATACGTCTCCACGATCGCCGCATATTGCTTGCGCGCCCCGTTCAGCGAATCGATCTCGCCGCCCGGCGTCGTCATCCGCTGCAGGATTCGTTCATCGTTCAGCTCCATCTGCGGCAGCAGCTTTACGAGGCTCCCCCACATTTCGACCAGGAGAAGCCGCAGGACGGCGAGCGTCAGGTGCCGCTCTTCGAAGTTTCTCCGCTCGATATCGGCGAGCAGCTCTCGAACCCCGGCGACATCGCCGGCTTTGGCCACGTTCATGAGGCGCAGCTCCACATCGTGCGGGAAGTAATACATACTGCGGTCGTCCGGCAGCTCGTCGAACCAGACGCAATGCTCCGCGTTTCGCCACATCTGGATATGCAGCGCCTCGCGCGCCTGCTCGTACGAACGCGACAAGCCGGTCAAGCTGTCGCACAATCCGCCGACGCCGAATACGGGAAGCGCCTGTACGGAGTCGGCGATGTCCGCTGCGGCCTCCTGCAGCTTCTGCCCGATTAGCTCCCTGTACGATTCCGCTTCCGCCTGGTCGAGGCAAAAGACGATCGCGATGCGGTCTTCCGCTACTTCACAGACGTAGCCTTCCTGACCTAACAGCGTCTGAATTCTATCCTTCGAGACGACCCGCTGCATGTAGAGCTCCTCTAGCAGCTCGCCGCTGTAGCCGCCGTTCTCCGAGCCATGCAGATGCATAACGGCCACGACGAACGACTTCCCTTTTAGATTCAACCCCACGTGCTGTTGGATGGCGTCCATGTCGCCCGACGCGACGAACTGCCCGTTCAGCAGCCGTTCGAAATAGGCGGTGCGGAGCAGCGGAATGTGGCGCCCGATCTCCGCCTTGAGCGAATGGTTGTTGCTGATCAAGCCGGAGACGGTGTCCCCGATCAGCTCGAACGTGTTTCTCTGTTTCGGCAGCGCTTGGCCTTCGCCTTTTTCCATAATCAGATTGACGATCCGCTTGAGCGGCTTGCTGTTGCGGTAAGCCAGCATGTAGGCGATGAGCAGACCCAGGACGAGGAAGCCGCCGGTCAGTGATAAAATGATTTTCTGGATGTATCGCACCTTCTCCAGCACCACATGCGTCGGTTGTCCAATGAGATATATCCAGCCGTTATTTGTGGATTTCGTATACGTTATCATCATCGGTCTCGAGTCGACCGTCTGCTCGACGACACCCTTCGCGCCGTTCAAGCTCGCCAAATCGACCTGCAGGACCGCTTCGCCCGACGACAGAGGACTGATCACCTGCCCTTGCTGGTTCACGATATACGCCCATCCGCCTTCCGAGACATCGAGTCCTTTGAACAGCTTGCGGATTTCTTGATTGTCGATGAGGACGACAATGGCCCCCTGGGGATTGCCCGGATAGCCGATGGACTGCACGTGGGTAACCATTGTGTACGGGATGCCTTTCATCTTCACTTGCTGGGCCGGGATGTACATCCGGGAATGGTACTTCTCCGCGATCAGCTTCCTCCAGGCTAGGCTGTCGTAGCTGCCATATTGGGCCGTCTGATCGAAAAACTCGCTGAACGTGTAGCTGGACCCGCCCGGGGCAAGCACCAGGCCGCTGTTCAAGAACATCACGTAGTAGCCATACAAGAAGCTGTTGGACAGCTTGAAATCGTACAAGCTTTTGTTCGTATCCAGCACCCGGTACATATTCGTCCCCGCATACGGCTCGGTCACTTGCTGGAACTGGATAATTCGCGTGTCGGACGCCAGCTGCTGCGTGATGGACGAGACTTCGTCCAGTCGCCGTTCGAGAATGTCCTTGTTCTGCTCCAGCACGTTCATCTGGTTCTCGGTGACTTCGTTCTCGATCAGGTCGATCGTCTTATTGTAGATGATCCATCCGGCGAACAACGTTAAGATCAGAAAAAGCAAATAAGGGAGCAACAGCCGCGCGAACACGCGATGCCTAGCGATCCCGCCGCTCCGATTCCATCCGAACATGCCGGTCCCTCCTTGATCAATGAAAGCGCATACTTAAAAGAATTCGACGTATGGTTCGGATTTTACTCCTTTTGTCGGAAAATATTCCACGCTTTTGAAATCCTTGGCGTCGGCGTTTATTCTGGCGCGTGGGGAGGGCAGTCAGAGGGGTTCCGACCGCTGTTGAACTCTTATGCTTTGGAGATGTAGTTCGATTTCGCCTAATTACGCGGTGTTGCCCCAGAGGGCATGGATGGCTAATTCGATTTTGCCGAATTGGAGCGACTTTTTGAAGCCCTAACCCTGTCAGAATGCGCTCTAAATAGGCAAAATCCAATTGGAACCCGATAAACACTCCAGACTGTGTATCCAAGTAGGCGAAATCGCACAAAAAACCTGACCAGCCCAAATCGCCGGTCAGGTTCCTTGAAGCTGTGCATAACAGCCCTCTTCTCACAGCTTATAAATATCCTTGTACTTCTCTTCGAAATACTCGACCAGGTAGGCCGGGTTCAGCGGCTCGCCCGAGACGCTCTCGATGATCTCGGCCGGGGTGAGCAGCTTGCCGTGCCGGTAGATGCGCTCCGTGAGCCACTCCTTGATCGGCTGCAGCTTGCCCTGCTCGATATTCGCGGCGAAGTCCGGCATCTGCTTCAGCAGCGTCGCGCGAATCTGGGCCGCATACATGTTGCCGAGCGAATACGAAGGGAAATAGCCGAACGCGCCGCCGGACCAGTGCACGTCCTGCATGACGCCTTCCCCGTCGTTCTCGGGCTCTACGCCCAAGTAGTCGCGATACTTCGCGTTCCAGGCAGCCGGCAAGTCCTTCACCTCGATCGTCCCGCTGAACAGCTCTTTCTCCAGCTCATACCGGATCATGATGTGCAGGTTGTACGTCAACTCGTCGGCCTCGATGCGGATGAGCGAAGGCTTCACTTCGTTGATGCCGCGGTAGAAGAGCTCCACTGGGACTTTGCTGAGATTCTCCGGATATAGGCTTTGCAGCTTCGGATAGTATCGCTTCCAGAACGCCAGGCTCCGGCCGATCATGTTCTCCCAGAAGCGCGACTGCGATTCGTGGATCCCCATCGACGTGCCCGTGCAGAGCGGCGTTCCGATCAGCTCGGGAGAGATGTTCTGCTCATACAGCGCATGCCCGCCCTCGTGGACGGTACCGAACAAGGCGCTCGTCACGTCATTCTGCAGATAGCGCGTCGTAATCCGCACATCGCCCGGGTTCAGGCCGGTCGCGAATGGATGCGCGCTCTCATCGAGCCGGCCGGAATCGAAGTCGTAACCCATCTCGTTCAGGATGTACAGGCTGAATTCCTTTTGCAGCGAGATGTCAAAATGCTGCTGCAAGAACGAACGGTGCGGCTTGTTCGGAGACGATTGAATGGCCGATACGAGCGGCACTAGCTTGCGCCGCAGCTCGCCGAACACTTCGTCCAGCTTCGCGACGGTCATGCCAGGCTCGTACATATCGAGGAGCGTGTTATAAGGATGCCCTTCATATCCCCACAACTGAATGAATTCCCGGTTGAAGGCGACGATTTTCTCCAGGTACGGGCTGAAGGTAGCGTAATCCGACGTCGGCTTCGTCTCTTCCCAGACCGACTCGGCTTGCGAAGTCAGCACGACGTATTCCTTGTAGCGGTCCGGCGGGATTTTCTTGCTGCGGTCGTAATCCTTCTTGCACTCCGTCACGATCTTCCGGTCCACATCGCTCAGCTGCTCGAACGTCTCCGGGGCGCGAAGCGCTTCCAGGAACTCGCCCATTTGCTCCGAGACCGACATCTTGAACAGCTCGGACGACAGCTCTCCGATGACTTCCGAGCGGGCGGCGACGCCCTTCCGCGGAGCTCCCGTACGCAAATCCCAATACATGACGCCCAGAGCTTCCTCGTAGCTCTTCATTTTTTTCACATAGGCGCGAAAAGCGGACAGTGTGTCCTCATACGATTGTCCCATCGGTATCCCTCCCGGTTTCATCTGGTGATACATGTTTTGATCTTACTTTTTCTGGGCGGAAGAATCAACTTTCTCGATTATTTGTGGTAAAATAGGGTCCAACTTAAATTCCAAACGCGAGGGGAGTCGGCAACATGCAAATTACGCTTACACAAGCGGCCCGCGAGCAACTGGGTCAGGAGCTGGCAGCGAAGAGCCCGGAAGCCCCGATCGCCCTTAAGCTCGCATATGATGCGGAAGGGTGCGGCTGCGCCGTGGACGGGGTGACCGCGCTATGGCTAGTCGATGGACCGGAGCCGGACGATCGCGTTGCCGGTGGCTCGGCGTTCAACATCCTTTACGACAAGAAGCATGAGGTGTTCTTCGAGGATGAGCTGACCGTGGACTACAGTGACGCGCGTCGCGCCTATACACTGCGAAGCAAGCAACAAACATACAACAGCATGATGCGGCTGATCGACAAGCGGCACACCAGCTGATGCCAACCGAAGGAGGGGAATTATGAGTTCGAATCTCACCAACGTACAAAACATTCTGGCTTACAATCGCGAATTCGTCGAGAACAAAGAATACGAGCAATTCCGGACGACTCGCTTCCCGGACAAAAAAATGGTCATCCTCACTTGCATGGATACCCGGCTCGTGGAGCTGCTGCCCAAGGCGATGAACATCCATAATGGGGACGTCAAGCTGATCAAGAACGCCGGGGCGATTGTGACCCAGCCGTTCGGCAACATCATGCGGAGTATTATCGTCGCGATCTACGAGCTGAACGCCGACGAGGTGCTCGTCGTAGGGCACTACCAGTGCGGCATGACCGGCCTCGATTCCGAGCGGATCATCAACAAGGCCCGCGCGCAGGGGATCACGGAAGATACGATTTCGACCCTGCATCATTCCGGCATCAACTTGTCCCGCTGGCTGACCGGCTTCGACGACGTCAAGCAGGGCGTGGAGAACAGCGTTGAAATCATCCGGAACCATCCGCTGCTCCCCAAAAACATTCCGGTTCATGGGATGCTGATCGATCCGGAAACCGGGAAACTGGATCTCTTGGTCGACGGGTATGCGCATTTGGCCGAAAAAGCGTGATTTCACCGCATTATCGTCTTATAGAAAATTCCCCGGCCCGTGCGGATGCGCATGAGACCGGGGAATTTTGAATTAATGGAGAAATCGGTCAGTTCGATGGAAGCTGCGAGATTAACACCGTTCCCGGCGTCGGAGCTTGGTTCGTAGCGATTTTGCTGACCGAACGGACTTCTGTTCTTCCCATCACCCCTTCCCTGCGAAGCGCCCCGGATGCTATTCTTTATTCCTTCACGCTCCCCACCACGATGCCTTTTATGAAATACCGCTGCAGGAACGGATATACCAGCATGATTGGCAGGGCGCCCAGGAAGATTTGCGCGGTGCGTAGCGTCCGTTCGCTCAACTTATTCATTGCAGCCAAGTCATCCGTCGAGATTTGCTCCAGATTCAAGTTCACCGAGGTCACCAGGGTAGACAAATACGACTGCAACGGGTAGTGTTCCGGGGAATTCATATAGATGATCCCGTCAAACCAGGAATTCCAATGCCCGACAATCGTGAATAGAAGGATTGTCGCTATAGCCGGCACCGAGATCGGTATATACACCCGAACCAGGAGCGTTAGATGGCCGGCCCCGTCGATCAGAGCCGCCTCCTCCAGATCCTTGGGCACGCTGCGAAAAAAATTGAGCAGCATTATCATGTTCCAGACGCTAAGCGCACCGGGCAAAATCAGCGCCCAGATCGAGTTCAGTAGACCCGTTTCCTTCACGATCATGTACGTCGGAATAAGTCCCCCGCCCAGGAACATAGTGACGGCGAAAAACCAGACATAAAGGGTCCGCAGAGGGAATTTTGCATTTTCCTTGGATAGCGGGTACGCCGTCAGCACAACAAGAACCATATTTACGACCGTACCGAGCACGACACGCTTCAAGGAGACAAATAGCGATTGCAGGAATTCCTGCTTCTGCCCCAGGAACCGGTAGGCGTCGAAAGTTAAGCCTTTCGGCCAGAGACTAACTTCACCGGCGACGACGGCCAAGTTGGAGCTGAGCGAGACCGCGAGCAGATGCATGAACGGCAGAATCCCAAGCAGGAACACCGCGGTGAGCAGCGCCGTATTGCATACAATAAACACCTTCCGCCCGATGGGCTGTTTGGCGAATGGCAACGAAAGTCCCTCCTCCGTCAAAAAATGCGGTAGTTGCTGAATCGGTAGGCGAGGTAGTAGGACAAGCTCACCAAGAACAGCGACACGCCGGACTTGAACAAGCCGATCGCGGCGGCAGCTGCATATTGCTGCTCGATCAAGCCGAAACGATAAACGAACGTGTCGATCACGTCCGCGCTGCTGTACACCGCGGGGCTGTACAAGAGTAGAATCTGCTCAAAGCCCGCATTCAGGATGCTGCCGATGCTTAGCGTCGTGAGCAGGATCAGAATCGGTGCCATGCCCGGCAGCGTTATATGCGCCATCTGCTTCCAGCGACCTGCTCCATCCACCTGAGCCGCTTCGTACAGATTAGGGTTGATGCCGACGATCGCGGCCAGGAAGATGATCATGTTGTACCCCATCCCCTTCCACACGTCGGAGCCGACCAGGATCGCCCGGAACCACGACTCGCTCCCTAGGAACAGCACGGGGTTCATCCCCACATACGCGAGGATGGCATTGATCGGGCCCTTCAGGGAGAACAGCTCGAACAGGACGCCGCCCAACACGGTCCACGAGAGGAAGAAGGGCAGGAACACGCTTGTCTGCACGGTCCGCTTGAACGCGTTGGAAGCGACCTCGTTCAGTAGCAGCGCCAGCGCCAGCGGGACGAGCAGGCCGAAGACAATTTTCAATAGCGAGATGGCGAGCGTATTCCAGATCACTTGGGCAAAATCCGGCAAGTTGAACACGTACTCGAAGTTCTTCCAGCCCACCCAGGGGGAATGCAGGAATCCGAGCGCCGGCTTGAACTTCTGGAATGCCATGACGATGCCGAACATCGGTCCGTAATGGTAGATCAAGATGACGATTACCCCGGGCAGTAGCATCAAATGCAACGGGATTTGCGCCCCCGGGTTGACCGTGCCGATCCGTTTCGTTTTCACAGTATGCCTCCCTTGCAGCCTATCCGAATGAATTGGAAACGGGGGAGGGCACTGTTCCGTCCTCCCCCGTTCGTCGTTACGGATGTTTGGTCAGCCAGTCGCCCACTTCTTTCGTCAGATCGTCCCCGCCGAGCTTCTTCCAGCTCTCCACATATTTGTCGAATTCCGAGATCGGGGAAGAGCCCATGATGATCTTGGTGAACGTCTCATCCGTCAGCTTCGTGAGCGAGGCGCCCTTCTCGACTTGCGTCGGCGTGGCCACCGGCGGATTCTCGCCGCGCACCGTCAGCTTCTGCTCCTTCACCTTGCGGGTCACGCCCCAGCCGCCGTCCTCAGCGACGCGGCTGAAGTAGAGCCCCCAGCCGGCCATATCGCCAGAGAGGAACTGCTTGGCCGCTTTGAAATTCGGCAGCACGCTCGGGTTGCTTCCCTTGACCGTATCCTTCTTCTCTTTCAGTGCTGCGTTCACTTCCGTGTAGATTTGCTCCATCTCGAGCGAGTTCGAGATTCGCGGCTCGTACCACAGGTACACCCAACCGTTTGCCGGCGTGTTGATCGCCGCGTACTCCTCTTTGGCCATTTCATAGTAGAAATTCGCCATTTTGATCGCGGCTTCTGGGTTTTTCGCCTTTTTGTTGACGACCAGGATTTTGCCCATCCGGTAGCGGGGCACGAGCGATTTGCCCGGCTTGCCCTCATAAGACGGCAGGGGCAGGTTGATCCAGTCGGCTTCCTTGTTCTTGTCCCGGTGAATGTTAAGCGGCCAGTTCGGGTACCACCACTCGCCGAAGGAAATCCCTACCTTGTCGGCTACGATGTCCTCCATAACTTTGTTCTCGTCTTTGAACGCCCACTCCTTGTCGAGCAGCCCGCGTTTGTACCAGTCGGCGAGCTTCTCGAGCGACTTCCGCGTCTCCGGCGTCGTCTCTCCGGCCACCAGCTTGCCGTCCGCGCCCTTGATGAAGTTGTACGGGTATGCGCCCATCGTATAGAAGAAGCCGCGCGCATCCAGTCCCCAGAAATTCAGCTTCTTGTTGATCGCGAGTCCATATGTGTCCGCCTTGCCATTGCCGTCCGGGTCGTTCTTCACGAACGCTTCTGCGATCTTCTCAAGCTCCTCGAACGTCTTGGGCGGCTGCAGGTTCAGCTTTTTCAGCCAGTCGGAGCGAATCCACAGTGTCTGCAGCGACAGGTTCGGATCGTTGAAGCTCGGAATGCCGAATAGCTTGTTGCCGTCCTTGAACAGCTTCAGCGTCTCTCCGCCGTCCGATTCTACGTAGCTCTTGATCGTAGGCGAAGCATATTTGGCGTACGCTTCGGACAAGTCCGCCAGCACGCCCTGCTCCTTGAACTTCTCGTAGTCGGCCGCGTCGATCCACATCACGTCGGGCAAGTCGCCGGACGCCACCGTCAGCGAGAATTTTTGCGTGAATTGGTCATACGGCACGACCCAGTTGTACTTGACTTCAATGTTGAGCATTTCCTTCAGCTTTTTCAGATACCCGTTCTGATCCGGCGTGAGCCCCTGCGGGGTGTTCTTGTCCTCGGGAGGCCGAGCACCCAGCACCATGGACACGGTGACCGGATTCTCATATTTGCCCAGCGGATCGGCCTTCGCGTCCGGTTTGGCGGAGGCCGACCCAGACGAAGACGCGGCAGGTTGTGTCGGTTGAGCCGATTGGGCCGGCTTGGTCGTATCGTCGCTGCTGCAGGCGGACAGCAAGGTGGTGGACCCCACCACGGTAGTTAACAAGGCGAGTGCCAGCGTTTTTTTCATTCGGTTGTTCGCTCCCCCGGTCGTTTCGTCGTTCGTATTACTGCTTTGCAAGCGCTCGAGCCTTACATATTCATCATAGCCGGCCGCCGACAGCGCTTACAATGACAAACCGTTGACATGGTGTCGTTTCGTTTACACGAGCGGGGCCGAGTCCCAGGACCAGCCCTCGGCTCGTGCGAGCAGGCAGAACGCTTCGATCACCCCTGGGCCGAAAGACCGCGTCCCGACTGCGCCGCCCATGCTGCGCACCCGCTCCTTCACCTCGGGGTGCGCGTTGCCGGGACAGATGGCATACTTCACTCGCTTCGGGTCCATCATTGCCAGATCGGGCAGCTCGTCTCCCGCCACGATCAGCTCCGCAGGGGATAGGCGCTCCAGCCGGGCGAGTTCATCGACGATCGACGCCTTGGTCAGGAAGGCGGGATGAGCGTGGAACCGCTTCTCCTCAGGCAGCAGCCGGATGTTCAAGTCCGGATGGGCACCGTAGGCTTCCTTCACGTACCGGAACAGCGGCTCCACCTGATCTTCTACCGGCGTGAAGGCGAACCAGACCCCGCCATTGAACGCAATGAACGCCGCGTCGAAGCGGGCGCAAATATCACGGATGAACGGTCGGAAGCTGGCCTCCTGCGCCGCCCGCAGCCGATCGTGCATCGCGCTCGTATAGGGCTCCACCGCTTCGAGCCGATCTCCCTGCAGCCGGCACAGGTCCAATCCGACACCGCCCGAGATGTAGGCAGGCAGACTGCTTAGTTCGCTGCCGAGAACCAGGTCGACCTGTGGACCCGAGTCCCAAGCCGTATTTGTAACCCAGCGGCAGCCGTGCCGGTCGAGCCGCTCCAGGAAGCGGGAGAACGGATCGGGCAGCCGGGAGTATGGCCGGAATCCGCCAAGTGCGGTTCCGTCCAAATCGGTAATCAATAGCTTCGGAAACGGACTTTCCATGGTCATTAGAGAAGCTCTCCCCTCGTCAGGCTTTTCGGGGGCTGCCGACCGGCAGCCCTATCTCCGTATTGTACAGGGAGGTCGGGCTCCGTCGTATGCTAATCGCTTGACATGCTTGCGTTTCCTTGACCGTACAGCCGGAGCGAATCGCGATACTCCTGAGGGGAGACTCCTTTCATTTTGCGGAAGAACGCGGTGAAATAGGAGGGAGATTCGAAGCCAAGCCGGGAGGCGATCTCATGAATGAACAGCTTGGGGTTGGCCAGCATGTCAACCGCCGCCTCGGCCTTGGCTGCATAGATGTAGTCGAACAGGTTGCGGCCCGTCCGCTGCTTGTAATACCGGGACAAGTAGGACGGATTGAAGTAGACGGATTCGGCAATCCGGACGAGCGAGAGATCCCCGCCCAAGTGGTTGTGAACATACTCGTGAATCCGCTCGATCAGCAGATGCTCGCGCGGATCGTCGGCCCCTGCAGGGCGGTTACCAAGCTCGCTCGCGAGCGCGATGAATGTCCGCTCCGCCGCCGCCCAATCGAGCGGAATGCCGGAGAGCGAGAGCAGCATCAGGGTCGAATCGCCTCGACGCTCCTCGAACGCAGCGCTCGACCGAAATTTCGTTAAGAATACGGTGAAAAGCGCCACGTACAGATCGGCCCCATGCAACGGGTCGTGCGACAGTTCCCGCTTCACCGTGCCGAGCAGCTCACGGACTAGCGCCTCGCCTGCGTCAGGGGCCGCTTCCTCCAGCTGTTTCTCCAACAACTTGAGCCGCTGCTGAAAGGCGTGCTTGGCACCGGCGCTCCTCTCTCGTTCCCGCTTCCACCATGGATCCGGCATGCCGAGATCGTAGATGCGCATCGCGTCGCCTTCCGGGAAGGCGACTTGCAGCAACGGCTTAAACCGCTCGAATTCGGTCGCCAGCTCGCTCCACGAAACCGCCGGTCTTGAGAGAACGAAGATCGGCTGCAGGGCGTGCAGCTGGGCACAAGCGGACTGCACCGGCTCCAGAAGGCTTTTGACATAGTTGGCCAATTCCTTCTCGTTCAGCTCCAGCTGCAACCGTTCTTCGGATGGGGCTGGGTCCGGCTGAAGCAGCCATACCAGCGTAGTCGTATCATATTCGAAGCATTCTTGCTTCAACCAAGCGGGAATTGCCGACTGCATCAAATCCCGGATAATACTTAACGCCATTAAACGTTCTCCATGCTTGAGGCGCTCCGCTCCGTTCGTCACTTTTCCAACCACTATCAACAGGCCCCGCTCCCGGTCCAAGCGAATTAGAGGCTCATGGCCCCAGCCCGCCGTCTCGAGCTCGTCCAAGGGTACCCCGGCCAGTACGGCGGACAGCACGCTGTTGCGCAGGAGCGGAGCTGCCATTTCCCGGACTCGTACCGCCTCCTCCATGCGCTCCCGCACGCAGGCCGCTTCCTCCAGTCTGCGGATCGAATCCCGCACGGCGTCTAGCACGACGGCATCGTCTTCGGTTTTGAGCAAATAATGGTCCACGTTCTTCTCGATCGCCGTATGGGCATAGTCGAACTCGCTGTAACCAGTCAAAAACAAAAACCGGCAGTACGGCCAATAAAATTGTATGTCGTCGATCATCTCCAGACCGGACATGCCTGGCATACGGATGTCGCTCAGAACTAGATCGACCTTCGTCCGCTTCGCGAGTCGGAGTGCTTCCGAGGCCGAATACGCTTTGCACACGTCGAGCTCAGCGTCCTGGTAAGACTCGAACAGTTGTACCAGTCCCTCCACGATGGCCGGCTCATCGTCAACGATCAACATTCTGTACATGGTTGCCCTCCTCGGTATGCATGATGACCAGTTCCGCTTTCAGCCCGCCATACCGGCTGCGCGACGCGAACACCCCGCTCGCCTCTCCGAAGTGCAGCCGCAGCCGCCGACATACGTTTAAGATGCCGGTCGTCTCTCCCGAATGGACGGTGTCGGCCAGCTGCCGCCGCAGCTCCTGAAGCCGCTCGTCGGTCATCGACTCACCATCGTCCTCCACAGCTATACGCAGCTCCCGTTCAGCCGCCGTTATCGTGATGTACAGCACCCCGCCCTGCTCCTGGGATTCGAACGCATGCTCGAAGGCATTCTCCACGATCGGCTGAATGATCAGCTTGGGGACGGGCAGTGCCTTGAACCGGTCGGGCAAGCCGACCGCCTCCACGCGCATCCGGTTCGAGAACCGCACCCGCTGGATATCGCAGTAATCCATCGCATGCCGGTATTCCAGCTGCAGGGGGACCAGGCCCGTCCCGCTTCGCGTGATGAACTGATAGTAGCTGCCCAGCTTCTGGGCCAGGAACGACACGTTGTCTAGATCGCCCGTCTTGCTCAGCCGGTAGATGTTGTAGAACCCGTTGTACAGAAAATGCGGGTTGATCTGCGATTGCAGTTGCTTCAGCTCCGCTTGACGAAGCGCCAGCTTTTGTTCGTAATTCTGCTGAATCGACCGGTCGAGCTTGGCCACCATCACTTCGAAGCTGCGGTACAAGTATAGGAACTCGTTGTCCCGCTTCGTCTGAATTGCTAGGTGCAGATTGTCGGTTTCCACCAGCTCGAATGATCGGATCAGTTTGTTCAGCGGACGGTGAATCATCCAATTCACGGAAAAGGCAAACAGCAGGATCACCCCGACCGAGACGATCGACAGAGCTACGAGGCCGAGCAGGAACAACTTGAGCGGTCCGGTCACTTCGTCCTGGTCGTAATAGGCGCCGAGCGTCCAGCCGAGAGAGGAAATGCGTTTCGTGATGACCTGATAGCGCGTATTCCCCACTTGGATCACACCCGATTTCGGCTCCATTCCGAATAAAGCGGTTACAACCTGCTCGTCCATACGGGGTGAGATGCGTTGCGGAGGCTTGGCATCGTCCATAAGCAGCGTTCCGCTGCGACGCTCGTTCTGAATCGGCAGGTACAAGGTCGCCTCCAGCTTTGTCTTGGACAACTCTATGTAGGAGACGATCGCCCCCCGGTTCATCGCTTCGATGAAGAACAGACGACCGTCCGACGCATACATCGAGATATGGGGCTGCTGCGCCAGAAGTTGCTCGATCAATGGCCAATCCGTTCGCTCCGGCTGCGTCACCCCGTCGCGGGTGGAGATGACCCGCCCGAACGACTTCACGTAGACACCGGCGTTCAGGACATATTCCGACGAATTCTGAATCGTGGTCAGCCGTTCGGCCACCTGACCCGCCAGCCGTACTTGCTCGTATGGGTCGAGCGTAGTCGACAGGAAGCTGAGCCGCTGCAGGTCAGAATTGCTCCCGAATTGCAGCTGCTGGTTACGGATGAATGCCATCTGTCCGTCCAGCTGTTCGGCATAAAAGTTCACGTTCGAATCGATGGAAGTGGCGAATTGATGCCGGATGTACCTCAGCCCGACCGTATTGATCCACAAGCTCACCAAGTATACCGGAATGATTAGCAACGTGAATACGATGACGACCCTTTGATATACATGCAGCTTGCTCCAAAGTCTCGTTCCTGCCATTGCGTTCCCGCCCCTGCCTTCGTCCATCCGTGTCGTTCCCCTTATCGTAGCCGGATTGAGCTTGCGTGTGCCACCGCGATTTGTTGACATCGTTCCGGTTTATTGTCTTAACAATTCCACAGGGCGACACTTAATCCTCCACTAAAAGAAAAACCCTGGCCTCTCGGCCAGGGCAAGTTTCAGCATTCCGGATTACTGCGATTGCTTCGACATCAGGGACGTGCCGAGCAGTCGGAGCGCCCCTTCGAATTTCTCGTAAATGTACACCCGCGGGAACGACAGATGCACGATGTCATTCCCCGTCACGTCCACAACCAGATTGACGTCGCCGTTCGAGAGAGAGCCGGCGCCTTCGAACGGAAGGTCCCAAGCTTTCATCAGCGTGTCGTTCAAGTCCCGCAACTCGATCACAAGGCTGCGGTTTTTGTTCCCTCCGATGGTAGGTGCCGTCTTGGCCATGTTGTACTTGAGGTCCAGCTCATAACGGTTTATGTTCGCGGCGCTCGGCAGCTTGAACGCCAGCACATCCGTGAACTGGACGGTATACGGATACAGGTCCACCGTGCCCAGATTGTATGACACGTTGTCGTCAAGGTTTTGAACCGTCGACGAGGACATATACGTGCCGAGGTGGGCGACCGGTACATCAAGCGTACCAGGCAAGTTGGCCAGACTGTAGCGATGCACGCTCGTCATGGCGGTGTCGTCCAGCTTCTGGCCGAACACGAGCGTGTACCCGCTCCAGTCGTTCGAGACCGTATCCGGCAGCGTCACCCAGAGCGTGCTCAGCGCGGCGCAGCCGTTGCAGAGCCGGCCGGTCTCCTCGGTGACCTTCGTCGTCCAGATCAAACCGTCCGGACCTTCGAAGTAGCCGGTGTAGGGCACGATGCTCCCTACCCGCTTCTCTTTGCCAGTCTGCAGAAGGCGCACGGCCAACATCTTCTGCGTGCCCAGAGTGAACACGCGGGCATCTACGATTTTTCCGTCGGATTGACGGCCTTGGTCGGTAATGCTCCATGCCGTCTCCTTCTGAATCGACGGGATGCCGTCATCGCTCTTGAGCGAGAACGAGATGCGGGCCCATTCCTGGGAAGGGGTCACGGTCGTATTCGCCGCCGCGTTCGTCGTGTTCGTCGTGCCCGACGCTCCGCTCGTGGTGCCGCTGTTGCCGGTTGTCCCATTCCCGTTCCCCGAGTTCGAGTTCGTCTGCAGCGTACCTTCGCCCAAGAAGATGATGCCTTCTTCCGCTTCCAGCGAGTAAGGAATTTTGCTGTACAAATAAACGGTCGTGCTCTCCGATGGATTGAGGTAGGAGGACGTTTGCAAGCGGATCGCCTTCCCTTTCACCTCGAAGTCGCCGAGCGCGATTCCGCCGTACAGGGCCGGCAGCGTTGCGATCGTGCTCGATTCGTTGCGGACCGAGATCTCGCTCAAGATAACGTCATCGCTCTCAAGCGTGAGCCGCTGCGTCCGCTTCAATTCTATTGCGAGCGGTCCCGCAGACGTATTGACGCGGAACACGGTACCCGCCCCAGGTGTGGACAAAGGAGATGCGCCGCTCAAGTTGACGTGCAAGATGGGCTGAACGACCGTCGTGTTGGCCGTCGTCCCGGCTTTTTTCTCCGACAGGACGAAATTCACGTCCGCAATGTCCACACCGGCCGGCAGCGTCGCCGTGAACAGGAACGTCTGACTGTCCTTCGGCGAAATATAGGCGGAGGCCGAGGCCGGATCCACCGACGCGACGGACAGCCCGCTGGAATTCAGCTGGAATGCGCCCGTCAGCTTTGGCGCATTGACGACCGACTTGCCGTTGTTCGTCAGTTTGATCGTCGTCTCTACGGCAACGCCGTCGCTTAGCGGCGCATAGCTCGTACTTACGATCGTTAGGTCCAGGCCGTTCGGATTGGCCGCCGGGTACTCCCGAGTCTGGCCGGCGACGGCAGGCGTCGGATCCGAGATGGACAAGGTCCCGATCAGATTGGATGTCGTAGTCTGCTTGTTGATGAACTGCACCGAGAATGGATCTTCCGTGAACGTTCCGCCGACCGGCGCTTGCAGCGTTATCTTGACCGGCTGGTGCGGGAGCAGCGTATCGACACCGGCCATGGCGGTCGCCGATACGGTGAGTCCGTGTGCATCGACGAGCTGATACGTAAGCGCGGCCGGCAGCTTGAACCCGGTCGAACCCAGATTCTCGACGCGCAGGTCGACATACATCGTCCAGGCGCCGTCCTTGACCACCTTCGTCCCGCCGATCGGTTGGAAGGAGACGGAAGCGTCGTCCGGCAGCGCGGTGTCCACCTCGTCCATGTTGAGAATAACCGCTTGCTTCGTCACAGGTTGATCGGCTGCGGCGACCGCGATCGACAGCGAGCCGATGTCGCGCATGTAGTCCGCTTCTTTCGCATCCCAGGCGAACAGGACGACGGACAGATCGTCCACCTTAAGTCCGGCGGCAATGTTGCTGGAATACTTGAACGGCTGCGTCTTGTGCGGCTGGACGCGGGCCGTCGTCTTCTCGCTCAGTTGAGCGGAGTAGCTGTTGCCTGCGGTGTCGGACACTCGAACGCCGTAAGCGTTGAAATCGATGGACGCCTCGCTGTCGTTAGCCAGATTGACCGTGAATCGAAGTGTCTGCGAGTCGGTTGCGGCCGACAGCATGACGTCCTGCAGGGAGAAATGGACCGTATCGCTCAGGTAGACGGCTTCCTTAGCCGCTTGGGCCGGGACGGACCATAGGGGGGCGAGGACTAGGCTGAGCAAGGCAAGCAGGACCGCTAGCGTATAAGGGCGACGTCGGGTGCGGTGATAAGTACGCATGGTTCGACCTCCTATGTGTCTGAAATATCGTTTAGTCAAATCGCAAAGCATCGATCGGCCTCAGCTTGGACGCTTTGTTCGCCGGATACAGCCCGAAGACGATGCCGACCAGCGCGGAGAACAGGAATGCATAAATACTGATGTCTACGGAAATCAAGGTCGGCTGATCGGGATTGAAGGCAGGCCATGCGAGCGCCAGACCGATACCGAACAGGAGGCCGATCAGTCCTCCGATGCCGCTGATCACCCCGGCCTCGACGAGGAATTGGAACAGAATGTTCCTTCGCTTCGCCCCGATCGACTTGCGGATCCCGATCTCCCTCGTCCGTTCGCTCACCGTCACGAGCATAATGTTCATAATCCCGATCCCGCCGACGAGGAGCGAGATGCAGGCAACGCTGACCAGCTGTTTCGTCAGCGTATTGCTCGTCGCGGTCCGCGCCTTCAGCAGCTCATCCTGGTTCACGAGCTGGAATCCGGTATCGCTCTTGAACTTGTACGTCAAATATTGCTTCATCGTATCCTGCGCCACGTAGATGTCGTCCTTCGTCGGCGCTTCGATATAGGTCGTGCGGATCGTGCCGAGCTTGAATTGGCGCCTTGCCGTCTCGAGCGGCACCATAATCATGCTGTCGATGGAAGTGCCGCTCACGTTTTGCCCTTTTTCCTTCAACCGGCCGACGACCGTGAAGACGATCCCGTCAATATTGATCTGCTCGCCCACCGGATCGAGGAAGCCGAAAAACTTCTTCGACACTTCGCTGCCGAGTACGGCGACATTCGCTCTTAACTCGAGGTCCGCTTCGGACAGAAACCGCCCCGTATCGATCTGCGCCTTCACCACAGCGGCGTACCGGTCGTTCGTGCCGATCATCGTGTACTTCTCCTGAGTTCGGTCAAACTTGACGTTCGAGTTCGGCTTCAGGATCGTAGGCGCGATCGTATCGATCTCCGGCAGCCCCTCCAGCTTCATCAGCTCGTTGTAGTCGAGCTGGGTGGCCCGGCCGTTGCCGTTCACATTCACCACGAGCATATTCGTGCCCAGGTTCTCGTACTGCTTGGCAATCTCGGCGGAGGTGCCGCGTCCGATGGCGACGAGCGTCACGACCGAGGCAACGCCGATAATGACGCCCAGCATCGTGAGGATGGTGCGCAGCGGATTGGAGAGCACCGTGCGCATCGCCATCCCGATCAGTTCGCCTAGCCTCATGCGTGCACCGCCTCTTGGACATCCTTCGCGACGCCGGGGTCGCGGCGATGATCGCTAATGATGCTGCCGTCCCGCAGCGCCACGACTCGCTTCGCATGGTCGGCGATGTGATGATCGTGCGTGATAAGGACGATCGTGTTGCCTTCCTCATTCAAACGCAGCACGAGCTCCAGCACCTCTTCCCCCGTCTTCGAGTCGAGCGCGCCCGTCGGCTCGTCGGCGAGAATGAGCGACGGCGAGATGGCGAGCGCGCGCGCGATCGCGACGCGCTGCTGCTGCCCGCCGGACAGCTCGCTCGGCTTGTGATGCCCGCGCGACCCCATCCCGAGCTGCTCCAGCATGAGCTGGGCGCGCTCCCGCCGCTCGCGCTTGCTGAAGCCGGCGTAGATCATCGGCAGCTCGACATTCTCGAGCGCGTTCAGCCGGGGCAGCAGATTGAACTGCTGGAAGATGAAGCCGATCTTCTGATTGCGCAGCTGCGCGAGCTGGTTATCCGACATTTTCTCAGTGGCTACGCCGTCCAATGTATACGTGCCGGAAGTGGGAGCATCCAAGAGGCCGATCGTATTCATGAGGGTCGATTTGCCCGAGCCGCTCGGTCCGATGATGGCGACGAACTCGCCTTTGGCCACATTCAAGCTAAGTCCCTTCAGCACGTGAAGCTCTTCGCCGCCGCGATGGTATACTTTCGTTATGTTCTGGATCTGGATCATATCCATGGCTGCTCCTCCTTCCCTACCTTACCTGCCCGCGCCGCCTCCAGCGTTGCCGCCTCCTCCGCCGCCGTTCACCCGCTGAGCACCGCCGCCGGCATTGCCGCCGCCTGCGTTGCCGCCTCCAGCGTTGCCTCCAACGTTGCCGCCCCCGCCGCCAGCCCCACCGCCGCCTTGCTGGAACTGTTGCCGCAGCTGGTTGATCTGCTCTTGCGTCAGGGCACCGCCCTGGCCTGCAGCCCCGCCTGCGCCTTGCTGGAACTGCTGGCGGAGCTTATCGATCTCCTGCTGGCTCATATCCGACGTTTTCTTAGGCAGCGGGATCAGAACCTTGTCGCCTTCCTTCAAGCCTTCCGTCACTTCGACTTCCGTCTTGCTGCGAATGCCGATCCGGATCTCCTGCTCGACTACGCTGCCGTCCGGCTTCTTCAGGGAGACGAGCCGCTTGCCCTGCTGCTGCTGGAGCGCTTCGTTCGGGATCGTGATGATGCCTTTCTTGTCCTGGATCAAAATTTCGCCGGTAGCGGTCATGCCGTATTTCAACTGGGCTGCGTTCTTCACCGTTAAGACCACGTCATAGAACGTAACGCCGTTCGTCGTCGTACCTACGGTCGACACTTGGCTGACTTCCCCTTCGAAGGCGCGGTTCGGGATCGAATCTACCTTGACCTCCGCCTTCATCCCGGCCCGGATGTTAGGCAGATCGAGCTCATCGACCTGAATCGGCAGCTGCATCGTATTCATGCTGGCGACCGCGCCGAGCTGGGCATTCGCCGCGATCTTGGACCCGGGTACATAGCTCGCGAGTACGTTCGCCTTCTTGTTCACGAAGTCGGTGGAGAACACCCCGTCGAACGGAGCCGTCACCTTCAGCGCCTTCACACGCTCGACCAGGTCGTCCACCGAAATTTTCTGGAGGTCGATGGCCGACTGCTTGGCGGCAATATCGTCCTTGAGCGTATCGTTCGTGATCTTGGCGATGATGTCTCCCGTGTATACGTAAGAGCCGGTTTTGAAATTCAGCGTATTGATCGTTCCGGGCACATTGGCGAGTACGGAAACGACTTTGCTGTAACGGAGGGTGCCGGAATCCTTTGAATCCACCTTGCGGCCGTTCAAGGTCACGCTGCCCTTCGCCTTCATGTTCGCTTCCATCGTCGCATCATTCTGGATCGAGATCTCGACGTCGATCATCTTGCCGCCCTTGCCGTCGCCGCGCGGATCTTTGCCGATCGACACGATCGAGCCGGGCTTCGTCAGCATGAACCCGTCGATGGACAGGTCCACGTCCGTGCCGGGCTGGAACTGCACCGCATCCTCCAAGGCGAACGGAATCGTTACCAGCAGCACCGAATTGTCGGAGATCGTGCCGATCAGCGAATTTTTCGTCAGTGTTGCGCCGACTTCCATTTTGTCCGCCAGCGTGAACTTGCCGTTGATCGCCGCGCGGGTCGTGAGCGCCTCCATCTGTGCGTTCAGGTCGCTCAGATCCCGCTGCAGCTGGGACAGCGTCGTCTGGGCCCGCGACAAGTTGTTCTCCAGCGTCGGATTGCTGATCTCGAACAGCAGCTCGCCGGTTTTCACTTCCTTGTTGCGGGTCAGATTCATCGTCTTGATCGTGCCATCCGTCGGCGCGATGATGTTCTGTGAGTCTTTCGGCTCCAGCTGGGATGTGCCGGATACCGAGAAGCGGATATCGCTTTTCTTCGCTTCCACCACAACTTCTTTTTTCGCTTCCTCGGCGCTGCTCTTGTCGCCTTGGGCGAAGTAATAGTAAGCAGACCCGCCGCCTATCACGAGAACGGCCAAACTCCAGATTAACGTTTTGCTGCGTAACCAGCGCATCCTGCTACCTCCTAATTAAGAATTGAAGCTTGCGGCGTCCAGCTTGCTCTGGAGCAGCTCGACCAGCTGCTGCTCCACGTTCTTGTCCCGGTCCAAATCCCACGGAGGCGGTTCCCCGACCCGTGTCGGACGCGGCTCCTGGCCGGCCCCATCCCCATTCCCATGCACTTCTAGGTTCCTTCGCTCCTCGAGCTCCCTCGCGATCGCGGCCCGCTGCTCCTCGGTGAGCGGCGGTCCGGGCGGCGGTCCGGGACTGCGCGACATGGCGGCGGCTCGCCTCTTCATACGTGCGCTAACATCCTCGTAGTAGCTTTGCTGCCTGGCGTCCAGAGCGGCGAGCAGAAGCTTGCGGTCCGCCTGGGACAGCTCGCCGTGCGCGATGGTCGCATTCACGACCGGCAATATTCGCTCCGCCTGCTGCCGCGAGATTTGCAGCTCCACCCGCTTGTCCATCTCAAGCAGCGAGATGAACACAATGACGAGCTGCCGCTCGGACGTGCTCTGCAGCGGCTCCGCCGACGAGGCGCCCCGCACGGTACCGCTCACGTCGCCGGGCATAGCTCCCGGCTCCCCGGGATCGCCTCGGACCCGATCCTTCTGGGCGCAGCCGAGCAGCATACCTGTCAGGAGCGATCCGGCGAGCACGGTGGAACATATACGGTTGAACCGCTCTCTACTCCTCACCTTGCCTCTCCCCCAATCCCAGTCGCATGAAGGATCGATTGGCCGCTTGCGAATTGTGCAAATGCCTTCGGCACCAGAATAGGGCAAAATCTTGATGAAAGCGTGTGCGAATTGTAAAAAAAGTGTGAAAATGCGACATCACCCATGACTTCGGTCGGTACATGGGCAATGCGCAATCTCAGCTTGCAAAAAATAAGCGGAACCCGAGAAACGGATGACTTGACTCCAGGCATTGGATGCCCTATCATCGGTGGTAATTTTTACATGGGAAGGGGAATCATAACCATGAACATCCATAACGATGAAACCAACTCCATCTTTGAGACGACCATCTCCGTACCGGGATTGAAACAGGCCATCAAGATTCTGCAAATCTCGGACAGTCATCTATGCGAATTAAACGAAGCGGACGAGGACTTGATCCGTACACACATGGAATTGGATATATTCCGAGTAAAGGCAAACGTGCGGAATTCCGCTAGGATGTTCGGTTCGACCCTGAAGGCCGCTGAGGTCCGCCAGGCGGATAGCGTTGTTCTCACAGGCGATATCATGTCCTTCCCGTCGTCGGCGAATTTCGAGCTTGTCGGGACCGAATTGGAGAAATTGACCGTGCCTTATCTGTATGCGCTAGGCAATCACGACTGGCAATTTATGCACCTTGAAGACTGGAACGATGATATCCGTGCGCGGTGTTACCCCAAGTTCCATCGGTACACACAAGGCAACCCCGCATTTCAAAACTTGGTCCTGCATGGTGTCAATTTGATCTCCCTAGATAATAGCAACTACCAGATCACGGAAGAGCAATTGTCCTTCTTCCAAGCTCAAGTGGAACGAAATTTGCCGGCGTTGTTGTTTATCCACATTCCCCTCTATATTCCTTCACTCGCACCCGATGTGTATCATCGATGGAAGGCTCCCATCATGCTGCACTCGGAAGGGTGGACTCCGGAACGAATGTCGGCTTGGAAAATCAGAGAGGCTGACCGGGCGACAAAGGAATTTCATCGGCTGGTAACGCAAGGGAAGTCGGACAATTTGATCGGCATTTTTTGCGGCCATGTGCATTTCCATCATAGAGATATGTACCGGAAAGACCGATACCAGTACGTCGCTCACCCCGGCTATGACGGAGGATACCGGTGGATTCATTTGACACCCGATGTGCAAAAAAAATCCTGACCGGCTGGGCCGAATCAGGATGGATCTCGCGTATGTATGGTTGCGTCGTGTTCAAACCGCCGGATCGTGAGGCTGCGCCGGCTCCAGACCGCTGGTCATCGTATAGAGCGGGAAGCTGAGACGGAATTGCGTCCCGACGCCCAGCTCGGATTCGACCTCGATATGCCCCCGCATCCCGCTCACGAGGTGCTTCACGATCGTCAGACCGAGCCCCGTCCCGTCAGTACGCTCCCCACGCGATCGATCGGCCTTGAAGAACCGGTCCCAGATGCGCTGCATCTCGTCGTCCGACATCCCGATACCGGTATCCCGGAGGGTGAACATGAACTGATTCGCGTCGGCATCCAGCTCCACGGTGATCTCCCCTCCGGCCGGCGTGAACTGGATCGCGTTGTACAGCAAGTTTTGCACGATCTGCGCGTACCGGTCCGGATCGAGCAAACAGACGATCGGCGGGTTGCCGGGATGCGGCAAGCGGACATGCACGCGGAGTTTCTTGCTCTGGAACGAGGGGAGCAGCCAGTCGAGCACCTCCTCCGTCTTCGCCAGCACATGGATCGGCTCCGGGTGGAACACGTCGGTCCCGTTCTGGATGCGGGCCAGATCGAGCAGATCGCTCACGAGCCGCTGCAGCCGCTGGACCTCGTAATCGCATATTTTCAAATAATGCGGATACTTGCCGGCCGGGATGACGCCGTCGTTCATGGCGGCAATGAACCCGCGCAGCGTAGTGAGCGGAGACCGCAGTTCGTGGGAGACGTTCGCCAGGAAATCTTTGCGCGAATCCTCCCACATCTCGAGCTGATCGACCATCATGTTGAAGCTGCTCGCCAACTGGCCGATCTCGTCGTTCGATACGATCGGAACGCGCTTGCTGAAATCTCCCTCTGCGATCGCCACGGCGGTTGAATTCATCTGCTGCAGAGGTCGGGCGAGCTTCCGCGACAAGGTGAACAGGATTAGACCGACGGCGAGCAGCGAGAACATCAGCGGGACGACAATGTTCCAGCGCACCGCACGCACCGCTTCGCTAATATCATCGGCCGGGGTGAGCAGGAACATGACGCTGTCTCGGTCATTCAGCATGATCGGCGTATAGTAAATCAGCACGTGCTCCGATGTCGAATCCCCATGCGGAATGAGTGCCGTCGAATAACCCGATTTGTTGCGCAGCGCTTCCAGGAACAGCGAATCCATGTTTTTCGGGATAACCAGGCCTTCCCGCTCGAAAGAGCTGTAGAGGACGGTTCCCCTCTGATCGACCAGCCACACCTGGCCGTTGAAGCTCCGTCCCAGAATGCGGATGCCGAGCCTCAGCTCGCGGATGGACATGACCCCTTCCTGCAGCGGGGTCAGCAGCTTGTTCACCTCGCCCGCCCGCTCGAGCAGCAGCGCTTTCTTTTCCTTATAAAACAAATCCGAGAAGTAAAAGTTCCAAAAGACGGCCAGCGCCACGAAAAACAAGACGCATGTGGCAAGAAACGACAAAAACAGCTTCAAATAAAGACTGCGCCGCAGACGCTTAAGCATGCCCGTTCACCTCAAACGCGTAGCCGACGCCCCAGAGCGTCTCGATGCTCCACCCTGGATGGGTGCCCAGTTTTTTGCGCAGATTCTTCACATGCGCATCCACCGTCCGCGTCCCTCCATGGAAATCGAACTTCCATACATGCATGAGCAAATCTTCGCGCGAGAAGACGCGATTCGGATTCAATACGAGGAAATAAAGCAGCTCGATCTCCTTCGGAGTCAATTCGATCCGCTGGCCGCCGACCGTCACCTTATAGCTGTGCAGATCGACGGCGAGCCCGCCCACATCGAGCGACTTCGGCTTCGCGAGCGGTTCGCCCGCTCCCCGCTGAGCGGCGCCCGTACGCCGGAGCACCGCCTTGATCCGCGCGACCAGCTCGTTCGGGTCGAACGGCTTGACGATATAATCGTCGACCCCGAGGTTGAAGCCCCGCAGCTTGTCCATCGGTTCGCCCTTGGCGGTCAGGAAAATGATCGGCACTTGGCCCGAAGGGCCGTCCATGCCGCGTATGCGCTGGCACAGCTCGAAGCCGGACCCGTCGGGCAGCATAACATCTAGCAGGAGAAGCGCCGGTGTAACAGAGCCGTTCAAATAAGCGATCGCTTCCGTACAGCTGTGCATGATGCGGACCTCATAGTTCGCGTGCTCCAGGTAGAGACGGATCACTTCCGTAATATTCGGTTCATCGTCCACTACGACGATCGTGGGAGCATTCGTCCACGCGGTCAACGATCGTCTCCCCTTTGCCGCCGTCTCCGTTCCGCTTCCGTCCGTCTGGCCTCGATGACGTCTGTGCGATCGCGCCGTGTGTGTCTATGTATGAGCTCCGGGTCTTCGAGTCTGCTCGGCGCCTCCCATGTCATCCCCAGCCGGTCGCACAGTCCGATGCATTGATGCAGAAGGCCGGCATCCGAGATCGGCAAGTTCATGTCCCGAAACTCGGCTGGAGTACCCGACTCGACCTCATATAGACGAGTTTGCACTCGGCGTATCGTTTCGTCCGCATCCAAGCCTAACTCGGCCAGCGCCTCCCGTCTTAGATTGCCCAGCGACGCCTGCAGCATTTTCACCGCCCCGCTGCGATTGCCCCTGCGCTCATGATACAACCCGACCGCGATCTGGATCAGTCCGACCCAAGTGCGGCTATAGCCGTCCGCCGGCTTGGATTTCCAATATTCCTCCAGCAGCTCGTGACATTCAAACCAATCCCGATCCCCATGAAAATGGGCCAAATACAGGAGATAAGCTTCCGGATACGTTCTCACCGTTGCACCTCAATCCAGTCTCAACTCTGCCTCTATAGTAGTATAGCACGGCCGCCTAAAAATCTTTTAAAAATTTGAAACCACGCCCGAGTATAGCCGTAGTAGTATATTGGAACAAATATAAAGTAACTAACCTTACAGGAGGGTATCCAACCCATGAAGAAATTAATGCTGATTCTGATGGCTTGTATGGTGGTCGTCTCTTTCAGCGCAGCCAACACCGCTGACGCTGCTCCTAAGCGCGGCAGCTCGTACAAAGCTCCTAGCAAGTCTTATACGCCTACTTCGCCTGCGAAGGATAGCGGCGTGACGAAGACCGACCCTGCGAAGACCGGTACGAATGCGGGCACTACGACGACGAAGCCCGGCTTTTTCGGCGGCGGCGGCGGATTCATGAAAGGCATGATGCTTGGCGGTCTCGCCGGTTTGATGTTCGGCGGATTGTTCGGCGGCATGGGCATGTTCGGGAACATTCTCGGTTTCCTCGTGAATGCGCTAGCCATCGTGGTTCTGATTATGATCGTAGCCCGAATTTTCGCCTACTTCCGGGATCGGAAGCACACTCCGCCTAAGAAGAGGTTCCAAGAATGAGACTGAGCGAACAGGAGCTCGTGAATGCGATCTGCCTGTCCGTCGCGGAACGCAAGCAGATCAGTCCGTCCCAAGTGAACGTCGAGCTGATGTGGGACGAAGATCTCGGCTATTCCGCAGAAGTTCATGCGGAAGGTCGGAGTCAAATTCTAATCGAGGCGAACATGCTGGAGGCGATCGAGCGCTACGTGCTCAAGCAGTATGACCGGCGCATCTATCGCAGCCAGATCCAACTCGACATCGAAGATGAGATGTACGCCGACATTCTCGAAGCTTAACTTGATCCGATATACACGAGGGCACTCCCACCGGGAGTGCCCTTTGTTGCAAGATGTAACAATTTCCATGAAACTATTTCTCTTTCCTAGCGTCAATAGAATCGTAGACGTGCTAGAAGAAAGAGGAGTGATCCATGAAGAAGCGCAAGATTCTACTCAGCGTGGCGTTGTCGCTCGCCCTGTTCGCCCCATCCGTCGTCTCCGCAGCCGACCTGACGAGCAAGTACCGCGTGTATCAGAACGATGTGGCCCTAACGGAGTTCCCTACCGTGCAGCAAGCGATCCAATATGCGCAATGGTACAACCACAGCTACGTCGAGGAGATCGGCACCCGCCGCTGGGTTTGGAACAATTTTCCCCGCTATCGAATCTATCAGAATGACATCACCTTGCCGAATTGGGAGTTCTCCAACCTGAACGACGCGATCGCCGAAGCGAAGCGCTGGGGCTATGTGAGCATCCGCGATCTTCAGAGCGGCGGTTGGGTATGGAACAACTACCCACGGTACAAGCTAGTTCAGGACGAGATCGCGCCGGACAATTGGGAATTCGTCACCTTGCAAGAGGCGATCAATGTCTCTAAGTATTACACCAATGTCCATGTCATCGACATGACGAATAACCGTTGGATCTGGGACAACATTACCCCGGAGGAGAAGATGAACCGGCGCGCCGGAACCCCGCAATACCAAGTCGTGCAAGGCACGTATTCCGCCCCGGAGTGGAAATTCGCCTATCTGGAGGATGCGCTGGCCGAGTCGCTCAATTGGGCCGGTTCCCGCGTGGAACGGATCGACACCAAGGCGACGGTGTACAAAAACGCGAAGCCGTATGAAGTATACCAAGACAACAACTTTGTTCAATCGTTCGTCAGCATGGAGGAAGCGATCGCGTTCTCGCAATGGTATCTACATATCCGGATCAAGTGGAACGGTCGTGAAATCTGGAATAATTTCCCTTTCTATCGCGTTTATCAAGGCAACACCTTCGTCAGCGAGCATAACACTTTGGGCGATGCGTTGTACTACGCAACCCACTATTCCAACGCCTCGGTCCGCTTGTATGACGGCACCTCCGTGTGGAACAATTATCGGAAGCTGCTCTTCTGGGCCTGGAACGGCTCCTCCGCGATGGATACGATTCAAAAGCAGGTGCAGAACACGGTCGGTCTCGATGTCGATTCCCCCACGTGGTTCCAGCTCGATGACGCGGAAGGCAACCTGAAGGACTCCTCCAGCCTAGAAACGTCCAATTGGCTCAAAGCCCGAGGTTATGAGGTTCACCCACTCGTGAGCAACCAGTTCGACTCGGCGCTGACGTCGCAATTCCTCAGCAATACCGCCGCTCAGCAGCGATTCGTCGGTGCGCTCGTCGCCCGCTCCGTCCAGCTGGGCGTGAAAGGCATCAATGTCGACTTCGAGAACGTCGTCGGCAAAGACCGAGCCGCGTTCACGTCCTTTATCGCCATGCTCTCGAGCGCGGCCCATGCGAGCGGCCTTACTGTGTCGATCGACCTGCCACGAGGCAGCGTGAAATGGAATCACCTGTCCGCCTTCGATCACGCGAAGCTGGCCACGCTGGTAGATTACGTCATCACGATGACCTACGACCAATACTATTCCGGCAGCCAATCCCCCGGCTCCGTCTCGGGCCTGCAATGGGCCGAGGAAGGCGTTCAGGAGTTCCTCGGCTACGGCATCCCGCGCGATAAGCTGCTACTGGGCATCCCTTATTATGTGCGGGAATGGAAGATGGATGCGAGCGGAGCGATGGTCAGCAACCGGGCGATCTACATGAAGGAAGTGCCGGCGCTGATTGCCTCCAAGAAAGCGACGACCACGTGGGACAGCCAATTCTCGCAATACCGCGTCGAGTATTCGGAAGACGGTTACCGCTACGTGCTCTGGCTGGAGAATGAGGATACGATTAAGGCACGTCTTGCGATAGCGAAGAAATACGACCTGGCCGGCGTCGCTTCCTGGCGGTTGGGCTATGAAAGCGCTGATCTGTGGAAAACGATGCTGCAGCTCAAATAACGGGACGGGAGTTCGAAGCCATGAATCGCAGCCGTCTAGGTTTATTAACCGAGCTGTTCTGGGTGTCTCTCAAGCTCGGCCTGACTTCCTTCGGCGGACCGGCCGCCCATCTCGGATACTTCCGCGATGTATATGTGCGACGTCGCCGATGGCTGGATGAACGAGACTATGCGGAGCTCGTCGCCCTGTGCCAGCTGCTGCCGGGCCCGGCGAGCAGTCAAGTCGGGATCGGCATCGGCACGATGCGGGCCGGGTTGTGGGGCGGCGCCGTCGCCTGGCTCGGCTTCACGCTGCCGTCGGCGGTCGCGCTCACCCTGTTCGCGCTCGTACTCCAGAGCGGCTCCTTAAGCACGAGCGGCGCGGGCTGGATCCACGGCCTGAAGCTCGTCGCCGTGGCGGTCGTGGCCCATGCCGTGCTGGGGATGGGCCTCAAGCTGGCGGCCGGCCGCTTGCGCGCGACGGTCGCCGTCGCCGCGGCCGCCGTCAGCGTCCTCTGGGCAACGCCGTACACGCAGGTGCTGCTGCTCGTCGTTGCAGCGCTGGGCGGGCTCTGGTATTCCCGGCTGATGCCGGCAGGCGGCAGTGACGCCCATGTGGGCTCAGGGGGAAATCCCGTGGCCGACACCGGCTTGAAGGCCGGGCCGTTCGGCTCCTATAGCTACAGTCGAACGACGGCATTGGCAGCGCTCGGCTTGTTCTTCGTACTGCTGCTCGGCCTCCCTCTGCTGCGATCGGCGTTTCCTTCAGAAGGGATCGCCCTCTTCGACAGCTTCTACCGGGCCGGCTCACTCGTCTTCGGAGGAGGGCATGTCGTGCTGCCGCTCCTCGAGGACGAGGTCGTCCGTGGCGGATGGATGAACCACGAGCAATTCTTAGCCGGCTACGGCGCGGTTCAGGCGGTGCCGGGCCCTCTGTTCACCTTCTCCGCCTACCTTGGCGCGATCGCGGGCGGTGTATCTGGAGCCTTAATCGCTACCGTGGCGATATTTCTCCCGGCGTATTTGCTCGTTATCGGGACCCTCCCGTTCTGGAAGCGGCTGCAGTCCACCCGCTCCATGCAAGGCGCGCTTACTCTTGTGAATGCGGCGGTGGTCGGCCTGCTGCTCGCAGCGCTGTACGATCCGATCTGGACCTCCAGCGTGCAGGCTCCGAAGGACTTCGCGATTGCGTCGCTCTTATTCGTCGCTATCGCGTATTGGCAAGTGCCCTCGTGGATTCTTGTACTCGCCGGCGCGGCGGTCGGAGCCATTTGGCTGTAACGAAATCCGCACATAAAACAGCCCGAAACTTGTGACCCCCACAAGATTCGGGCTGCTTTTGCATACACGGTCGCTGATAGACCACTCTAAGCTCAGGCTACCGCCTACTGCAGCAGCTCCTCCAATTCCTCCAGATCCGCGACCGGAGACTGACAGGCGAAGTTCTCGCACACATAGGCGGTGGCGCGTCCGCCTAACGGGAGCTTGTCCTGCACCAACGGGATCGCCGCCCGCGTGGCGTCCCCCTCCGGGCCGCTCGGCGCTAGAATGACGAGCGCATTGGGCACGTAGCGGCTCCGCACCGCGGCCAGCATCGCCTCCGTGTCCGGCGCGCCGGCCTTGCCCGCGATGACGATCTCGGCCGGCGAGCCGAGCGCGAAGTCCACGGCCGCGAGGAACATCGCGTGCCCGGCCGGGTAGCGCGTCACCGTGCCGGTGAAGGCGCGCAGCTGCGCCTCGGCCTTCTGCGCGAGCTCTGCGTCGTACGTATAGCGAGCGAGCCGCTGCAGATTGAGCGCGGCGACCGAGTTGCCCGACGGCAGCGCCCCGTCGTAGATTTCCTTCATCCGCGTCAGCAGCTGCTCGCCGTCGGAGCCGTAGAAGAACAGCCCGCCCTTCTCCTCGTCCCAGAATAGCCGCAGCATGTCTTGCGTTAATTCCTTCGCAACGAGCAGCAGTTGTGCGTCGAAGGACGACTCATACAACTCAATGAGCCCCCAAACGAAGAAGGCGTAATCGTCGACATAGGCGAGATAAGCCGCCTCGCCGTCCCGGTACCGGGCCAGCAATCGGCCGTCTTCCGGACGCCGCAGCTTCGTCAGGATGAAATCGGCCGCACGGCGTGCCGCTCGCACGTACTCCGGGTTCCCCGTAACCTTCCCGGCCTTGGCCAGGGCGGCGATCATGAGCCCGTTCCAGGACGTTAGAATTTTGTCGTCCTTGTGCGGGTGGACGCGCCGTTCGCGGTGCGCGAATAGCGCTTGCCGGCCGCGTTCGATCTCGGCTCGCAGCTCCTCCTCCGAGACGCCCTTCAGCCTCGCGAGCCGTTCCGGCGTCATCTCGATCAGGTTCGGAATGCTCTTCCCTTCGAAGTTGCCCGCGACCGTGATGTCGTACAAGTCGCAGAAGCGATCTGCGGCGTCCGGACCGAGACTCTCGAGAACCTCGAGCACCTCGTCCTCGCTCCATACATAAAACTTGCCCTCGTGCCCTTCCGAATCCGCATCCTCCGCCGAATAGAATCCTCCCTCGGGGTCGGTCATGTCCCGAAGGATGTACGTCAAGAGCTGGTTCAAGACGTCCGAGTAAAGGGAATTGCCCGTAACCTGATACGCCTCAGCGTAAGCGATTGTGAGCAAGGCATTGTCGTACAGCATCTTCTCGAAATGCGGCACAAGCCAACGCTGGTCGGTCGAATAGCGGGCGAAGCCGAAGCCGATGTGGTCGTACATGCCGCCGCGATACATCGCGGTGAGCGTCTTCTCGACCATCGCTAGCGCTTGGGCTTCACCCGTCTTTTTGTAGAAGCGCAGCAGGAACGACAGGTTATGCGCCGTCGGGAACTTCGGCGCGCTGCCGAAGCCGCCGTAATTCTCGTCGAACATTTGCACGAAATGCTCGTACGCCTGGTGCAGCAAGGCGTCGGTCGGCTCGCCCTCGGCGTTCGTCTCCATGCGGCGGCGCGTCTCCTCGGCCATCTCCTCGCCGATGGACTCGACCCGCTCCCGGTCCTCCCGCCACTTGCCGGCGATTTGAGGGAGCAGATCGGTCATGCCGTAACGGCCGAATTTGCGGTTCTTGGGGAAGTATGTACCGGCGAAGAAAGGCTTCTTGTCCGGCGTCATGATCACGGTAAGCGGCCAGCCGCCCTGGCCGGTCATCGCCTGGCACACCTGCATGTACAGGTGATCCACATCCGGCCGCTCCTCCCGGTCCACCTTGATCGAGACGTAGTCGCGGTTCAACAGCTCCGCCACTTCCTCATCCTCGAACGACTCGCGTTCCATCACATGGCACCAATGGCAAGTCGAGTAGCCGATAGATAGAAAGATAAGCTTGTTCTCAGCCCTCGCCTTTTCGAACGCTTCATCCGCCCAAGGGAACCAATCAACCGGGTTGTAGGCATGCTGCAGCAAATAAGGCGACTTTTCCTTGGCTAATCTATTGGTATTGCTATTCGTTGTCATGGGACACCACCTCCCTGGTCCAGGCCTGTCGAATGAGGACGGCCAAGTCATCACTGCCGGATTCCCCTTCTGTTCTAACTTACACATGACGCATCCGCTTTCCAGTACCTTCCAACAGGTTCATCGGGTCATCTAAATGGTTTCCGAAGTAAAACCCCAACCTCACGTAGTTCCTTTGTGGTGAGACGTAACAGATCCACGTACCCGGCGATTCAGGCAATTTGTAATTGATTGCGTCATGATACAGAAATTCATATGCACCTGGCATACAGGCCTTGGTGACCGATCGTAATTTCTCCACCATTTCCCTAATCTGCGTCGGGAGGCTCTCCATGTACTTCTCCATGTTTCGTGCTTCTTCTGTAACGGGTACCGGTACCGCGTCCATCACAAGACCTCCCCAAGCGGATTTTTGGCGTTTAGTTGATCAAGGTACTCCTTTAGGATGACGGCATGATTATACTGTTTATCTTTGGCCGCATATAACAGCGTGATTGTATCCCGCTCTGCCCACTTTCTGAGTTTCAGCAAAAAGGGCTGAACGGAATCCGCGTCTAACTCCGCGATATACAGAGCTTTAAAAGCTTCAAATCTTTCCGGAACATGTCCGAAAAATTGGCGCAATGGATGGCTAGGTGCAATTTCCTTCATCCAGACTGTTAATCGAGCCTCCTCCTTTGTTACACCCCTGGGCCAAATTCGGTCCACAAGGATCCGTTTTCCATCGGACTGCTCTACTCCTTCATAGATTCTTTTTAGTTGAATATGACTCATCATGAATCCTCTCGCTCTCCAATGATGCATAAGACCGGGATAGGCATTTGATTGCCAATGAGGATGGATTTTACGGAAAACCCTGCATGAAGAAGATTTTGTTTAGTCCCTTCTGCAATAGGATCGAGCTTCCCTGGAGCAGGGGGTTGGTTGAACAAATAAACGGCGCCTCCCGGCAGCAACCGCTCTTTGAGGATGGCCAACTCGCGTGCTGCATTCATCCAGAACAAGTTCACGTTTTGAGCAAATATTTTGTTGAATCGATGGGGTCCCAAGTCCGCTTCATGAAGCGGCGCTGCGATAAAGCGTGCTTTTCCTTCCGAGATCAATGGAGCATTTTGGGTTTTCGCAGTATTTATCATTTTTTCGGATTGATCAATGGCGAGAATCGTCCCGTCCGTTAACTTGCTGCAAATGAGAGAAACGGCGACTCCGTGTCCGCATCCAATTTCAAGCAAGCGGTCGGAAGGGTGAACCTCCAACGTCTCCACCATCCATAGGATTCTTTCTCGAATACGTTTTATGCGAATAAACCTCCAATCGGTTATCAGAGTTATTGTTGTCTAAAGTGTACCATACCATCGCCGGATGAGCATGTCCTGAGCCTCCCGGTGCGCGTCAATTCCATAAAAAAAGCAAAAAAGCAGCCCTGCCAACAGGACTGCTTACTGGATCGATACGATATGATTACTTTTCCATCATTCTTCTTAAATCTAGATTCAAAATATAGTTGTACTTGGTTGCATGCTTCAGTTCATCCGTTATGATTTCAAACACCATATCTCTGTAAAAGCGGTTTGGCATACCCGCACGTATGTCCCGGTAACGCTCAACTGCCCCGAGCTCTCCGAATAAAGCTCTCCTAATCCCCTCCATGTATGTGGTTGGTTTTTCGAACTCTACAACGGTAGGCGCCGTTATGGTTTGACCGGTTAAATCGTGATAAATCCTGTGAAACATTTGATTGTGTTTTCGTTCATCATCTCGGATGCTCTGAATAATCTCCTTCTCTTCTTCGGACGGCGCCACGGAAAGCAAATAATCGTAAAACAATTCGTCCTCTCTCTCGCCTGAGACAGCCTGCTTAATGAGACTAAGTGCGTCCTGCAGCGATTTGTAAGACTGCGGTTCATGCCTGGTATGGCCGTAATAATAAGGATTGTACCAGCCATTATTAACGTAATTCAATGGTGCTCCCCTCCGTTTGAATGCATTCAAAACAACTTATTTCGGAGTGGGCCTGCTGGTACCAAGTCCATTGAAATTGCATTTCATTAAGAAAACCCATGCCAGGTTGACATGGATTCGATCATGGACCTTATTGGCTCAGCTCGTAATGCAGCACGACGTTCCCGGACTTAAACGCTCTCGTCTCGATCAAGTTAAGGCCTAACTGTTTCACATCTTGGAATAGCGGTTTCCCTAGGCCTGCAACGACCGGCGTAACGATAAAAATAAACTCGTCTATCAACCCTTCATTAGCCAGCTGCTGTACGATGGTGCCGCTTCCCATGACGAGAATATCGGATCCGGTCTCCCCTTTTAATTGGCGGACTACTTCCACAAGATGGCCATCGTACAATTTCGTGTTCGCCCAACTCGATTCCTTCAGCTTAGTCGAAAAGACGATTTTCGTCATTTGCGTTAACTCTTCCGCGACCGCCCTGAGCGGAGCCGGGGCATTGGGATCGCTTAACAACGGCACCCAGCTGCGTTCGAACCCCAAGTATGTGATGGCTCCCAAAATTAATGTATCCATGCGACCGCCGCTTGCATGCACAGCTTGGTCCACCTCGGGATCGTGCACAAACCAGTCCATTCCGAATGTGGCCTCATTCAGACTTGCAAAATACCCATCCAACGACACTCGGTTCAACATTTTGATTTTTCTCATCTTCGTTCACTCCTACGTTTCGGGATAGTTCGATTGTACTCGGAAGTCCTCCGCTACAATTGTATAATCCCGTCCACCTTGATTAATAAAAAACTCTTTCCGCTGTGTCCTAACCTGGACATAAACGGAAAGAGTCATGATTCCGAACCTATAAGTAGGAGGACCCAGCCTCGTCGCTATGGAACTCCTTTACCTTCATCGTGATCGTTTTGGGGTTTAACCAAGAGAACGTTCGGATATCGCGGATAAAGTGCGACTGGTCGAAATAATTGAGAGCGTAGGCGATATCCGACAATCGATCGTACTGCCCCGACTTCATGAGCTGCAGCGCCTCATTAATGCGCACAATCCGAATATACAGTTGAGGCGGCATCCCTACAACGCGGGAGAACCGTTTCTGAAACTGCCGCTCGGAGAGGTGAAAAGCTGCGACCAAATCTTTAACCGTTATCGAGGAAATGTGGCTGCGAATGTACTCCAAGGACAGTTCGATCAGTTCGTCCCGCTTTTCCGTTCGTTTCATCTTCCCCGTTAAAAAATCATAAAGGCAGGCTACCCTCTCTTCATTCGTCGGGGCCGACAAAAGCCGGTCTTCAAGCTCCGATGCATCGAATTGATCGGGGGTTAGAAAGCCATGGTTCAACGAGGAGGCGTCCCACCCGAATAAAGAATACAGGGCGTGAGGCTTTAACACGACTTGGATGGACACATAAGGTTCGCCTTTAAAACGCATTATGCTGGGTTCAGAACCTTGGCCGTGCAGGAACAAGATAGGAATCTCGGAGACCATAGCCGAGCGGATGGCAATACTCTCGATGGCCGCGGTCCCGTCGTTCGCATGCGAAAACACGATCCCGGGAAACCCTTTTGGGCACACCTTGACGTCAAGCGACTCGTTGCCGGTATACGTCGTAATCCGAATGCATTCGATATCGCGCTCCAAAGCCTTAGGCGGTGGTAGTACAGTAAAATGGAATGTGCTCATAAACCCTATTATACATAGGTTTGTAACCTTCGCATACAAATGCCTAACCTATTGTACTGTCGGCTGAACTAATAATGTGATTTGAGAGAAATTGGCGTACTTCCGTAACGTTCCATCCGCATACACATGGATCGCCTTCAAATGCTTGGAGAGCCCGCTCACTCGATCTTCGATAAGAACCTCCTTGACTTCCGAGGCTCGCACGGGTACCGTAGCCTTCTTGACTCGCTTATAGTCCTCGAGAGGCAGCCACATCTCGGGACTCTTCTTGTACGAACAGTGCTGGGGATACCGGGGCGAGCTCCCCGAATCATACTTGGACAGCTTCGCCGCCGAAAAGTGAGCCATGAGCAAGGCAAACGCATCGAATTCCAGAATCGCGAATCGTTCCTTCGGCTCCCTGCGCGAATAGGTATCGAGCATTTTCTGGCAATCTTGCCACGTTGGCCAGAAGAATACGTGCCGGTCCAGTGCAGCCCGGAATTGTTGCAGAGTAATCGATGGTTCGAGCATACCATTCACGATCCTCAAGTGTGGATTGATCGTGACGGCATACTCTCCAACCCTCAGCTCCAAAGGCTCGGATCTACGCTCCCCTATGTGGCCCGGATGGATGGTGAAGCTCGATAATAATTCATCGTAATGCGCAATGGCCGGCAAATTCCGAACTCTTGTGAAATGGAAGAGCGATTTTCGGTTAGGGGACTTTGTAATATCGGCAATCACTTGCTCTTTCACCGGGTTTCATTCCTCACCGTATGGGATGGATGGGTTTGAAAAATCGGGATCAGCAGCAACGCCCCTACCACCAGCATGCCGCCACTAAACGCATATACCGCTTCGAGGGAAAAGGCGTCTTTCGCAAACCCAGCCAAAGACATGCCGATCACCATCATTCCCATAAATATTGGGGTGATCGCTCCTCCGACGCGCCCCATGTAAGCCGGCTCCGTATTGCGCATGATCAGCGTCTGAATGCCGACTTGGACGCAAGGGTAAAACAAACCGCTAATCACTTGCAACGAGAGGGAAAGCACAACGTTGGTTGACATCCCGACCGCAACCGTACAGACGGCACTGACGAGCAGGCCGATAGCGAGCAGCAGCTGGGGTTGAATCTTCTTCGCGATCCCCATGATCGCGGCTCCCCCGATGAGCATCGCGGCACCGTTCGCCATCATCACCCATTGCAGGAACGCTTTGTCTTGCCCCAGCTTCTCCATGACGATGAAGATCGCGAGGGGTTGAATAATGCCGGCGGCCAGTCCGGCTGCGGCAAACGATGTGCTTAACGTTCGGAGCGACCGGTTGTTGACCAAGTAGCGGATACCGGCCTTCATCTCGTTCATGAAACTCCCCTTCCCCATGGAGTCCGGTTCCGATTCGTCGCGGGGCAACAGCGACAGTACTCCTGCCGATCCTAGGAAGAAAGCGAAGGTTAAAATCAAGGAGACATGAATCCCGTATTGGATAAAAATAAATGTGCCGATCATCGGCCCGAAGACCATGAAGATGGCGAGTAAGGACTGGGACATGGCCATCACGCCGGGGAGCTGTTCACCCGGGACATGCTGCTTGTACAGCTTCATCGCCGACGGCTGGGAGAATTGGGACAAGCTCGCCGAGACCAAGGTCCCGAACAGCAAGGCGTACCAGTTCCCGCCTGTCAGGACGAGGAGGACGATCAGTACGGAAACGGCGCTTAGCAAATCGCTTCCTACCATCGTCCGCTTGGGCTGCCAGCGATCGGCGAGAGTGCCCCCGATCAGCGCGAACAGGAAGATCGGCGCGTACTCCACAACCGAGATGAGGGACACATAGAATGAACTATTGTTCGTCTTCTCGGTCACATACAGCAGCACGGCGAAATTCCGGATCCAGACGCCGAGCTGCAGCAGTACCCGGGAGAACATGATCGTTTTTACATATCGGTTCGCAAGCATCGTCAGTAACCCATTTCCTTCAAAATCGCGGACAATGTCCGCAGCCGTTCGCCGATCAGTTCGCCATCGTCGCTGAGCGCTTGGCTGAACAGCTTAATATCTTCGCGGATGTGTTCATTATCCGTACAGACGGACACCGTCATCGCGTCCCCTTGGAGCCCTACCCGGTCAATGACTGGATTCTCCGGATTATAGAGCTGTTCGTACCGGTACGCTTCACGAAAGTACTCCATGCTGCGGCATAGCAGGATGGACAAATCTAGCACCCGATGCAGCGGCAGCTCTTCGGATTGACGCGACCACTTCTCCCCGGTATATCTCCACACTTTGGCGGAGATCTCCACCTTGCCCCGGTCATTCCATTGGGCCAGGCCTAGGGACAGACCCTTCGCATCCGTGCGGTTCGCATAGCGGCCATCGACATTCTCGTAGTTCTCTGAAACGATTACCGGTTTATGTTTTAGCGTTGTCGGAATTTTCATCGTATGTTCTCTCCTCGTATATTTTTTAGTAATTTACTAATTTACTAATTCACTAAGCGCAAGAACAATCTTAGTCTACCTCGCAGCAGATGTCAATATGCAGCGCATAAATGGGTTTCATTCCGGCTGCCGGCGGCTTGCTTTTGTTTTCTTGGATCTCAGGAGGAGAAGGACGACGATCACGAATGCAAAGGAGACGAGGAGTCGGGGATAGTTCGACTTCAGCTCGATCAGATCGTGGCCGATCAATGTTTCCAGCGCGATAGAAGGAGCTTTGCCTACGAGGGATGCGAGCATAAAATCCACAAACCTCATCGTGGATAACGCCGCTACGACCGTAACGAGACCGGATGGCATCAGGGGCGTCAGCCGGGCCAGCAAAATAATGACGAGCTGCTTGGCCCGGTTCTCCTCATTGAGTCGCTGCAGCCACTTCCATGACGTCTCGGAGCTTAACGCTTTGCGGAGGCCGAATCGGTACAGGATAAACGATACACCCGCTCCCAAGATTTCGCCGGCCAGCGACACGAAGAAGCCGGGAACCAAGCCGAATACGACGGCATTGGCGCCCGACAGGAATACGGACGGTACGACCCCTAATACGCTGATGAGGATGTTGAGCAGCAAGCTGACCAGCACGGCCCACATACCGAAATTTCTAAGCCACTCGGCGGTATTGGCCAAATCAAACAACGAATCCATGCGCTCGACATCCCCATTCCGAAGTATCTCAGGATGATCTTACCGAGTCGGCATGCTTCACGTCAACCCTGCCGCCGCTTGCAGCTGCTCGAGTGTCACTCGATGTACGAACCTGCTGAACTTCTCTTTTCCCTTCGCGTTCGTTTGATAAAAGCGGATGATGGCCAAAACGGTCGGAATCAGCCGGTCCTCCGGTATCCCCGAGGCGAACAGAACGGCAAGCGTTGCTTTTAGTCCTTTCGGCTCTCCCCCTACATACAGGTCATAGACGTCTCGCATTTTGACAACACCGATGTCCTTCAACAGCGGTTCGCTTGTGCCAAGGGCACAACCCGCATATCCGATCTTGAGCGGGGTCGGCGATTCAAGTCCGGCGATGGCTTCGTTAAGGGCGCGAGCCGTCTCAAGTCCTGCTTCTTCCGCTCCTCGGCAGAACGGACAGGCGATCAGACTTTTGGTTCCGATTCCGGCCTGATACACACTGAGGCCTGCTTGCTCCAGCTCGTATTGGATCGTTTCATGACGCTCCGGCGGTACTTCTACATACAGCTGGTTGAACGTCGTCATCTCGATCCGAGCTCCCGTCCCTGCTACGGCTGCGATCCGCATGAGCTGCTCCGGTGTGAACAGTCTTCCCCCGACTTGAATCGGCGGCACCACGGCTAGCTTAAACGATTCACCCATTTTGAGTCTCCTCCTGTTCTCCTAATCGATACTTTACAATACCCCACTACCGTATATTTGGCGTGCGAATAAACACAAGCGCAATCAATGCTCCTGCGAGAGCTACGATACCCGACCAGAAGAACGCTAACTGAAACCCGTGATTCAGCGCGATTGACGCCTCGCCTGCTCCGTAGGATGACGTGGCAGACGCAGCGATCGCCACCATGACGGCCAGACTGATCGCCGAGCCGATCTGATAGCTCGTGCTGGCCAGACCGGAAGCTAGCCCCGCCTCCTCAGGCTTCGCTCCCGACATGGCTGTCATCGTAGCGGGGATATAGGCAAGAGACATGCCTAGAGCGCCTAATAGCGAGGCAGGCAGTACATTCAACAAGAAATTGCCTTGAACAGGTGTGTATCCGTAGAACAGAAACAACGAACCGCTGAGCACGAGCAAGCCCAGTACGAGATTCGGTTTGACTCCGAGCTTGCCGATCCACTTGCCCATAATGAAAATCATGAACACCGCGATCAGCAGCGTCATGGGAAGCAAGGCGACCCCGCCGCCGAAGGCGGAATAGTTCAACACTTGCTGCAAATAGAGATTGAGGAAGTACCAGAGCGGAATCCAGGCGCCGGCCAACAGCATTAACGACAGGTTGCCTACCGCCAGATTCGGCGCACGGAAGATGCCCAGAGGGACGAGCGGTTCCCGCTTCACTGCTTGGGAGATCAGGAACAGGATTAAAAGTCCACCACCAGCGGCAAGCGTCCACACTGTGGTCGGGGCACCCCACCCGTTGTGATCCGCAGTTACAATGCCGTATACGATCAGGACCAAAGCCGCCGTAGCCAGCGTTGCTCCCACGATGTCGAGACTGCCCCTTCTGCGCATCCCTTCCGTCAGCAATCGAGGGGCGACTAATAAGACGAGCAAGCCTACGGGCACATTGATCAGGAACGTCCATTGCCAGCTAAGCCATTCAGTGATGACCCCTCCAAGGAATACACCGGCGGATCCGCCCGCCGCAGCGGATGCACCCCAATAACCGAGCGCTCGGCCCAGCTCTTGCGGATTACGTCCGAACAGCATCATTACTAGTGTAAGCGCAGCTGGAGCGATAAGGGCTGAACCGAAACCTTGCAACGCTCGGCCGGTGTTAAGGACCGCATCGTTCCACGCCAACCCGGCGAGCAGTGACGAGGCGGTGAGGATAGCGAATCCCCAGAGGAATATGGTCCTCTGGCCGAACAGATCGGACAGCCGGCCGCCCAGAAGCAGCAGTCCCCCGAAGAAAATAACATACGCATTGAACACCCATTGCAGGCTGTCTTGCGAGTATCCAAGCGCGTCCTTGATTGCGGGCAGAGCGACGCCAATAATAGACGTATCCATAATGACCATAAAATTGGCAACGCATAGTAAAGCAAGTGCGCTCCATCGTCTAGGATCGGCTTGAGCTTGTATTTGATCTCGTGTCTGCATTACAACGACCTCCTAAAGAATAATTGAGACGTTTGGTTCGCCTGGCTCCAGATCGCATTCGTTGACGGCCGTCAAGGAACGAAGCAAACGGAATCCAGATATTACCCATCCTCAGTGAATATAGTATACCCCCCTACCCTATATTGTCAATGTTAAATTCCTTTTAGAGAACGGATTCAACATATTGCGTCACGGGTAAGTGAAGGTTCATAAAGCGATTATCGCTCAACCGCGATAAGCAGGTGCGAGGCCGAAAGACCGCCTCCATAAGAAAACGGGGCTTTCCGTGAGGAAAGCCCCGTTTTCTATACACAACAACGTCGAGGGACAATTACCAGGTCTCGCCGCTGTCCAGGTTGAATTGCCACTCCGTCCCGAACTTGTCCGTCAGGCTGCCGTAGCATTTGCTCCAGAACGTCTCTTGCAGCTCCATCCTGACCTGCCCGCCGACGGACAACCGGTTGAAGTAGGTGGTGAGCTTGTC